>JAYYCW010000026.1:0-8697 GCA_036161535.1 Bacteroidota bacterium | reverse complement strand
TATTATTCTTCAATGTAAATACGCCCTGTAACTTCCAAAACTTGAGCATTTGTAAAATCTTGATTGGCATCAAAACCATTACCATTTGTAAGGTAGTCTTTGGTTCTAAATTTTACAGGAAAGTCCGTAAACAACCACTTTATCTTTTGGTCGTAATACAACTGATCTGTAAAAAGAGTGTCATTGTTAGAAGTGATTAAGACAACATCGCCTCTTAAATCTATGAGATCGGTCTCATTGTAAACAATCGCATGCTTTGATTTAACTGTGCTTGATTTATTACTGCGGTCGTAAAGAGTCAGATTGATTCCATCAGGAAAGTCGTAATATGGAAATTCTTGATTTGAAAAATTAACCATTTTAGGACTGAGCAGAAAGGTGGTCAGTCGTCCTGAATCCGTGTATTTGGTATTGATATTTTGAGCCACCGACATAGGTCTAAAACTTGATGTAGTTGAATTTTGAATTTTCTCAAGTCTTTTAGAACATGAACCAAAAACGAATATTAACCCAAAGAAAAGACTGACTTTTAATAAAATATTGAACTTTCGTTTCATTTGAGGTTAGGTACAGTCACACTGCGTTGAATCCAACAGCCAACATTTATGGTTTCGCCTGCTCTTCCGGATGAGAAAATTTCACTTTTTTGAGGGGCCTTGGCTTTGAAGTTTGCGATGGATTTAGCAGCATTTTTTTTCATATTAGAATCCACTCTAATGGCTTTTGCCGCTTCTTTAGCTGCCAACCAATAGACCGCTCTTTTAGAAAAATTATCAGTTCCGCAACTGTTGGCACTTTTTGCGTACATTGCCGCTATGGCTAAATAGGCTCTTCCCATACTGGCGTTGTATTGCAGTGCTTTTTGATAGTAAGAACGTGCTTGAGAGTAACGGGATTTGGACTTGAAATTGGTAGCGATTTTAAATAAAATTTTTGCCTTGGCAAAATTATCTGTCTCAAGATTCACCGCTTGATTATAAAACTTAAGAGCCTCATTTGTTTGACCTACCTTTTCTTTTAACAATCCTAAATAAAAAGAGGTGTCTGCGTTGGGCTCCAAATTATTTTTTTGTTCCACGATCGTCACAAACAAAGGATCGTCATTACATCCCTTTGCATACATTCGATTCATGGCACGCTGCAACCAAAGACCATCATTTTTAAAAGTCTCGAAATCTCTTTGATATAGTGGAATCAAGTTTTCACAATTAGCTCGACTTCCAAGTTTTGTGTCAATACTAGAGGAGATCTGAGCATAAGCTTTTAAATAACTATTGTAGGATTTTAACCTCGAATTGTCAACCTTGGAAAGTTCTTTGGGTTGGCCTTCCTCATCTAAAAATGAATTCCTTTTGTTGGTAAAATTTTTGACTTCACTTTCTACCTTTTCTGTGATAATTTCATAAGTATTAAAAAGCTGCTGTGCCATCACATTCCCTGCATCATACATATCGACTACCAATGAAAAATAGGTGTACAAACTTTTGGGATTTGTAAATGTTTTGGCATCAGCTTTATAAGCCTCGCTAAAAGAGGCATACAGTTGGCTTTTGCTTAGTTCAAGTTCTTTTCTATTGTCGTATTGCAATTGACAGGCTTTGGCTTTATATGCACCCACCGGAGTCAAGGAAGGAAAAAATTGAGCGCGCTCCTCCCAAAGTTTTAACATGTCCTTTACAAAACTAACTTTCTGCTCCCCATTGCTCTTTTTAATTTTATCTTTTAAAATGCGTTCTCCATAAACAAAAATAGCCTTGTTAAATCTTGGGTTTCTTTGTCTCAACTCCATGAATGGCGCATAAGCCGCGTCGTAATTTTTAGATTTGACATACTCACTGCATATAGAAAGAGTTTGTATATCTTCTTGATTCTGGCCAAAAATATTTGTCATGCTCACAGACAGAAATGCGATAATAAATGTAATTCTAATTTTCATTTTTGATTTAATTTTTCAAAACTCTTAATTAAACTTCCGCTTTTCAAACCAACGGTCATTGAGTGAAAGGCTGATATTTATACAGTAAAAGCTTTCATTCACCAGATTGGCAGCGGAAGTTCCTCTTTGTCCCCACTCAAATCCTATGTTTGCATTGGAAAATAAGCGACCCACTGGAACACCCACTCCAAAAGATATGCCAAATTCTTCAATGGATTCATTATTAACAACCAATCCTGTTTGTTCTAAACGAAGCCCTAGTCTATAAACAATGCGTTTCCAGTATTTATTGAAAGAATCGTATTTTGGTATAAAAAACCCTCCAATAGATAAAGAGGAGGCATTTTCAAAATTCGCATTGTCAATCTCAACAAAACGATTTGTGAAATTTGAGGCTTCAAGAAAGTTATAGTCCAGCCCTAAAAACCATTTTCTAGGTTTTCCTATACCGATCCCCACATTGGTTTTGGAAGGCATTACAAGATTTGTGTTTAAAAGATTTTGCGCTGCTAGATCTACATCTGTAGAAGATTGGACGAACTCCGTTTCGTTAGAGTCAATTGTTATGGTTGCAAATTCGCTCTGATTTTCTGAGTCTAGATTCGCTTCAGAGCTGTGGGTGGCAGCAAACATCATTTCAAACGACTTACCAATATTTTTTTTATATATAAGACCAAAATTATAGGAAAAACCTCCCAACTCTGAACGCTTTTCTTCACGACTTTGATATTGTAAGGGCAGGCCTTGATCTGTATAACCAAATGCAATACTCGTATTTATTATGCTGCCAAAATTATATTGTACATCCAAACCAATTTTTAAATTTTTAGACAATTGATATCCAAGACCAAAAAAAGTTCTGTTTAGTCCCCCCTCCCCTCTGTAACGATATTGAAGCAAATCGTCATCATTTAAGGACTGCAATTTATAGCCGACAGATGTGTAAGGTAGAAGCCCAAATCCAATTCCGAATTTCTTGATGGGTAGTGCAACTGCTAGATAACTGATCGAAGAACTGCCATATTTGTCAGAAGCAGTAGTTGTCTCAAGAGTGGTAGAGGAAAAATTTGTGCCAATTGAAAATTTAACGGGCCGCGATTCATTGTTGTAAAAAGCAAGATTAGTACCGGCGTAAGACGCTGGGTTCTTGAGGTTTATATGGATGCTATCAGAATAGACACTGAGTCCCCCCATGGATTGGTTTTCCACAGTTCCCTTGAATTTCAGGCTTCCCAGACCATAAAATGAGTAGGGTGAATTTGTCCCTTGCTGAGCAATCGAAATGGTTGAAACTGCAACAAAGGCACAGATCAATAACTTTTTAGTCATTTGTTTGAGTTCATTTCCAATAAAAAGTTAAGCCCATCCAGAAGAAAATTTGAGAGAACAAATATGCTAATTTTAAATTGCTTACACAAGAAATTAGCATCTCCTCCTGTCAAAATCACTGTTAAATTGGGAAAATTGGAGCGATAAGAAGATACAATACCTTCAATTTCTTTAACAACACCCCCCACAACTCCAGAGTGAATCGATTCCTCTGTTGAATTCCCAATTATTTGATTGGGCAAATTAGGGGCAAGTAAAGGCAAGCGATCTGTTTGATGGTGTAGCGCTTTATAGCGCATTTTTAGACCTGGTGATATGGCACCACCATGATAATCGGCTTTTGTGTCCACGAAATCATAAGTGATGCAACTGCCAGCATCAATGACCAAAACGTTTTGCTCCGGATATTTAAAAACAGCTGCTGAAACCAAAGCCAATCGGTCCACCCCAAGTTTGGAAGTCGAATTGTAAAGGTTATTAAAAGGAAAGTCGAAGTCAGAATCAACAAAAATAGGATTGTAGGCATTAAAAATACTGCAAAAGCCTAAGCGATCAAATGCAGTGACAGAGGCCAATATAATTTGTTTGACTTTTGGATAATATGTCAATATTTTTTTGACAGACCCCTCTAAATCACCAATGTGAGTTCGGTTAAAATCAAGCATGGAATTTTCCTTAAAAACAGCTAGCTTAACGCTGGAATTTCCGATGTCGATAATTAAATTCATAGGATGTTTTAGGCTGCTAATTTACAAAACCATTTTTTTAAAAATTTACTTTGGGAATACTAAAATTGCATTATATTTGCTGCTGCATTGTGCGGGGTACCTTAGCTCAGTTGGTAGAGCAACGGACTGAAAATCCGTGTGTCCCTGGTTCGATTCCTGGAGGTACCACATCATCCCATTCACACGAATGGGATTTTTATTAGGATCTTAAATTTTCTAGCATTGATTGAGTCATTTTTTTAAGATCAAACGCAGGTTGCCAACCCCAATCTTGTCGCGCTACAGAATCGTCAATACTTCCAGGCCAACTATCGGCAATAGATTGTCTGAAATCTGGCTTGTATTCAATTTTAAAATTGGTGATTTTTTTCTGAATCTCTCTGTAGAGCTCTTCAGGTGTAAAGCTCAGTGCAGCAATATTATAGGACGATTTAACAGACAATTGGTTTTTATCGGCGTCCATAATCGAAATGGTAGCACAAATGGCGTCATCCATGTATAGCATGGGCAATTGAGTTTTGGGTTTGAGAAAACAACTGAAGGTCTTGCCTTGTATAGCTTTGTGAAAAATATCAACAGCATAGTCTGTGGTCCCACCCCCAGGCTTAGATTCCCAACCAATAATCCCTGGATATCTCAAGCTACGCACATCCACACCATGATTTAATTGGTAATATTCACACCAGCGTTCTCCTGCTAATTTTGACATACCATATACTGTGGTGGGTTCCATTACCGTTGTTTGTGGCACCATCTGTTTGGGAGAGGATGGCCCAAAGACAGCAATACTTGATGGCCAAAATATTCGTTTGATATGCCCGTTTTTAGCCAAGTTTAACACATTAAACAAAGAGCTCATGTTTAAATGCCAGGCACGTTCTGGTTGTTTTTCACCCTTGGCACTGAGCAGGGCTGCCAAAAGATAGACTGTATCAACGGAATATTTTTGAACCGTTTTGAACAATTGATCGTAGCTGGTAGCATCTGTTATTTCAAAAGGCCCTTTAAAAAAACCTCCTGACGGACATTCTCTGATGTCTGTAGCTATCACATTGGAGTGCCCATAAATTTTACTCAAATTTGCAGTTAGGACGCTACCTATTTGTCCCAAGGCGCCTATTATTAATATTTTTGTTTTATTTTTATTCACATTTTTTTTTGAAAAAAACATCATTTATTGAAATACTTTGCATCAAATTAACAATAAATTTTAGCAAATTGTTCAATTTATTGCCATCTTTGTGATCGAAATCGATGTCAAAAAAAAAATGCCAGACAAACATTACCTTTTATTTTTATCAATAGGCTTTTTTTCACTGTTCTATAATTGCGAGTCTGTAAATAAAACGGAAAATGTTGCCACATTGCAAAAAAACCTACAATCTTCAAAGGGAATTGAAAATTCAGAAATTAGTGTTGCGTTGTTAGAAGTTGATCCCGATGCTGAGAATGTTGTTGCTCAATGGAGCGGTTTTGAGGCTGTAAAAATGGAAATTATCAAGCTAAAAAATGGTGCTAGATTTTTTGCCAATAAATCAAAAAAAGACATTAGCCAGCTTTTTAAGTCTCTAGAGGATGGCATTCCTGAATCCCTGGATAAAAATAACATTCGTGCGCGAATCAATGTTTTAGAAACAAATTGCTACATAAACAATAGTAAAATCATCAATATTGTGGATTCCATTCAAATTTTGAATAAAATCTTTACATCATATTCGAATCTTATCCATCAAATCAATAAGACACAGGAGAAATCTGTTCAACTTTACTCAGGTCTTTGACCAACCCAAGAACAATGACTCCACTACATGAATTTAACCAATTTAAAAACCAATTTAACCAATTATCCGATGAACCATTTTTTTAAATATTTTTTGCTCTTTTTTATCGCATTGGGCCATACTCAGATTAATTACGATGCTCCATGGGTCAAACAACTTGGTATATCCTCCGACCCCAACCAAAAAATCAACTACAACCAAGTGGTTGAATCGGCTTATTCATATTGGGAAACTCATGATAAAAACGCCAAAGGAAGTGGTTATAAACTGTTTAAGCGTTGGGAGGCCTACTGGCAAAATTATGTTGATGAATCAGGTTTTTTACCCACACAAAATGAACTTTCTGAAGTTTGGCATAACAAAAATAGTTCCTCAAAAATGAGACTGTCAAACCAATCAATTAATGACCAAAGCAACTGGGTGTCTGTGGGCCCCACTGATTTTTTGAATCGGTCCACATCTTACCTCAACTTGGGGCGAATAAACTGTATAACCCCAGATCCAACAAACCCTGATATTTTGTACGCAGGAGCACCCGCAGGTGGTATTTGGAAATCTACTGACGGTGGTCTAACCTATGTAGCCCTGTCTGATGACCTGCCACAGATTGGCGTCTCAAGCATCGCTATTGACTACACCAATCCAAACATCATTTATATCGCCACTGGAGATGATGATGCTGGAGATTCCTACAGCGTTGGAGTTTGGAAATCTACCAACGCTGGTGCAAGCTGGATTCAAACAGGTTTGAATCCAAATAATTCCCCTTCAAGAATATACGAACTTGAAATACACAATACTGATCCCAATATTTTGTGGGCGGCCACCAACGGGGGATTGTTAAAAACCTCGGATGGAGGTAGTACATGGACTCTGTCTCAAAATGGTGCTTTTCAGGGAATTAAACAAAAACCTGGAGATTCTTCCACGGTTTACGCCATTACAGCTTCTGATTTTTACAAGTCAACAAACGAGGGAGAGTCTTTTGTTCTTGAGTATTCTTTTGGAAGAAATTTTGTTTCATCAAGAATGGTTTTAGATGTAACTCCTGCAAATCCTGAACTTGTTTACTTATTGGTTAGCGATAACAACTACGGATTTGAAGGAATATATCGTTCTTCTAACAATGGTAATACATTTGTTAAAATGGGCAACACAACAGATATTTACGAGAGCAATCAAGCTTGGTTTGATTTGGCATTCGCTGTATCAGACACCAATGAAAACGAATTGTATGTAGGAGTCTTAAATATTTGGAAATCTATTGATGGAGGCGACAGTTTTGTAAAGCTAAATAACTGGTATCAAAGAAATGAGGCCTACACGCACGCGGACATACATTTTTTAAAATTTTATAACAATGAATTGTACGTCGGCTCAGATGGTGGTTTTTTCAGGTCTTCAAATCAAGGCAGTACTTTTTCTGACATGACGGGTAATATGGCCATCGGACAATTTTACAGGGTGTCTGTTTCCAAACAAACTTCTAATAAAATCGCCGGAGGGACTCAAGACAATGGGGGGTTTGGATATTTTAATCAATGGAATAATTATCACGGAGGAGACGGAATGGAAAGCGTAGTAGATCCCAATAACGACAATTTATATTATGGCTTTATGCAGTCTGGTCAGACACTTTTTGTTAGTGAAAGTTCGGGTATGGGACAAACACAAGGTTATGGTGGACCCACCAATGGAAATTGGATTACCCCGCTAGCAATAAACAGCGCAAGTGAAGTTTTTGCAGGATACAATCGCTTATACGAATTCGAAAATGGAAGTTTCACACCCGTTTCATCAAATTTTGGTAGTAATATAGATGTTTTAGAGCTAGACCCTATTGATACTGATATCATATATGTGGCTATCAATTCAAATCTTTACAAAAGCACAGACCACGGTGTAAATTTTACAAATTTAGGTAGTTTTCCAAATTATATTACCTCAATTGAGGTCAATAATAATAATAATAATATCGTTTATGTTACGACCCGAGGAACCGCCGGTAAAGTCTACCAGTCTCTTGATCAAGCAAGTTCGTTTTCTGATATAACAGGAAATCTCCCAGCTATTGTTAAGAATGTTATAAAACACCAGCTAGACACTCCAGAAAACGTATTATACCTTGGAACGAATTTGGGAGTCTATCGCTATGATGATAATACTAGTGATTGGTTTCCCTTTGAAATAAACCTTCCCAATACTTCTGTCAGGGATTTAAGTATAAATATTCCAGATAACCAAATAATTGCTTCAACTTACGGGCGTGGTATATGGCGCAGTGAAATGGCGAGTACCTCAATGGCAGCCAACGATATTAAACTTTTGGCTATTGAAAACCCCTCTTCTACAAGCGTTTCTTGTGGTTCTGTGAACCCTCAACTTTTAGTCAAAAATAATGGTCAGAATACCATTACAGAAGTTGTAATTTCTTACAGTATCGATAATCAGGTTCCAAATACACAAACCTGGATTGGTATTATCAACTCACTGGACCAGCAAACCATTGAATTGCAATCATTGGATATAGCTTTTGGAGAGCACGAGCTTTCTGCAACCGTTACAATAGAAAATGATACTTATTCAACTAATAATACTGCCACCATTAACTTTAGAGTTAACAAATCCGGTGAGACACAAACCGTAAATACTTTTGAGGCAGCAGATGATGAATTATTAATTGCTACAGACAATGGTGACAGCACCTTGTGGCAAAGAGGAGTTCCAAATGGAGAACAGTTAAATTCTGCAGCTTCAGGAACCCAAGTCTATGCTACAAACTTAAACGGAGACTACTCAGACAACACCAAAACTTATCTTTATTCTCCCTGTTATGATTTGACCGATATCACAGAACCCTTCCTTAAGTTCGATATGGCTTTCGATATAGAATTTGACTGGGACCTGCTGTATGTTCAGTATT
>JAYYCW010000025.1:0-8606 GCA_036161535.1 Bacteroidota bacterium | reverse complement strand
ATGGTTCTACACAAGCAAAAAGTGAATTTAAAATAAACTCCTGCTCTGGAACGCTTAATTTTTTTCCATTTTTTGTAGCCATACTTTTGGCAATGGATTTGGCCAGTAAATCACTTTGGCTAAAATTAAAGTCTGGTACTTCATTTTGAACATCACTAATCAATTGATCAAAAACATCAGAAACAGCGGAATCTTGAACCCCAATTGGTAGGGCGGCCAAGGACAATGCATCGGCTTCAAAAGCTGAAAAAACAAAACCTGCCTGAACAAGTTGTGGCTCAATATTTTTAACAACCGCCAATTCATCGGTTGAAAGTGACAGGCGTAAGGGAAATAACAGCTGTTGACTTACCGGTGCTTTCAAAGTAATATGGCGTAAATAATCTTCATATAAAATACGCTCGTGAGCACGATTTTGATCAATCACTATCAATCCTGATTTAATGGTACTAACAATATATTTGTTCTGAATCTGAAAAGTGTTCTGGGGGCTTTTGATAATCTCTTTTTCAAAGATGCTTGATTGTATGGCATCAGTTTCAAATTGAGCTTCACTAAAAGTTTCAATATCTGAATTAGATTTAGATTCCAATCCAACATACAGGCTATCCCAAGCTGCTGTATCTTTTTTGGGCGTGGATAATTGAGATCTGAAAGGATTAAATGAAGGATCCACTTCCACCTTTGGGCTTGTGGTGATGTTTTGATGGGTTGTATAGGCAGTATCGAGGGTGGCATCCCGTTCAAAATCTAAGGCAGGTGTAATGTTGAACAGACCCAAGCTGTGTTTAACAGCAGCTCTTAAAAGCGCATAAATAGTAGGTTCGTCATCAAACTTAATTTCCGTTTTGGTAGGGTGTATATTGATGTCGATACTGTTGGGGTCAACTTCTAAACTTAAAAAGTAGCTAGGGAATTTATTAGGGGGTAAGAGACCCTCAAAAGCAGCCAAGAGCGCGTGGTGTAAATAACTGCTTTTTATAAAACGCTGATTGACAAAAAAGAACTGTTCACCACGAGATTTTTTTGCAAATTCAGGCTTCCCAACAAAACCCGAAATTTTTAAAAGTTGAGTATTTTCATCAACAGGCACCAATTTTTCATTCATCTTATAACCAAAAATATGAATGATTCGCTGACGGAATGTCTCAGATCTCAAATCAAATATACTATTACCGTTGTGATGCATCGAAAAATTGATTTGCGGATGTGATAAAGCCAAGCGATGAAACTCGTCCATAATATGCCGTAATTCGACCGGGTCAGATTTTAAAAAATTGCGTCTGGCAGGGATATTGAAAAACAAATTCTTTACTGCAACAGAGGTTCCTTCTGCGGTGGGTATGACAGTCTCAGATTTTAAGGTGCTTCCTTCGATTTTAATTTCAGTCCCCAAGGTTGCCCCACTCAGTCTTGTTTTCAAATTAACATGGGCAATGGCTGCAATGCTAGCCATCGCTTCCCCACGAAACCCTTTGGTTGTTAGATTGAATAAATCAGTGGCAGATTGAATTTTAGATGTGGCGTGTCGTTCAAAACAAAGCCTCGCATCAACAGCGCTCATCCCCCTGCCGTTGTCAATGATTTGAATAAGGGTTTTGCCCGAATTTTTAATAAAGAGTTTTATGTGAGTGGCATTTGCATCAATGGCGTTTTCCAAGAGCTCTTTAACGACAGAAGCAGGTCGTTGTACGACTTCTCCAGCTGCAATCTGATTGGCAACATGATCAGGTAAAAGTTGAATAATATCAGACATTAATTAAAAAAAATAGTTAAATCAAAATCAATAATCCACAAGAAAATAAAGCTCAATGCGACGGCGATAATAAAAATAATATTAGTAGATTTTTGGTCCTTTTTTTTGAGGTCATTCAAGGCTGTTTTTAAGGTCGTTTTAAAGTTTGTTTTTTCAATTGTTACCCGCTGCTCATCAAATTTGTGTTTGATTTCAAACGGATTGGCTCTGCCCTTGTAAAAGCGCGGTTCATAATTGAATCTTTTATTTTTTTTGAGTTTAAATAATCCCATCTACAAGCGGTACTTAAAATCCAACAAACAAATACCAATCAAAATTAAAACTGCTAAAACCATGACAGAGATACAGTCTTAAACCTGCGAGTTCTCTTGAATTTGAATAGAGACATTGGCTTTGGTTTGACTCCGTTTGAAATACAGTTTAGGGTACTTTTAAATCAAAAATACTTAAAATTTGACCAGAAATAAAGCTTGAAATCAGAAATTTGTGAACAGTGCTTAAAGACTTTTATTTAGAGCCACCATTTTCAAAGCGGTTACAGCAGCTTCAACTCCTTTATTTCCGTACTTACCGCCACTTCTATCCAATGATTGCTGAAGGTTGCTGTCCGTTAGTACACAAAAAATAACTGGAGTATCATAAAGTACATTTAAATCCTTAATCCCTTGAGTTACTCCTTGACATACATAATCGAAATGTTTGGTCTCCCCTTGAATGATACAACCCACAGCAATAACTGCATCTACTGCTGTGGTTTGTAGTTTTTTTGCACCAAAAATCAATTCAAAACTTCCAGGAACATATTGGACCACGATATTATTTGAATGAACACCAAAATTTTTTAGGGTGTGTAGAACCCCTTCTAAAAGACACTTGGTAACTTGTGAATTCCACTCGGAAATGACAACAGCAATTTTGTAATCCGTTGCATCAGCAATGGAGGTGTAATCGTAATTTGAAAGATTATTGCGATGAGTTGCCATGAAAAATTATTTGATCAAAGCCCGTGCCTTTCCGATGAAAACATCAATGTTTTTAGCTTCTGTGCTTTCTGGAAAATCAGCCTTAATGGATTCAAAAAAATTAAGTGCCTTTTTATTTTCACCAATTTTAAGACCTATCACACCCGCTTTGTAAAGGTATGTAGGAGTGGTGTAATTATTGTTTTTTAATTGCGAAGCTTGAACATAATAGTCGTAAGCATCTTCTAATTGTTCCAATTGAACAAAAGCGTCTCCAATACCGCCTTTAGCGATGGGTCCCAAGACATCATCGTCAGAACTAAAGTTGTTCAGATATTCAATAGCATTGGCGTAATCCTTCATGTTCATGTAGGCCATTCCGGCGTAGTAATTGGCCAAATTCCCAGCTTTTGTGCCTGCATAAGTATCTGCGATGTATAACATACCGAATTTATTATCGTCTCCATTTAGAGATAGTGTATACAAAGAGTCTTTTTCAGTTGCAGAGACCGCCTGATCAAAATAGGTTTGAGCCGTATGCATATCGTTCATAGCTTGGCGCTCTTTGGGTTGTTGAACTATCATGTCGTAGGATAAAAACCCTAAAATTAAAACCGCAGCCAGACCAACAATGGTAAATATATACTTTTGATTTGTGACGACCCATTGCTCGGTTTTTGATGCACCTTCGTCCAAAGTGTTAAAAACTTCTGCAGTGGTAGAGTTTTCCTCTATTGACTGTTGCTTGTCAATTTTTGTTTTGGGCTTGCTGCCACGCTTTTTATATGTTGCCATTGTATTATGAATTCTGAGGAGCAAAAATATAATATTATTCTAAAAAAAATACTACTTTATTTGTTATTTTTCAATAATTTGCATCATGATTACCCCGACTAACCAAGACAATTTACTGGCATTCAATTTGCTTTTATAAATGCACCTAAAAACAATAAATCTAACAAATTACAAAAATTTCGAACAGCAAACATTCGAATTTAACCAAAATATAAATTGTTTTGTAGGACCCAACGGCGTGGGTAAAACCAATGTCTTAGACGCCATTTATCACTTGTCGTTCGGAAAGAGCTATTTCAACCCAATCACATCTCAAAACATCAAACACGGGGCTGAATTTTTCGCAGTTAATGGCCACTATTTAAAAAAAGAAAAAGAAGAAAAAATAGTTGTTTCACTCAAAAAAGGCCAAAAAAAAGTAATCAAACGCAATGGCAAAGCCTATAAACGCTTCAGTGATCACATTGGCTTCTTACCACTAGTCATTATCTCACCTGCAGATCGGGACCTGATTACTGAAGGCAGTGATCTAAGACGAAAGTTTATCGATGGGGTAATTTCTCAAAGTGATAAAATTTATCTCGATCATCTGATCCAATACAACAGAGTTTTAGGGCAGAGAAACGCCCTATTGAAACATTTTGCCTCAACGCGTAGAATTGACCCTGATAGCATTGAAATTTACAATAATCAAATGATTGATTTAGGC
Organism: Bacteroidota bacterium; assembly: GCA_036161535.1. GTDB lineage: Bacteria > Bacteroidota > Bacteroidia > Flavobacteriales > Flavobacteriaceae > UBA3537. The sequence continues at coordinate 4,384 of JAYYCW010000025.1, read as the reverse complement.
GTTGAGATTTATAAAAAAAGACAGACTTTTATTGAAATGTTTACTCCTACTTTTTTAAGGCAATATCAGGCCATTAGTAATGACAATGAATCCGTAAGCCTGCATTACAAAAGCCAACTCTACAATAATTCTCTATCGAGTCTTCTAAAAAAGAGCTTTGATAAAGATCGTGTTTTACAATATACCAGTGTTGGAATTCACAAAGACGATATCGATTTTCAAATTGAGAGCTACCCAATAAAAAAGTTTGGCAGCCAGGGGCAGCAAAAATCATTCTTAATTGCTTTGAAATTGGCGCAATTTGAAGTACTGAAAGCACAAAGTGGAAATACCCCAATTTTACTCTTAGATGATATTTTTGACAAATTGGATGCTCAACGAGTACGACGGATAATTGAAATGGTAAACGATACTGACTTCGGACAGTTATTTATATCGGATACCCATGCGGATCGCACCGAAAAAGCAGTTCAAAATGTTCATCAATCCTATGAGATTTTTAAATTGTGAAAAAACTGTTTGTTCATATCTGCTTGTGTGCTATTATTGGCTGTAAATCCAACCCGAATTATCAAATAGATTCTATTGAAGGCTATTGGGAAATTGAAAGTGTTTACAAGGATGATAAACTAATCAAAACCTTTAAAATAAGCCCTGGTATTGATTATTTTAAAATTAATAAGGGATCAAGGGGGTTTAGAAAAAAATTAAAACCAAATTTTAACGGAACTTTCGAAACTTCCAAAGATGTTCTAAATTTTGAAATAAAAATCCAAAACAATACCTTACTTTTGAATTATATTGATAACGCGACAAAATTCAGTGAAGAAGTTTTGCTAGCCAGTACAGAAAAACTTGTTTTAAAAAACAAAAGAGGCTTTATCTATAATTATAAAAGCTATAAACCCTTAGATTTGAGACAATGAGTAAACGCCACAAGGACCATCAAAAAATTGGAGATGTTCTCGCCTCATTTGTTCAAAATAGCAAATTAGAAAAAGGTCTGAACAATGTACGTGTTGAAAAAGCTTGGCGGGAGCGTATGGGCAATGGGGTTCAAAACTATACCAACAGCCTCAAACTGCACAAGGGGACGCTGTATGTCTCCCTCTCCTCTTCTGTTTTGAGGCAGGAACTCAGCTATGGCAAAGATAAAATTATTGCTATTATCAATGAGGAGTTGGGCAAGGAATTGGTAGCTAAACTCATCTTAAGATAAAAAACACGACTTTAGCGAAGTTTTAGAAATCTATTTTTATTAAGCTTACACTAGAACATTTCGCGCTCTGAAAAGTGAAAAAATCCTTCAATTTTGGCATTTTCGTCACTGTCACTACCGTGAACCGCATTTTCACTAATGGAGTCAGCAAACATATTGCGAATGGTTCCTTCCGCTGCTTCAGAAGGATTGGTAGCGCCTATGAGGGCTCTAAAATCTTCTACAGCATTGTCTTTTTCAAGAATCGCAACCACGATAGGGCCCCGGGTCATATAATTGACCAAATCTGGAAAAAAAGGACGGTTCTTGTGAATGGCGTAAAATGATTGGGCGTCCGCTACAGTCAACTGAGTAAGTTTCATCGCTACAATGCGAAATCCTGAGCCTGTTATTTTCTCTAAAATTGCACCGATGTTTCCTTTCTCCAAAGCATCGGGTTTTAACATCGTAAAAGTTCTATTGTTTGTCATGTAATTCATTTAATTGTTGCAAAAGTAATGATTTTGAAATGAAAATCGTTTGTAAGACTGTTTATAAATATTGTATCTTTGACATCTATGGAAAGTTTAACTTTTGAGGCGTTAAAGTCTCTCTTAAAAACGCCAAAAAAAACAGTGATTGTACCACATGTAAATCCCGATGGTGATGCCATTGGATCTGCATTAGGGCTGCAACAGTATTTAAAGCAAAAAGGACACAGAGCGACTGTTGTTGTGCCCAACGATTACCCCAAGTTTTTAAAATGGATCTCAGGAACCTCTGAAGTGATTAATTTTGAAAAAAATACAGCCTTGGCAAAAAAAACACTAGATGCTTCTGAGCTGCTTTTTACACTAGATTTTAATGCATTGCACAGGAGTGGACCAATGCAAAGTGAGTTAGAAAAAAACAAAGCTCTAAAAATAATGATTGACCACCATCAGCAACCTGAAAACTATGCAGCTTTTAAATATTCAGACACAGATATGGGATCAACCGCTGAAATGATTTATCATTTTATCTGTAAATTAGGTGATAAAACCTTGATAAATAAAGCGATTGGATCTGCACTATACACGGGTATCATGACAGATACGGCCTCATTTAGATTTCCAAAAACAACTGCAACGACCCATCGTGTTGTAGGAGAGTTGTTAGAATTGGGAGTAGACCACTCTAATATTCACAATCTTGTTTATGACGTAAATCGCCATGAACGCATTCAATTATTGGGAACTGCATTAAAAAACCTTTGTGTTTTAGTGCCCTATAACACTGCTTATATCACATTATCACAAGCAGAATTAGAAGCTTGCAATTACCAAAAAGGCGATACTGAAGGCCTGGTAAATTACGGTCTTTCGATAGAGAAAGTTGATTTAGCGGCCATTTTCATTGAAAAAAAGAGTGAAGGAATCGTAAAAATTTCGTTGCGTTCTAAGGGTGGTATTGACGTCAACCAATTCGCGAGGAACCATTACAATGGAGGGGGTCACAAAAATGCTGCAGGTGGTAAAAGCCTTCAAAATTTAAAAGCAACCGTTGAGTCTTTTATAGCTTTGGTCGCAAAGTATAAAACTCCTAAAGTAAAATGAAATCATTTTTGATTACTCCACTCATTTTATTTTTTACAGCTTGTAAATCTTCTGAAGCGAGAATTCCCATAAAACAAAACTCTGGGGACTTATTTGAAATTTCCATTCAAAAAAATAAAGATTTAAACAGCAAAGAATATGCGAAAATCAAAACCTTTATTGATAATTCCAATGAGATGTTTGCAGCCTCTAGCTCCGGCTTCTGGTTCCGCTATGATTTGGAAAATATGCAGTCTATATACAAACCTGAGTTTGGAGACCAAGTATTTTATCAATATGCGGTGAAGAATTTAAATGGAAACTATATATACTCACCCAACGAAACTGAGGAAAAAAATTATTATATGGAACAGCAAGACCTTTTACCGGGATTAAGAGAGGGGTTAAAACTCATGAAAAGGGGTGAAAAAATGACTTTTATATTTCCATCCCAATTGGCTTATGGATTTTACGGTGACAACGATAAAATTGGACCTAATACCCCTTTGATTTACGAGGTCTCAATCCTAAAAATAATTCAAAATTAAAAATATGAAACTTGCAAAATTAACTATTTACTTATTTAGCATTTGCTTTTTACTATTCAACTGCGCTTGTCAAAATGAATATCCTGAGCTCGGCGAGGGTATTTTCGCCGAATTTGTAACCTCTAAAGACACGATTGTTGCAGAACTATTTTACAAAAAAACACCTCTCACTGTTGCTAACTTTATTGCATTAGCCGAAGGTACACATCCAAAATTATCGGATTCATTAAAAGGCATTCCTTATTACAACGGCAGTATTTTTCATAGGGTAATTAATGAATTTATGATCCAAGGTGGGGACCCAACTGCGACTGGTTCCGGTAGCCCAGGATATACCTTTCAAGATGAATTTGAGGCCTCACTCAAACACGATAAGCCAGGAGTACTATCTATGGCCAACTCTGGAGCTGATACAAATGGCAGTCAATTCTTTATTACTGAAGTAGCAACCCCTTGGTTAGATAACAAACATAGTATTTTTGGGCAAGTGGTCAAAAATCTTAATGTAATAGATTCTATTTCAAATGTTAAAGTAAGCCCTGTTAACAACAAACCATTAGAAGACATTAGTATTTACAAACTTAATATCATTCGACAAGGAGCTGAAGCGCGGAACTACGACCCTGTAAAGACATGGAAACAGACCCTAAAAGAAGTCGAACGCCAAAAAGAATTGAAGGAACAAGAAATCAAAGCAGTCGAAGCGGCTACAAAAACTCTAATTGAAGCTTATAAAGTCAAGGCTAAAACCACCGATTCTGGACTGATGGTTTATACCATCAAAAAGGGGAATGGATTAAAACCAATGCAAGGACAGTCTGTGAAATTGTTGTATGATGGATATTTTTCAGACGGAAAATTGTTTGGAACCAATATCAAATCTACAGATGAAAAGTTTGGTTCCTATGATCCTACAAAAGAACAGCAGGGTATGTACAACCCAATCAGCATGCCCTTTAGTGCGGAGGCAAGAATGATAGCTGGATTTAAAGAAGGTGTTTTAGGAATGACAAAAGGTGAGAAAGTGTTTTTATACCTCCCCGCCTACTTAGCCTATGGAGAAG
>JAYYCW010000024.1:0-38049 GCA_036161535.1 Bacteroidota bacterium | reverse complement strand
TTCTGTATCTTCTGTATGAATGCAATTGTAAGATAAGTTTTTTCTGTAAAATGAACTTTGAAATATTTTGGGTTGAACAAAATATAATTGTTCAAAGATGTCTTTCACCACTGCTTTTGTGGCCGTAGCGGTGAGTGCAATGACGGCAGCGTCTGGGCATAATCTACGAAGATTTTTAATTTTTCTGTAAGCTGGGCGAAAATCGTGTCCCCATTGGCTAATGCAATGTGCCTCATCAACAGCAATAAGGTTTACAGCCATGGCTTTAATCCGTTCTTGAACCAAGTTGTTTTCCAATCGCTCCGGCGAAATGTATAAGAATTTATAATTGCCAAATACACAATTGTCTAATATCCGATCCAGTTCAGATCGACCGTCTATATTTGTCAAAGCTATTGCTTTGATTCCTTTTTCTTTTAAACTCTCAACTTGATCTTGCATCAAGGCAATTAGCGGAGAAATTACGATACATATACCTTTTTTTATCAACGCGGGAACTTGAAAACAGACCGACTTTCCACCAGATGTTGGCAATAAAGCCAAGCAATCTTTATTTTCAAGGACTGTTTCAATAATTTCTAATTGATTCGGTCTAAAAGATGAGTGCCCCCAATAGCGCTCTAAAATCTCAATAGGATGCTTCATTTCTCTAACTATTTTCAAGAATAAAAGCCACGCGCTCTTCAACACTTAGTTGAGGAACTTCAATTAATTTATAGTCAAAGTAATTGTACCACTTGACAAGGAATTTGTGGATTTCTGTGGATTGTTTAAAAGTTTCATAACGCTCATTGTCTTGAGTGTAAATAGCCTTCCATGGATTTAGTATAAAGACTTTATCATAGCGGTTTTTTTTACACTCTAACTTAAATTTATTCGGATATTCACACTTAATATATTCCAAATAAGCAACGATATCGATCAATCCTCTATCAAAAAAAACCAGATTAAATAAGCTTTGATGAGCCTTAATAAATTGTTTGACTCTAAGTTCAAGGAGTTGCTCACTAAACCAAAGGGGGTCTTTTAAAAATAGCTGATCTACACCCTCCTTTTGAGCTTTTAAGGTAAGGTCTCTGGAGACTTCTTTCATACAGTAAAAACCCTTGCTAACCAAATGCTCAACAATTGAAGATTTCCCAGTGGCAGGACAGCCCGTGATTACTATTTTTTTTGTTTTCAAACTAAATTAATCGTATTGGCAAAATTCTTGATTTAAAAGTTAAGTAAAAAATATGAGTTGACGTATATTTGCAGCTCTAAATCCATAAAATGCAATCATCAAACAATCCTGAGGCGTTTTACAATAAGCTCAAAGCCCAATTGTATGAAACCACAAACTGGCCTTCTAAATATTTATTTAAATTTATTGTCAAGTCGGATCCCATAAAAATTGCTAAAATTGAAAGTGTTTTTGATAATACAGGAGCCGCCATCAACAGTGCCGCTTCTAAAAACGGTAAATATACTAGTGTCTCAGTTCATGTAGAAATGAAAAACCCGGAGTCTGTAATAAATAAATACCAACAAATAGGCAAAGAAGTTCAAGACGTTATTTCTCTTTGATCTTTTTTTTGCAACAGATTTATATTAAATTTTTGTAATTTGCATTAACAAGTAAAAAAACAATGTCAAATACTACAGGCCAATTAGAATACAATACTGAGCGCGAACATCTAATCATTCCTGAATATGGAAGACATCTTCAGAAAATGATCAATCATGCCATGGTTCAAGACTCCAAAGAGGAACGCAACAAGCTCGCAAAAGCCATCATTTCAGTGATGGGGAATATGCAGCCGCATTTACGCGACGTTCCAGATTTTCAGCACAAACTTTGGGATCAATTATTTATCATGTCAGATTTTAAATTGGATGCTGATTCCCCTTTTGAAAAGCCTTCCAAAGAAACCTTAAACCTGGATCCGGAACCTTTGGCCTATCCTCAAAATTATCCCAAATACCGTTTTTATGGAAATAACATCAAAACCATGATTGATGCTGCTGCCAAATGGGAGGAGGGAGACATGAAAAATGCATTAGTTTTCACCATAGCAAATCATATGAAAAAGTCCTTTTTGTGTTGGAACAAAGACACAGTTGAAGACGTTGTTATTTATGATCATCTTTTTGAATTGTCTGGTGGAAAGATTGATATTAGAAATACTGATAAAACTCTCACTGAATCCTCTCAGCTTTTAAAAATGCAGCGCAAAACCAACAATTATAAAAAAACCAACAAAAAAAATTACAGGAACAGAAAGCGATATTAATTTTTACTATCCATTGCAACTAAAAATAAAAACTATTGAAGTCTTTTATAATCGAAGGCGGTCACCAACTCAAAGGTTCCATTCAACCGCAAGGAGCCAAAAATGAAGCACTTCAGATTTTATGTGCAGTGCTTTTAACATCCAAGAAGGTAACTATTCACAACATTCCAAACATCATTGATGTAAATAAACTCATTCGACTTTTAAAAAAATTGGGCGTTAAAGTCCAAAAAATTTCAGAAAGTTCATACAGTTTTACAGCAGACGATTTAGATTTAGAATATTTAGAGACAGATGCCTTCAAAATTGACGGGGCAGGTCTCAGAGGTTCAATTATGATTGTAGGTCCTTTATTGGCGCGCTTTGGAAGAGGGTATATTCCCAAGCCAGGTGGCGATAAAATTGGAAGGCGCCGATTGGATACGCATTTTGAAGGTTTTATTAAGTTAGGTGCTCAGTTTCGTTACAACAAAAAAGATTCTTTTTATGGTGTCGAAGCCAAAGAATTAAAAGGTACCTATATGCTATTGGACGAAGCCTCAGTAACTGGGACTGCCAATATTGTCATGGCCGCTGTATTGGCAAAAGGCACTACAACCATTTACAACGCTGCATGCGAGCCCTATTTACAACAGTTGTGTAAAATGTTGAACAGAATGGGTGCAAAAATTAACGGTATCGGTTCCAATCTTTTAAGTATTGATGGTGTAGATTCCCTAGGTGGTACAGAACATACCATGTTGCCAGATATGATTGAAATTGGCAGTTGGATTGGTCTGGCCGCGATGACTCGTAGTGAATTGACCATTAAAAATGTCCTTTGGGAAGATTTAGGGGTAATTCCAAACGTTTTTCGAAAGTTGGGTATTTCAGTCCGGTGCAAAGAAGATGATATTTTTATTCCAGCCCACACAGACGGATATGAGGTTCAAAACTATATTGACGGCTCAATTTTAACCATATCAGATGCACCATGGCCTGGTTTTACACCAGATTTATTGAGCATTATTTTGGTGGTCGCTACCCAAGCCAGGGGTTCCGTCTTAATCCATCAAAAAATGTTTGAAAGCCGTCTCTTTTTTGTAGATAAATTGATTGACATGGGAGCCAAGGTCATTTTATGTGATCCTCACAGAGCTTCAGTCATAGGTCATGATTTTAAATCTCAACTCAAGGCAACAACAATGACCTCACCAGATATCAGAGCAGGTATTTCTTTGTTGATAGCAGCACTTTCCGCCAAGGGTACTTCTACCATACACAATATTGAACAAATAGACAGAGGCTATCAAAATATTGACAAACGCTTAAAAGCAATTGGTGCAAGAATACGGCGCATTGAAGTTTAACGCTCTTATAGCTTAGCGGTTCAGTGCCGCCCTATAGGTTTCTAAACAACGTTCTCTTGCAAATTTATGGTCTACCATTTGTTTTGGATAGGTCAATTCTTGGTATTCTGGCACCCATTTCTTGATGTAGGCGTGGTCTTTGTCAAACTTTGCAATTTGAGTAGTTGGATTAAATATTCTAAAGTATGGGGCTGCGTCTACACCACATCCTGCCACCCACTGCCAATTACTGACATTACTTGAGAGTTCGAAATCGTGAAGTTTTTGAGCAAAATAGGCTTCTCCCCAACGCCAGTCAATAAGCAAGTGTTTGCATAAAAAACTCCCGGCTAGCATACGAACGCGGTTGTGCATAAATCCTGTTTGGTTTAATTCGCGCATCCCAGCATCCACGAGTGGATATCCTGTTTTTCCTTGACACCATCGCTCAAATTCCTCTTTGTTATTTCGCCATTTAATGGCCTCGTATTGAGGTTTAAAACTTTGGGTGACCGTTTGTGGAAAGTGCCATAAGATTTGCATAAAAAATTCTCGCCAAATGAGTTCTTTTAAAAAAGTATTATTTGAACTTTTTAAGGCATTTTTGACAATGGATCTAATGCTTAAAAAACCAAATCGCAAATAAGGCCCCAATCTTGAGGTGCCAGCCAAAGAGGGTGTATTTCTGTTTTCTTCGTAAGAGTCAATTAAATCAGCTTTAATTTCGTAAGCTGCAATCTTTGAATCTGCTTCTACAAACCCCATAGATTCTAAGCTTACCCATTGTTTTTCTTTTATTTCTACTAGATTTTCTAGTAGAGTTTCGCTTGGGTAGGGAGCAATGTGATTTTTGTTGAGATGGCCTAACCATTTTTTGGAATAGGGCGTATATATTTTATAAGGACTGCCGTCGTCTTTAGTCACTTCGCTTTTTTCAAAAATAACTTGGTCCTTAAGGGTTTTAAATTCAATTTTTTTTTGATTTAAAATATTTTTTATACCCAAATCTCTATTAATACCATAGGGTTCGTAATCGTGATTTGTGTAGACCGCTTTAATTGTATGATCAGAAATTAGTTTTGTGAAAATGTCTTTTGGAGTTCCGTGAAATGTTTGAATTTGTCGGTTGGCTTCTAGTGATTTATTAAGGGACTTAAGACGCTGGTATATAAAGCTAACTCTGGCGTCATTTTTTGGAAGTTTTTCTAAAATTTCTGAATCAAAAATGAATATTGGCAGTACACTGCTGTGTTGTGTCAAAGCCGTAAACAAGCCATGATTGTCTCTCAATCTAAGGTCTCTGCGGAACCAAAATATAGCCTCAAAACTCATGCCTTGAATTGTCCAAAGATTTCAACGAGCTTTTCATGGCGGTAATCAAAAATTTCTCTTAATTTTGGGGCTACTATTACCGGATGTATTAATTGACCAAGCCATCCTAAAGGGAGTTTATAATCAATGATGTCCTCCATTTCAATACCCCCATCGATCGCACGAATAAAATGCTTGTGATGCCATAAGGTGTAAGGGCCGAAGCGCTGTTCGTCAACAAAGTATTCATTGTCCTTTACGTGGGTGATTTCTGTGACCCATTTTGTTTTAATTCCCAAAATGGGCGTTACAATATATTGGATGATCTGTCCAGGGAACATGGGGCGGTCCGCTCCTGAGAGAATATTAAAGCCCATATAATCTGGCGTGATGGTTTTTAAGTTTTTTGGGGAGGACAGGAATTCCCAAGCGGTTTCTATAGAAATCGGTAGTTTTTGTTTTTTGTGCAGGTTGTATATTTTCATTTAATTGTAGATTGCTACATAGATATTTAGGGAGCTTGCCAAAACCAACCATAAACAGTAGGGGAGCACAAAAAATCTCATTTGACTCAAAACTTCCTTATAGGCGAAAAGAAAATAGAACATCAACGCCGACAGAAGAGTGATGTTGAGTAAACCCAATTCTATCATATGCTTGTTCATAAAAATATAATTCCAGGAGACGTTTAAAACAAAGTGAATTACAAAGAGTCCCAAAACTTTATGAGTTTTGATGTTTTGATATAGGAATGTCAAATAGACTGAAAAAAACACCATCACACAGGTCCAAGCTGCACCAAAAATCCAACCTGCTGGTTCCCATGGTGCCCTATCTAAATTCGCATACCATTCTGATGTAGGACCTCCATTCATTAGAAGGGTTCCTAAAAATAACGTACCTAAATTCAGGGCTAAAAAACATAAAAATGTGAACGTGAATCTCATTTAAGTACTGATTTTATCAATTTCTTCTAATATTTGTTGCGCCTGCGCATATTTTTTATCGCTGGCAGCGCGATCTGTAGAGGAAAGGTCATGCCATTCGGACATGAGTTTTTTATAACGATCTTGAAGTTTCTTAACGGCTGTTTTCTTTTTGAATAATTTAAACATAACTAACTATTGAATTAATTTTGTGATTTTACTGCTTGTAGGTCGTGTCATTGAATAAAAATAATCAATGAATTCCCCTTCTTTTCCAATAATGTATTTCTGAAAATTCCATTTGACAGATGTAGTTTTGACCCCATTTAAATTTTTATCAGTCAACCATTGGTAGAGTGGGTGTTGCCGTTTTCCTTTCACTTCAATTTTTTCAGTCATTAAAAAACTAACACCATAATTTTCTTTACAGAAAGACTTAATTTGTTGATATGATCCAGGTTCTTGTTGGCCAAATTGATTGCAAGGCACTCCAACAACCATCAATTTCCCTTTGTAGTTGTCATATAACCTTTGCAGACCTTCGTATTGGCCTGTAAATCCACATTTAGAAGCTACATTTACAAATAACAAATATTGACCTTTGAAATCTCTGAAATCAATGGGTGAACCGTCTAAACTGTTAATCTGGATGTCGTAGAGATTCATTTTTTTGGGATTTTGCGGTCTTAAGGGCATAATGACAATAAGAAATATGGATGTTATTAAAGCCTTAGGGATTTTCATTGTTAAACTTTTAATGATACAATTCCACAGTCCAATTTAAATATCTGTCCAGAAATTGACTTCGCGTCCTCTGAAATTAGATATTTGGCCATGTTAGCTACCTCCATTGGATTTAAAAATTTCTTAAGGGGATGTCTTTGTATGGTGTTTTCCACCATTCTTTCATTCCTAAGTAGTTTTGCTGCTAAATCTGTTTGCGTGATTGTAGGGGCAATCGCATTGACTCTGATTTTAGGAGCTAGCTCTGCTGCCACAGATTTAGTGAGACCTTCAACCGCAGATTTTGCAGTGGCAACACTGGCGTGAAATGGCATGCCCAATGTGGTTGCTACAGTGCTAAATAACACGATAGAGGCAGATTCGCTTTCTGTTAGCGCAGGTTTATATGTTTGAATGGCTTTAACTGCTCCAATTACATTGATTTCAAAATCAGCTCTAAAATCTTCTAGACTAATCCTCCCGAAGGGTTTTAAATTGATGCTTCCAGGGCAATATATCAAGGCATCTGCCGATGCTATGTCTGGAAGCTCCTGAGATATGACATCACAACTTAGATGCGACAGGTTGGGGTGTGAATATTCAGGTGCTGTACGACTAATGTTGACAACAAGATTTGAAGGGAGAAGTGTTTGAGCAATGGCTTTTCCAATTCCACGGCTGCCTCCAATGATGATGATTTTTTTCATGAGGTTAAAGGTCTTCCTTTTAAACGTTTTTCTATTTTTTGTTTAATTACTGTAAGTTCTTTCATGAGGTCCATCAATTCTTGTTCTTTATTTGATTTATAAACCTCATTAATCTCTAAGATGATTGATTTTACTTCTCTAGAAGCTTCAATGCGCTCACTCGTATTTTTAAACTTTAATTTTTTTTCTAGAAAGTCTTGTCCTTTTTTGATTACTGTCATCATTTTTTATTTTAGATAATTGTTAAACTCCGTAAGTTTTGCAGGGCTGTTAAATGCACCACTGTAAAAGGAGGTTACAGTAGCAGACGATTCATCTTTTATTCCTCTTGAAGAAACACATAAATGTTTTGCATCTATAACAACAGCAATATCATCTGTTCCAAGGATAGATTTTAACTCCTCTCCAATTTGATTAGTAAGACGCTCTTGGACTTGAGGTCTTTTGGCGAAGTATTGTACAATTCTGTTGAGTTTCGACAGGCCAATAACTTTACCAGAAGAAATGTAGGCGATATGGGCTTTACCTATAATTGGTACAAAGTGATGTTCACAGTTAGAGTAGAAGGTGATATTTTTTTCAACCAACATCTGATTGTATTGGTATTTATTATCAAACAATGCTATTTTGGGTTTGTTTTTTGGGTTGAGTCCAGAAAAAATCTCATCTATATACATCTTTGCCACTCGATCAGGAGTTCCTTTTAAGGAGTCATCGTTTAGGTCTAGGCCCATAACATCCATAATTTCTTCAAATAATATGGATATTTTAGCTTTTTTCTCCGCATCACTCACAGCAAAAGCATCTTTTTTTAATGGGGTCTCAAGACCAGTATACATATGATCGTCTCCAATTTCCTGGTGAGAGTATAACTCGAGGCGATCAGTGTTTTGTTTTGTAATATTGTTTGACATAAATTATTTAGCGTTTGGATATATTATTGTTTGAAATTGATTTTTGCCGTGTACATTTGAAGCGTCCTGATTCGAAGGTTCTAAGTTTTTGGTGTTTTGTTTTACGACCTTGTACTCTTGCACGCCAATTTCTAAAACTTTTAGGGTGCATTTGGTTTCGCATCAATGAAATTACTTGTTGCTCGGTCAAACCAAACTGAAATTGAATAGCCTCGAAAGTAGTTCGGTCTTCCCAAGCCATTTCAATGATTCTATCGATATCAACAATGTTTAAATTCATAATTGTGGCAAAATATATTGTTTGTCAAATTTTATTTTTTCGTTCATTAGATTTTTGAAGAATCGCGTATTTTCTTTAAAAGTTTTCGAATTCTTAAAATGGATGTATTTTCCCTGAGCGTGTATGCTTGCGGAATCTGTTTTGTAAAAAACCAATTGATAAAATGGAATGGCCCAAGTAAAGTTTTTTAGGCCCTTGGTGATTCGAATCAGAATTCCTTTTCTACGCAGTTCAATGTTGGCGTAATTGATGTCTGCGACGGCATTGGTAATAAAACTTAGATTAGGACTTAATTGATTTACAATCATTCTTTTGGATCCTACACCGCCACGTTTGATAGATTCCAAAATGTTGTAAGGCTTTCCAACAAACTCGTCAAGAAGCTGTTTGTGTTCTTTATTGTTATGCGTGGTGTCTAAGACCAATTCAAATTGATTTTAATCAAACTTAAACAATGTCTTTTGTCTAGACCTTCGAATTAAACAAACATTAACATTTTTAATGTTTCTTTAACAGATCATTTTTGAGAAATTAATCAAGCCTGTCAATGAATTCTGCGGCGGTCTCAATGATTGATTTTTTCTTTTCAGGACTCATTTTCTCAAAAGAACTGACCAACATTCTCATTCGAGGATTTTTTAAGAAAAACGCCTTATGGTTGTTAATAAAGTTCCAAAATAGGGCGTCCCAAATGGTAGACCAGTCTCCTTTTTTGTAATCACTCATTTTTAGTATATAACTGCTACCGCTTATATAAGGCTTTGTGGACATCAATCCGCCATCTGCAAATTGACTCATTCCATAAACATTTGGAACCATTACCCAATCATAACTATCTATGGACAGCTCCATAAACCACCTAAAGACTTCATCAGGGTCGATTTCGCAAAGCAACATTAAGTTCCCAACTATCATCAATCTCTCAATGTGATGAATATATCCAGTTTTTGTAATTTTTTTTACTGAGTCATCAAAGGGTTCAATTCCCGTTGTTCCGTGGTAAAAAGATTTTGGCATTGGTCTTTTGAAACCCCAAAAGTTTTTGGTTCTTTCTTCCGTACCCTTTACAATATATATCCCTCTTATAAATTCTCTCCAACCAATGATTTGGCGAATAAACCCCTCAGTAGAATTGATTGGAATATCGTTTTGTTTTGCGTATTCAACGGAGTTCTCTACAATCTTTCTGGGATCTAAAAGCCCAACATTCATAAGCGGTGATAATAAACTGTGATGTAATTTTGTTTCATTTTTAAGTAAGGCATCTTCATAAGGACCAAACTCAAGAAATCTGTGATTTAGAAAATCTAAAAACCATTTTTTTGATGAAATAAAATCAGTAGGATAAATATTTTTCTTAATTAATTGACCACAATTATTTGCGAAATATTTTTGCACATATGCTGTGGCTTCCTCAAAGTATGGGCTATCTTTAGGGGGCTTTATGTCAGGGGTTTGTTTTCCTTTGGGATACTTTTCGCGATTGTATTTATCGTAAGTCCATTCACCGCCCTCAGGCATTCCGTTCTGCATTAACAGGCCCATTTCTTGTCGCTGTTTTTTGTAAAATGAGGTTTGAAAAAACTTCTTTTTATCCGCTCTAAAAAATGGGTTTAGTTCTTGTTTTTTCAATAAAAACAAAGGATTTTCATAAATAGCCAATTCAATATCCTTAGCCTTACAAGCCAATGATATTCTCTTTTGAAGCCAATTGTCATTGGGGTCATAAATATTTATTCTTTCTACATTATCCCCAGCTTCTTTTATAAAAATTCTCACATCGCTTTGTGGTTGCTGAGATTCAACGTATTCAACTTTGTGATTGGTTGAGAGATAATCCTGATAAAATTTCATACTCATTCTGTGGAATAGAATCTTTTGCTTGTGGAAATTAAAGTGTCTAAAAAAAAGATATTCTTCAATTAGCACAATATGCTTTGCACTTTTTATGAGTTCTGAATTCTCAAAGAGTTGATTGGGAAATATTAAAGTCAGTTCCATTAAGTTCTATTTTTGAGCCAGTGGTTTCTAAATTGCTTGTTGGCATCATACATTTGAGCTTGACGCTCAAGGTTAAAAATTCTGTCTCTTGGATCATTTCCAACTCCAGACACATACATCCAATTGCCATAATTGCTGTGGACGTCATAATCTAACAACATACTTTCAAAATAAGCAGCACCGATGCGCCAATCTTGCTTTAAGTTTTTTGAAAAATAGGAGGCTACATTTTGCCTTCCTCGATTGCTCATCCAGCCTGTTTTTTTTAACTCAATCATGTTGGCATTTACAAAATCATTAGCTGTTTTGCCTTCTGTCCATTGGCTTATAAATTTTGGATTTTTTGACCATACATACTCTTTTTTTAAAATGCCATCCAATTTAAAGATAGCGTCTCCATGTTTGAGTGACACATATTTAAAGTAATCCCTCCAAATCAATTCAAAAACTAGCCAGTAGGTCGATTGATTGGAATAATATTGCGCTTCAAATTCTTTAACTTTCCAATATATTTGACGTGCAGACAAACTGCCATTGGCCAACCAAGGGGAAAATTTTGAGCTGTAATTGGGCCCTAGAAGTCCATTTCTAGTTTTTTTATAAACTCCCAATCCTTTGGATTTAAAGAAGTAGTCCTCCAAGCGTTTCAGGGCTTCTTTGCTACCCCCTTTAAACACAAATGCAGCACGCTGGTCTGTTTCAAAATCCTCATAACCCAAGGTCTGAAGATTGGGAAATACGCTGCAATCTTTGACAATGCCGCTTTTGTCTTGTGCTTGGAGTATAGCAATTGGACGAACAGCTGCTTTTTTTTCTAATGTTTTTCGGAATTGCGTAAATACTTTGGGCGTTTCACTGTAATGAAATGGGGCGTCTTCTGGATTGAAAAGAAATTGATCGAATAATTCAATAATTTCAATATCTGATGACAATTGACTTTTTAGGGATTCTAAACAATTGATTTCCTCACTAGTCCATTCCTTTTCCTTGTAAATTGTTTTTACATCACAATGTCTAATCAAGTCTTTAAAATCTGTTTGATTTGATGATTTAAAAATTAAAAGACTGATATTTAAATTGGCCAAATCATCTTTTAAACACTGCAGTGTTTCGATGATAAATTTTGCTCTAAATTTTCCTGTTTTTTTAAAGCCAAATTGTGTTTTTTCAAAATCTTTTTGGTCTAAAAAATAGACCCCTATCACTCGTTTGGAACGGCTCATTGCCATCTCAAGGACACAGTTGTCTTGTACTCTTAAATTGTCTGTGAACCAGACGATTGATGTGTTTTGTTTCGGCTGCATTTTTTACTACAATATTTTACAAATTCCCAGTTACGTTCCCATTTTTTTCGCCATGAAAAAGGTCTTTTACAAATAACACAAATTTTTGAAGGTAGATGAGATTTTTTCAAACCCTTAAATTTTGTTTTTTAGGTCTTTTTTGGGCGTTGGTATTCAATGCGAGTTTTAAGTATCGGTACAGTATAACCATCTAGTCCATTGATCGCTACAACATTACCTTTTGAAAGATTGATGAATCCATCCGCCTCTAATAAATCCTCACGAATGTATAAATCTTTGATTTCTCCAATCAATTGAATACAATTATTGGATTTAATAAGATACTCCTCGCAGTAAGTGAGAGCCATTTGAATGGGTGCATTTTTTACAAAAGGCGCATGCCATTCATTTTTATACTCTTCCACTAAATTCGTCATTCCAAATTCAGAAACTTCTTTGGCATACTTTGCAGAAGTGTGATGGGCATCCTCAATTATTGGCATATCAATATGGTTGACAGTGAATTGTCCAGTTTCTATTATGTTTTCATAAGTATTTCTGGGTACGTCAGAGACTGGTCTAAAAATTACTCCCAATAATGGTGGTTTTGAGCCGAGATGAGTAACCGAACTAAAAACAGCGACATTGGGAGCGCCAGCATTGGACTTAGTACCCAACAAATTAGCCGATTTAAATCCAGAGCAACTGTTTATAAGGTTTATTCTGTAAACGTGGTCTAGAGCCTCAAAGTCTTGACGTTTCAAATGAATCATTTGTAGCGCTCGAATTGGTTAATTTTTACAGCGTTGGCCTTGAGATCGAACATAAGATTGTAAAGGCCAAAAAAGGTTCTATTCATGTATATAAAGTGTTTGGAACCTCTACTGTTATTAAATTTTCTAAGCTCTGTATTTTGGCTGTAGCGTTCAGCAAGGTCCCCAATTTTTGTAAAAAAATCGGAATTTGAGAAATCAAACACGGCTTTCTGAAAAGGCAGTGTAAACACACTCAATAGTTCATAGAACATATCTTTAAAAAAGGCAGTTTCTTCTGGGGTATCTTCAGCCGTCAAAATTTCTAGTTCATAAAGTTTCTTTGTGAACAGCTTTGGGTTGTCCATGACTGATTTTTCAGCCAATTCAAAGTAAGGGATATAAAATGTATCAGGTATCGATTTCATACAACCAAAATCCAAGGCAATGAGCTGTGCATTGTTATTTATTAGAAAATTTCCTGGGTGAGGATCCGCATGTACTTTTTTTAAGTTATGGATTTGATGCATATAGAAATCCCATAGGGCTTGACCTAATTGGTTTGATTTTTCAGTGTCAGCGTTTGTTTTAACAAACTCTGACAGGTGAAGACCTTTCATAAAATCCATGGTCAGGATTCTATTGGAAGACATTTCTCTGTAATATGAAGGAAATAACAAATTGGGAATGTGTGAACAGGCATCTGCAATTTGTTGACTTTGTTCAATTTCAAGACAATAGTCTGTTTCTTCAGTTAATTTTTCTTCTATTTCTTTAAAATACTTTTCAGCTCCTTTGGCATTGATATTCAGTATCTTCAATGCGAAGGGTTTGATAAGGGCTAAATCAGATTTTATGCTGTCTGCAACCCCTGGATATTGAATTTTAACCGCCAACCTTTTACCATTTTTTTTGGCTTTGTGTACCTGTCCAATGCTGGCAGCATTGACTGATTTGGTATCAAATTCATCAAAAATAACTTCTGGTGTTTGTCCAAAATATTTTTTAAAGGTTTTAACGACTAGCGGTGGGGAGAGTGGAGGAACTGAAAACTGTGCCAGAGAAAATTTCTCAACATAAGCCCGGGGCAGCAAGTTCTTTTCCATACTAAGCATTTGCGCAACTTTTAAAGCACTTCCCTTGAGCTGCTTCAGGCCACCATAGATGTCTTGAGCATTGTTTTTATTTAAATTTTCTTTAGCTTCTTCTTGGGTCATTCTTATTTTTTGACCGTAATATTTCATGTAATTTACACCAACTTTAGCTCCAGTGGATACAATTTTAGAAGCGCGTTGAAGTTTAGAGGTTGGGATTCTGTCGATAGATTTCATTAACGCATGCTGATTTTCTCTTTGAATAGGAATTTCCCAAAGTCGATCACACTTTTTAAAGGCCTGCTCGATGCCAATTCAAAGCTTGCAGCAATGGATTTTTCGATGAAAAGATCAGTCTTTTCAAAGTCAGCGGAGTCGTCATCTAGCCAAAATTTTAGAGTTACCAACATTTGAATCCAGTAGGATTCATTAACCACTTGATCTTTTAAATCGTCAAGGCGTTTATTTTTAATTTCAAATCCACCCAAGTCTAAGTCGTCAACAAATTCCAAAAACTTTTTTTTAAGTGGCTTCAGTTTTTTCATTTCATTGAGACCACCTTTGTCAGATTCCAATGATTTTGACACATAGCTGCGGTTGGCTGTTAGATTACCAAAGAATGTAAAATAAAAACTCAATAATTTATTCATGGCATCATAATCGACGTATTCTTTACTTTTTTTAAGAGTTGTGATTGTTTTTTCAAAGAAAAGCTCGTAAATGCAAGATTCTAGAGCTTCAAAAGTGCCAAAAAAGCTATAAAACTCAGATTCTTGAAAATGATTCATTTTAGCAAAGGCATAGACACTCTTTGGTGTTTCGTTATGGTCGAGGACTGTGTTCATATACATTTCGACAAGAACTTCTTTGTTGATTTTTGTGTTTTTTGCCATGATAAGGTGATTTTAAAACAAAAGTATAATATGTTAAAGACATAAATTCAATAATTAAACAAACATTAACATTTGTCATTACACACTGTTACAAGGTTTATTTTGCCTAATTTTAAAGTTTCAAATTAAATCAAATGCTTGGTAAGGTTTATTAGCACAAATTCAGAGCAATCTTAAATGAGGATGGTATTTTATTTATACTTTGTGATAAACGGGCACATTAATTACACAAGCGGACGTAATTGCGTCATAAGGGGCTTGAGAATTTACCAATAAAAATTGAATTATAATATAATTTTGTGCTAAATAAAAACTTTAGTTATTGATTATAAAACACTGATATAGAATTATTTGTTAAGTTATTATAAGAAAAAACTATAGTCGTTTTTTGTAATTTAGCCGAGCCATCTGAAGGCTTTTTTGAGGAGTTTTAATTTATTTTTGTAAGGTGCATAACGCAGTGGCGCATCAAGCCAGTTGGACTTTATTACAATGCTTTTTTGATGGGTAAAAGTATTGTATCCGAAGCGTCCATTACACACACCAATACCACTTTCTCCAACGCCTCCAAAAGGAAGGTTTTGATTCCCAAAATGAATCATACTGTCATTTATCACTGCTCCCCCAGAACAAAAACGCTTCAGCATGGCATTGTAAAAAATTTTATTTTTGGAGAATACATAAAGTGCTAAAGGTTTCTCGTAAGATTTAACAATGGTTTCGATATCACTTTCAGAATCATAACTTAAAATCGGTAAAATAGGTCCAAATATTTCTCCTTCCATGAGTTTGCTGTCCAAGCTGGGGTTGTCAACAATTGTTGGGCATAAATAGTTATCTTCTTTGTTTTTGTCACCTCCATACACAATTTCAACATCGCTTAACATACCGATGAGGCGGTTATAGTTAGCGGTATTGACAATTCGTGTATAATATGGCGATAATTCTGGATTTTCTCCATAAGCTTTTTTGATTTCTAGTTTTAACAGCTTGATCAGTTCTGTTTTGATGCTCTTTTCCGCAAGGATATAATCTGGAGCAATACAGGTTTGTCCAGCATTAAAAAACTTTCCCCATACCAAGCGTTTCGCAGTTAATTTTAAATCAGTTGTTGCATCAACAATACAAGGGTTCTTACCTCCTAACTCGAGTGTTACAGGAGTGAGATGTATCGCGGCGGCTTTGGCAATAATTTTTCCGACTGCCACACTGCCCGTAAAAAAAATATAATTCCAACGCTGTTTTAGAAGCAGTGTAGTTTCTTCTACGCCGCCCAATTCAACACAAAAATGATCATTGTCAAAAACTTCAGTTAAAATTTTTTTGATGAGGTTTGCGGTATTCGGGGTTATCTCGCTGGGCTTTAACACCACTGTGTTCCCTGCTGCAATAGCTGAAATTGCGGGGCTCAAAGCCAAGAGGAATGGGTAATTCCAGGGCGAAATTACCAATACGCTACCAAATGGTTCCCTACGTATATAATCTCTAGATGGAAAATTAAGCTTGGAAGCTTTGACGCTTTTGGTTTTTGACCACCGGTGGAGATTTTTTAAAATCTTGTCAATTTGTGAGATTAAAAGTCCAATTTCACTGCCATAAACTTCAAATTTAGGTTTTTTAAAATCCTTGTAAGCTGCATCGTAAATGGCTTCCTCATTGTTTATAATTGTTGTTTTAAGCGCTTTTAATTTCTTTTTAATAAAAGAAATATCTCTGCTTTGGCCACTTTCAAAAAAGCGTTTTTGTAGTGCGATAAGTTGTTTGGGTTGTTTCATAGGTCATCAATTTTGAGGCAATCATCCCAAAGGGGGTCTTTTGGAGGATTTACATCTATATTAATCATTTTTTTTGAAACGGGATGAATAAAGCTTAGAGTTTTTGCGTGTAAATGAATTCCACCATTTGGGTTGCTACGATCATAACCATATTTTAGGTCGCCTCTAATGGGAGCGCCTATATAGGCCAATTGGCTCCTTATTTGATGTGAGCGCCCTGTTTCCAAGGTAAGTTGTAATAGGGTATAGGTCTTTAATTCTTTCAATGTCTTGTAGTGTAAAACGGCTTTTTTACTGTTTTTGATTTGCTTTGGATATACTTTGGTGGTGTTTGTCTTTGAGTTTTTCTTGAGCCAATGCACCAAAGTTGCTTCTGTTTTTTCGGGTTTTTTCTTAACAATAGCCCAATAAACTTTCTTTATTTCTTTGTCTTGAAATAGTTGATTCATTCTTTTTAATGCCTTTGAAGTTTTGGTAAAAATGACAATGCCAGAAGTGGGTCGGTCTATGCGGTGTGTGACCCCCAAGAACACAGCGCCGGGCTTTTTGTATTTTAATTTTATATAATCTTTGACAATTTCAGAAAGCGTTGGGTCCTTTGTTTTGTCTCCCTGAACAAGATCTCCAATTCGCTTGTTAATGGCAATAAGGTGGTTGTCTTCATATAACAATTGTAAATTGGAAACATTTGAGACAATTCGTTTCATAGATCAATATTGTTCCTCTTTGCTTGGAAAATCAGAGGCTTTTACATCAAATACATATTGTCCAATGGATAAAGTCATAGATTCAAAAAGGTTCATATAACGCCTTAAAAAGCGTGGATTAAATTCATTGGTCATACCAACCATATCGTGCAATACTAGAACCTGTCCATCGACTCCACTGCCAGCACCTATCCCAATAACAGGTATACTTAAAGATTTGGCTACTTTTTCAGCCAACTGGGCTGGGATTTTTTCAAGAACCACTGCAAAGCAACCCAATCGTTCCAGTAGCTTGGCATCACTTATCAGTTTTTCTGCTTCTTCATCGCCTTTGGCGCGCACCGTATAAGTTCCAAATTTATAGATGGATTGAGGCGTGAGTCCCAAATGTCCCATAACGGGAATTCCTGCGTTTAGAATTTTTTTTATGGAGTGCTTAATTTCTTTGCCCCCTTCAAGTTTGACAGCATGACCCCCACTTTCTTTCATGATGCGAATGGCAGAGCGCAAAGCTTCCTTGGAGTCACTTTGGTATGTTCCAAACGGCAAGTCAACAACCACCAATGCACGATTTATACCGCGAACTACTGAAGAGGCATGGTAAATCATTTGATCCAGTGTAATTGGAAGGGTGGTTTCATGTCCTGCCATAACATTACTGGCAGAGTCTCCAACTAAAATAACATCAACTCCAGCCCCATCAACGATTTTAGCCATCGTATAGTCATAAGCGGTTAGCATGGCAATTTTTTCATTGTTGCTTTTCATTTCAACAAGTGATTTGACAGTTACGCGTTTGTATTTTTTAGAGTTTGTCATTATTTCTAATTTTTTTTGTAAAAATAGTGAAAAAGAACTGTTTTAGCATGACACCTTGTCATACTACCTGCCATGGCACAATGATTGACATATGCTTTTCAAACAAACAAATTCAATTAGAATTAATAATAAGAAAATTATGAGTAAAATTATAGGAATAGATCTCGGAACTACAAATTCATGTGTATCGGTAATGGAAGGAAATGAACCTGTCGTCATTACTAACGCTGAAGGTCGTAGAACAACCCCATCCGTAATTGCATTTGTAGAGGGTGGTGAGATTAAAGTCGGTGACCCTGCCAAAAGGCAAGCGGTTACAAATCCTCAAAAAACAGTGTATTCTATAAAGCGTTTTATGGGAAATAAGTTTTCTGAATCCAAAAAAGAAATTGGTCGTGTACCTTATAAAGTGGTCAAAGGCGATAACGATACCCCTCGTGTAGACATTGACGAGCGTTTGTACACGCCACAAGAATTGTCCGCGATGGTCCTTCAAAAAATGAAAAAAACTGCAGAAGAATTTTTGGACCAAGAAGTGACCGAAGCCGTTGTTACCGTCCCTGCCTATTTTAACGATGCACAACGCCAAGCCACTAAAGAAGCTGGTGAGATCGCAGGTTTAAAGGTTCGAAGAATTATCAACGAGCCTACAGCGGCCGCTTTGGCTTATGGTTTGGACAAAAAAGGTAAAGACCAAACTATTGTTGTTTTTGATTTTGGTGGTGGGACGCACGATGTTTCCATTCTAGAACTCGGAGACGGAGTTTTTGAAGTCTTAGCGACCGACGGTGATACTCACTTAGGTGGTGACGATGTTGATGAGAAAATCATAAATTGGTTGGCTGAAGAATTTATGAAAGATGAAAATATGGACCTTAGAAAAGATCCTATGGCCCTTCAACGTCTTAAAGAGGCTGCTGAAAAAGCCAAGATTGAACTTTCATCTTCAACCCAAACAGAAATTAATTTACCCTATGTCACAGCAACTGCCAGCGGACCTAAGCACCTGGTTCGTACCTTGTCGCGGTCAAAATTTGAACAGTTGATTGATGATCTTGTTAAGAGAACGGTTAAGCCTTGTGAAACTGCTATAAAAGCGGCGGGTATTTCAAAGAGTGATATTGATGAAATTATTTTAGTGGGTGGATCCACAAGAATTCCTGCGGTTCAAGAAGCTGTGGAGAAATTTTTTGGAAAGAAACCCAACAAAGGCGTAAATCCGGATGAGGTTGTAGCCGTAGGAGCTGCAATCCAAGGCGGGGTTTTGACTGGTGATGTCAAGGACGTATTGCTTTTGGACGTCACACCATTGTCCTTGGGAATTGAAACCATGGGAAATGTGATGACCAAATTAATTGATGCCAACACCACTATTCCCACAAAAAAATCACAAGTGTTTTCTACGGCTGCTGACAATCAGCCCTCAGTAGAGATCCATGTACTTCAAGGGGAACGTGCAATGGCCGCAGACAATAAAACCATTGGCCGCTTTCACTTAGACGGGATTCCACCTGCCCAACGCGGCGTACCTCAAATTGAAGTAACTTTTGATATTGACGCCAACGGTATTATCAAAGTATCAGCAACAGATAAGGCTACCAATAAATCTCAAGACATTCGCATCGAAGCCTCATCAGGATTAACAGATGAAGAAATCGATCAAATGAAAAGAGATGCGGAGGCCAATGCCGATGCCGATGCCAAAGCCAAGGAAACCGCAGACAAGCTCAACAGCGCAGACGCCATGATTTTCCAAACGGAAAAGCAGTTAAAAGAATTTGGAGACAAATTATCTGACGATAAAAAACAACCGATTGAGACTGCTTTGGAAGCGCTTAAGAAAGCTTACGAAACCAAAGATTTGGCAGTTATTGAGCCAGCTTTGGAAAAAATCAATGAAGCATGGAAGTTGGCGAGCGAAGAAATGTACAAAGCACAACAGGAAGCCCAAGGCAATGCAGATCAGGGCTCCCAAGCGGGCAAAGAAGCTTCACAACCTGAAGGTGAAAACGTTGAAGATGTAGATTTTGAAGAAGTAAAGTAACATTATACTTAAATTAACAAAGCACTGTTTTGAAACAGTGCTTTTTTTTGTCATTAAAATTCAAGTGCTCTTTTTTGTGAACATTTTAAGCATCACAATGGCATGTGGAAAGGTCACGGCAGCAATAAAGGCAAAAAATAAGCTGTAGAAGTGTTTTTCGTTTTTAAAAATTAAAAACAGTACTGAGATGCCTATGAGTGATATTAACCAGTAGGGCAGAGCTGCTATTGCATATTTAAATATACTTTTTTTCTCTAAATCCCCAAATATAAAAGTTATTTGGTCTAATAAGGAAGGGAT
Organism: Bacteroidota bacterium; assembly: GCA_036161535.1. Lineage (GTDB taxonomy): Bacteria > Bacteroidota > Bacteroidia > Flavobacteriales > Flavobacteriaceae > UBA3537. The sequence goes on along the minus strand of JAYYCW010000024.1, from coordinate 17,919 downwards.
GCTGTGCCATAAAATGAAATAAATTGTAAAACCCCAAATTAAGGAGGAGGCTTTAAAAACAATTCCCAAAATTAAAAGCAAAGCTAGCTCTCTTAATACAGACGGCAATTTAATTGAGTTGTCATACAGGCCGTAAGATATTAAAAGAAAAAGAATACTAACAAGTGTAGTAATAACTTCTAAGGAATATATTTCCAATAAGCTGTAAGATGTAATTTCATAGATAATTTCGACCACTTTATCGGGGTTAAAATTGAAAATCATAAAAAGGATTAACATACCATAACAGAAGAAAAAAATTCTTTTTAGATAAGAGTTGAATTCTTTGAGTGTTTCTTCCCAATGCTGTTCACCAAAATGATAAGCGCTAAATAAAACAAACAGTGATAAGGCAAGAACAGGGACTAAGTAAAAAATTACGATGGCGCTACTCACCACAAACATATATGTTAACAAAATGCTAAAAAATTTGGAATTATTTGAATTTGATAGCCGATTTACAATCATTAAATCGTTTGACCCGTGTATCATCCCAAAAGTGAAAATCAATATAAATCCCAAAATAAGTTCAAAACTCTCAGGCAAAAGTGAAGTTATCCACAATCCTACGAAACTTGATACAATCGAAAAGCTGTAAATTAATTTCATAAAAAACTGTTAATTAAATAGTCAGAAGTTAAAAAAAAACGGATTTGATAATTTTTTATGGAAAAAATTGTACATTTGTTCAAACAAAACTAACAAAAATTAGAAAAAATGACAAATTTATTCTTACCACTAATTGCTGATGTCACTGGTGATGTCAACAATCCTGTGAATTTTACATTCTTTATAGGGTGTATGGCTATGATGGCAGCTTCTGCCTTCTTTTTCCTTTCATTAAACCAATTTGATAAAAAATGGAGAAATTCTGTTTTGGTTTCTGGTTTAATTACCTTTATTGCAGCTGTTCATTACTGGTACATGAGAGATGCAGCAATGGCTGGAGCTGTTGACAATGTCACTGCCTTCCGCTATGTTGATTGGATTTTAACGGTACCATTGATGTGTGTTGAATTTTACCTTATATTAAAAGTCGCTGGCGCAACAAAGAAACTGATGTGGCAGCTTATAGGTCTATCAACTGTAATGTTGGTTTTCGGTTATCTCGGTGAAACAATCGCAGACAGTGCTGTATTCTATGGGACTATTTCGGGAATTGCATATTTTGTAATTGTTTACATGATATGGTTAGGTCCTGCAAAAAAACTTGCAACTGATGCAGGCGGAGATGTTCTTCAGGCACATAAATACTTATGCTGGTTTGTTCTTGTTGGATGGGCGATTTACCCAATCGGATACATGGATGGAACGACTGGATGGTATGATGCCTTACCCACAGAAGGTCTTCTTGATATAAATGTTTGGTATAATATTGCTGATGCCATAAACAAAATTGGATTTGGTTTAGTAATTTATGCCTTGGCATCTAAGAAAACGGCTTAATTATATTCATAAATTATAATTAACCAAAAAGCGCAATTTTTTAAATTGCGCTTTTTTTTACACTAATTTTAACGAGAAGCGGCAAAAAAGCCGTTTTTACTTTTTGTATTTTAGCCAAAATTTATAAGTATGGAGTTTCCTAAAGAGATTGTACTAAAAAAGGCAAATGCAGCATGCAAGGGTAATTTAATGGAAACCTTGGATATTGAGTTTATAGAGGCCACTGAAGACTACATTGTGGCCAAAATGCCTGTAACTCCTAAAGTTTATCAGCCCGATGGTGTGCTTCATGGTGGGGCCACGCTAGCTTTAGCTGAAACCGTTGGAAGTTTTGCAGCCCACGTCTATTTAGACACAGATTCCTATTTTATTCGCGGAATTAACATTTCTGCACATCATGTAAAAAGTGTCAAACAAGGTTTTATATATGCCAGCGCAGAATGTATACACAAGGGGAGAACAACCCAGGTCTTTAGCGTACGCGTTACAAACGAAAAAGATCAGCTTGTCACCTTATGTAAATTAACTACCATTACGCTCCCAAAGTAAGTTATAATGTCTGCAGATCAATTTTCAGAACGCATCGCTCAACAGCTGAAAGCTCAAAAGCCATTTGTTTTGTATTCAGATTTTAATCAAACTCAGTTTAAAGCCCTATTTCAAAATAGTTCAAAGGTTTACCAAACTTCCGAATTCAATAAAAATGGTTTTGTCTTTGCGCCTTTCGATTTAAACCAACCGACCTATATAATTCCAGATGATGTGTCGGAAAGCGCTACATATAAATTACCAAAAGTTAAGACGTCTTTTTTTTCATCTCAAATCCAAACTACAAATGCAAAAGTCCACAAAAAATTAATTAAAAAGGCCATCCAAAATATTTTTGAAACAAACTTGGAAAAAGTAGTATTGGCACGCAGCTGTGAAATTGAATTTTCTATTTTAGACCCTATTGGTCTCTTTTACACTATCGCCAATGCTTATTCGGAGGCCTATACTTACTGCTGGTTTCATCCCAACACTGGTTTTTGGTTTGGGGCCTCCCCAGAATCCCTTGTTAAAATTTCTGGAACTAATGTGCAATTGGTAGCTTTGGCAGGAACGCAACCCTTCAAGGGTCAATTGGAAGTGAACTGGGATTCCAAAAATACAAAAGAACAATCCATGGTGACAGACTATTTAAAAAGCTCCTTGTCAAAACATTTGAGTGGTTTGTCTTTATCTCAACCCAAAACTATCCGATCTGCTAATTTATTGCATTTACAAACAACACTAACCGGCCGCCTAAATAAAGGAAAAAATAGATTCAGAAATTTTTTATGGGCTCTGCATCCAACACCTGCAGTTTGCGGGACTCCTAAGGACAGTGCGATGGCTTTTATAAAAGACAATGAAACGCTGGATCGCCAATTTTATTCTGGTTTTTTAGGTACAATTAAACAAAACAGTTTTGGAACCTTAGAGTCGGCTAATTTGGTGGTCAATCTGCGCTGTATGCAGCTCATCGGGAAAAAGTCTCTGCTCTACGCTGGTGGTGGCATTACAAACCAATCCACAGCAGAAATGGAATGGGAGGAAACGGAAGCCAAAATCCAAACCTTAAAATCAATATTTTAAGTTTAAAATTTATTTTTCATCAAGGTTTAAACTCTTAAAATGAATACCTTTACAGTCTAATGATTTATCCAAAACAACCATTAGCGCAATACCTGATTCAGCTTTGTAAGGCCAAAGGGGTTCAACACATTGTCATCTCACCAGGGAGCAGAAACGCACCCTTGATCATTGGATTTACAAATCAAGATTTTTTTAAATGTTACAGCATAGTCGATGAACGTTCAGCAGCTTTTTTTGCCCTGGGAATTGCGCAACAGACATCAGAAGCTGTGGCAGTCGTTTGCACCTCGGGCAGTGCACTTTTAAATTATTATCCCGCAATAGCGGAAGCCTTTTACACAAGACTGCCATTAGTTGTTATCTCAGCCGACCGCCCAAAGAAGTTGATTAATATAGGTGATGGACAAACAATCATTCAGCCTCACGCATTTGGGTCACATGTTTTATTCGAGGCGAATTTAGCAACTCCTAAGAAAACATTTTTTAAAAGTTTAAAAGCTTCAAAGAAAAAGGCAAAAAAAGCAATATCAATGGCATTGGATGTTGCTCTGGGTAAAATGGGTCCTGTGCACATCAACGTGCCTTTTAACGAGCCCTTATACCAGACTGTAAGTTCAATGCATTTATTTGCTACACCCACCAGCAGTCCTCGAAAAACAACCAAAGTAAAGATTAGCTCTTCAAATTTAAAAACTTGGAATAATTCCAAGAAAAAATTAGTTTTAGTTGGAGTTAATTCTCCCAATTCAATTGAGGCGTCAGTCATTGCCAAACTGGCTAGTGACCCCTCAGTAATTGTCCTTACAGAAACTACCTCTAATTTACACCATCCAAATTTCTTCCCATTTATTGATCAGCTGATCACGCCTTTGCAGGACACGCAATATAAGATGCTTCAACCTGATTTACTACTGACTTTTGGCGGTTTGATCATTTCAAAAAGAATCAAAGCTTTTTTAAGAAATTACAAACCGAAACATCATTGGCACATCGATCCTTATAACGCCAATGATACCTTTTTCAGCCTCAGTAAACATTTTCGTTCCCACCCAAATTTATTTTTAAAACAATTGCTTGAACTTGCTATTACAACCGAAAGTGATTATTTCGACTTTTGGCAGTCCGCAAAATTAAAGCGTCTCAAAAGTCATCAAAAGTATCTAAAATCAATGTCATTTTGTGATTTTAAAGCCCTTGAGTTAATTTGTTCTTTCATTCCTAAAAAATATATGGTACAATCTTCAAACAGCTCTGTAATTCGCTATTTGCAATTATTTGAATTTGATGCCTCTATTGCCCTTTATTGCAATCGCGGCACTAGTGGTATTGACGGTTCCACAAGTACGGCTGTGGGTGCCGCCGTTGTTTCAAAGCTTCCAACGCTTCTAATTACAGGGGATCTCAGTTTCTTTTACGATAGTAATGGTTTGTGGAATAATTATGTCCCAAATAATTTTAAAATTATCGTTATCAACAACGATGGAGGTGGTATATTTAGAATTTTACCAGGTAATGACAAATCTAAACTTTTTGAAACCTTTTTTGAAACAAAACATGGCCGTAGTGCCAAAGCCTTTTCTGAAGGCTTTGGATGGAATTACAACTCTGCCAATTCTTCTGATAGCTTGACTAAAATTCTCCCCACCTTTTTTAACTCTTCACAACAACCTCAGTTGCTAGAAGTTTTCACACCATCTGCTGAAAATGGTGAAATTTTACTAGCCTATTTTGAAGCACTAAAATAAAGCCTTGGGAGTGTGACTTTTTAAATTATTTGGCATCTAACCAACTAAAGGTCAAATACAAGGCCCAAAACTAAATAAAACCCAAACAAATGAATAAAAGAGAAGAACTTATCTAAAAATATGCGGAGGATTTAAAACTTCTTACAAATTCCTCTTTTCCAATTTTAGTATTCTCAACTATATATTCTAACCGCAAAAAAATACGCCTTGTTGAAGATCAGCATGTCGGTCAACATAGGAGATGTTCCCCCACATTTTAAGATTAAATTTGTAGTCGCCGCAACAATACCAGCTTGGTCTTTGCAATAAATTTAGAGTCTAAAGTTTTTTTCATCCACGTAAAATTATAAAAAACTTTAACTTTCTATAGGCTTTTTAAAAGTAAATATTAAGTGAATATGCTTACCTTTGTCATATGATTGAAATTGGTCGATTCAACAACTTAAAAATCTTAAGAGATACAGATCCAGGTTTATTTTTAGGGGATGATGAGGATAATGAAGTTTTGTTGCCAAACCGTTATGTTCCCATTGACTTTGAGATTGATGCCTCTATTGATGTTTTTGTCTATCTCGATAACGAAGAACGTCCGGTAGCAGTCACGCATAGACCCTACATCCAAAAAGGTGACTTTGCATTGCTGCGTTGTAATGCAATTAATCAACATGGTGCATTTTTGGATTGGGGCCTGCTAAAGGAACTTTTTTGCCCATTCAAAGAACAAGCCTATAAAATGATCAAAGGAGGGTGGTATCTTGTGTATTGCTACCTAGACGAAAAAACTAACCGTTTGGTTGCCTCTAGCAAAACCAACCGATTTTTAGACAATTCAGAATTGACGGTAAATCTTTACGATGAGGTTGACTTAATTGTATCTCACCCTTCAGAAATTGGAATGAATGTTATTGTAAATAACCGACATTTGGGTCTTGTTTTTAAGGATGCTATTTTTAAAGATTTGAGTGTTGGTGATAAATTAAAGGGAGTTGTTAAAAAAATAAGACCCGGCAACAAAATTGATATTAGCTTGGAGAAAATAGGGTATAGAAATATTGAGCCTAGTGCTATGTCTTTGCTGGACTTAATTAATGACCACAATGGATATTTGGATTTGACTGATAAATCTTCCCCAGAGACAATCAAAACATTGGCTCAAATGAGTAAAAAAAGTTTTAAAAAAGCGTTGGGTACCCTTTACAAAAAACGGCTGATTCGGCTAGAGAGTGATGGTATCTATCTAGTAACAAAAAACGCGAAGCTATGAAATCTATTCAATGGACAACTGTCCGAGAATTTAGCGATATCACCTATAAAAAATGTCAGGGTGTAGCTCGGATTGCTTTCAATCGACCTGAGATTAGAAATGCCTTTAGACCTCAAACAACAACAGAGCTTATAGAAGCCTTTAAGGACGCTAACGAAGACCATTCAATTGGAGTTATTTTGTTAAGTTCTGAAGGTCCTTCCAAAAAAGACGGTGTATATTCATTTTGCAGTGGTGGCGATCAAAAAGCTAGAGGTAAAGAAGGTTATGTTGGAAAAGATGGTTACCATCGCCTGAACATACTTGAAGTTCAGCGTTTGATTCGTTTTATGCCAAAAGCAGTCATTGCAGTGGTTCCTGGTTGGGCGGTTGGTGGTGGTCATAGTTTGCACGTTGTTTGTGATTTAACACTTGCCAGCAAAGAGCATGCTATTTTCAAACAGACTGACGCGGATGTGACTAGTTTTGACGGTGGCTACGGCTCTGCTTATCTAGCCAAAATGGTGGGTCAGAAAAAGGCCAGAGAAATATTCTTTTTAGGCAGAAATTATTCCGCGCAAGAGGCTTTTGAGATGGGAATGGTCAATGCGGTAGTTCCCCACAAGGATTTGGAAAATACAGCCTTTAAATGGGCCCAAGAAATTTTATTAAAATCGCCAATTTCAATTAAAATGTTAAAGTTTGCCATGAACCTGACGGATGACGGTATGGTCGGTCAACAAGTTTTTGCTGGTGAAGCCACACGATTAGCATATATGACAGATGAGGCTAAGGAAGGCAGAGATGCTTTTTTGGAAAAGCGCTCTCCAAAATTTAATAAAAAATGGATCCCCTGACATGGCTGGTTTAAAAACTTGGATATCGGCCTCACGCCTTCGTACATTACCACTCTCAATTTCTGGTGCTGTTGTGGGTTCAGGTTATGCTTATTTCTTAGGAAGTTTTGACAGTTCAATTTTTATTCTCATTATTTTAACCACGCTGAGCTTTCAAGTGTTATCCAACCTAGCTAATGACTATGGGGATGGTGTTAAAGGCACTGACAATAAATATCGAATTGGACCAGAAAGAGCTTTGCAAAGCGGAGCGGTAACTCCAAGGCAAATGCGGTTTGCAGTTATTTTAAATGCATTTATATGTGCATCGCTTTCAATCGCGCTAATTTGGGTTTCTTTCGGTCTTGAACAGCTTTTTACATCTCTGATTTTTGTATTTTTAGGGGCGCTTTCAATTTATGCGGCTATTTCATACACTGTAGGAAATTCTGCCTATGGCTATAGGGCTCTTGGAGATTTAATGGTATTTTTATTTTTTGGCCTATTAAGCGTCTTCGGAACCTTCTTTTTGTTTTCCAAGCAAATTGACTTCCGCTTGTTATTTCCGGCATCTGCAATAGGTCTTTTAAGCGCTGCTGTTTTGAATTTGAACAATATGCGAGATTTAGAATCGGATAAGAAATCAAATAAAAATACTCTCGCTGGTTATATGGGCCGAAAGAACGCTAAAGTCTATCACTTTTTACTCATTCTTATTGCCATTGTTCTTATGATTGTTTTTCAAACAGTCATGTCTTTTTCAAATCTTATGATTTTCAGTTGGATAGCTTTTATCCCTCTTTTATTGCATCTTAAAATCGTTTACGGCATCATAAACCCTGAGCGTTTTGATCCCCATTTAAAATTGGTAGCCTTATCAACTTTCGCTATGTCTCTTTTGTTTGCCTCTATACTGGTAATAGAACAATTGAATCACAGTCTTTAATTTTTTTAATGAAGGCTGTATTTTTTAAATATAAATTAAAATTTAAAAATCCAAGTGGTACCTCAAGAGGGGTCTTAAATTTTAAGCATACATGGTTTATAAAAGTCTCGGATGCACAAAAAAGTGGCATTGGAGAATGCGCAATGTTTCCAAGCTTAAGTTGTGATGATCGACCGGATTTTGAAGCAAAACTGGACTGGGTTTGTAAAAACATTCATTTAGGTTTTGAAACTTTAATGGATGAATTAACAGATTTTCCAGCCATCCAATTCGGTTTAGAAACAGCCCTTTTAGATTTTAAATCCGATGAACCCTTTGTTTTATTTCCTTCAAAATTCACCAAAGGAAAGGCAGCAATTCCTATCAATGGCTTGGTTTGGATGGGGAATGCGGACTTTATGAAAACCCAGATTTATTCCATTTTATCATCAGGCTTTGACTGCTTAAAAATTAAGATTGGCGCTCTTGATTTCGTTACAGAATTTGCTTTAATTCAATCTATTAGAGAAGAATATGACGCCAACACTATTGAAATACGAGTTGATGCCAATGGCGCATTTTCTGCCAACGAAGCCTTAGAAAAATTAAAACGCCTTTCGGATTTACAACTACACTCCATCGAACAACCTATCAGATCTGGCCAAGTTGATGCCATGGCTAAGCTCTGTGAAGAGAGTCCTTTACCCATTGCTTTAGATGAAGAGCTTATAGGAATTTATAGTGTAACAAAACGCCGTCAAATGTTACAAACAATCAATCCCAAATATATCATTCTAAAACCTGCTCTGATTGGAGGGTTTTCAGGCAGTCAATCCTGGATTGACATCGCAGAGTCCCAATCTATTGGATGGTGGGTGACTAGTGCGTTAGAAAGTAATATTGGTTTAAATGCCATTGCACAGTGGACTTATCAGTTAAATGTAAAATGTCCACAGGGATTGGGGACTGGTACTTTGTTCACAAATAATATTAACGCCCCTTTGGAAATTAAAAATGGAAAATTGGCTTACGAGCCTCAATATAAATGGAAAATAAATTTTTAAAATCATGTATTTAAAACAAGCATTTAAAATTGAAAATGATTGGTGGTTGTATCTGTTAGGACTCCTAATTATTGTAGCAGGAATTATCGTGGGCCAAATTCCGCTTACAATTGCCGTTATTATGAAAACATTCGCAGCTGAGACTCCAATAACTGCCATGGAAGACCCTTATGAAATATTGGGAATACTGGATTCAAATTTAAATTTATTTTTAATGCTTTTAACTTATGTAGGGGGTCTGTTGGCAGTATTTTTTACAGTCCGGGTTTTACACAGACAAAGTCTTGTAAGTTTGACCACCTCCAGAAAAAAGATTGATTGGGGTCGTTTCTGTTTTGCATTTATATTATGGGCTATCTTTACTGTTTTTTTTATTGGTATTGAATATTTAACAAACCCTGAGAATTACAATTTCAATTTCGAATTGTTTCCCTTTTTCATTCTTGTTATTATTGCCCTTATTTTTGTGCCTTTACAAACTAGTTTTGAAGAATATTTATTTAGAGGCTACTGGATGCAAGGTCTGGCCGTATTAACCAAAAACCGTTGGTTGCCTTTGGTCATTACCTCTGTGGTGTTTGGTGCCATGCATTTAGCCAACCCTGAAATAGATAAGTTAGGGTACATTCTTTTGGTTCATTATATCGGGACCGGCTTTTTGTTGGGTATTATGACCCTAATGGATGAGGGTCTTGAATTGGCTTTGGGTTTTCATGCTGCTAATAACTTAGTGGCTTCCATCCTTGTGACCGCAGACTGGACGGCATTTCAAACCAATTCATTGCTTAAAGACACATCAGACCCTATGGTGGCAGGGTTTGAAGTATTTATTCCCGTATTTATAATATATCCGCTTGTCTTGTATGTATTTTCAAAAAAATACAACTGGGTCAATTGGAAAGAAAAATTATTTGGTAAGATCATCAATGATTAACAAGCGATCGATTGGAATATTCAGCTAATTATAAAAATCCACACCCTCTTTTTAGGTTGAATAACCGACACTTTGATGTTAGAGCCTTTAAAACTTTAGCGGTGAATTATATTGCGGAAGGCTCTAAAAATCAAGCATATTTGGGGAATTTTATGTCTGACTGGCTTAACGATTCCGATTCTATTTCAATACAAACCTCAGGTACAACATCAAATCCAAAAGTAATTAGACTTCCAAAAGTCTCATTTATCAACTCTGCAATAGCCACAGCCGCTTATTTTGGTTTGGTTGGTGGAAATTCAGCCTTGTGTTGTTTACCGTTTTCATTTATCGCTGCAAAGATGATGTTTGTACGTTCATGGGTATCGGGCTTAAAATTGGACATTATTGAACCCAGCTCATCACCGCTGGAAAATATAAAAGCAAAGACCTACGACTTTTCAGCGATGGTCCCCTTGCAACTTCAAAATTCCCTTTTAAATATTAACCAAATTAAAACTCTATTGGTAGGTGGGGCGACGGTATCTGAGGAATTGGCCTCAAAAGTAAAAGGCCTTGATACAGCGGTTTTTGAAACTTTTGGGATGACCGAAACACTGAGTCACATTGCAGCCAAGAACCTGTCCTTGGGAGATGTTTTTTTTAAGGTTTTACCGGGTGTAGAAATCGCACAGGACCAGCGCGGTTGTATGGTGGTTTCTGCGCCATTGATCAATCCTGAGAAATTAACTACCAATGATGTGATTCTACTTCCTTCTAAATCTACCTTTATATGGTTGGGACGCCATGACAATATTATCAATTCAGCTGGGGTAAAAATTCATCCTGAAGCGCTGGAGAAGCAACTTGAAACCCAATTAAAAAATCGGTTTTTTATCAGCGCTATTCCAGATGATACACTTGGTCAAAAAGTGGTGTTGATTATCGAAGGGGAAGAAAAGAAATTAGAACTTGATTGGAATGTAATAGATCCTTTAAAACGTCCCAAAGTCATTTACTTTGTCCCAAATTTCATAGAGACAAGTTCTGGAAAAATTCATAGGAATAAAACAGTGGATTTATTAAACTTGAATAAGCCCTAAATTGAAATCTTTTTTAATTGGAGCATGGTTGGCCGCTTCAATCCCCATACTGATCCATTTTCGGGTTTCTATCGGATCAATTACAGCATCTGTCCAGAGTCTAGCTGCTGCATAATAAGGAGATACTTGCGCATCGTATTTATCTTTGATATTGGATAACAATTCAGCTTCCTGTTGTTCTGAAATTTTTTGCCCATGTTTTTTTAGCGCTGCAGTTTCGATTTGAAGTAAAACTTTGGAGGCGCTATTACCACTCATCACTGCAAGTTCAGCTGATGGCCATGCCACAATCAACCTGGGGTCGTAAGCTTTTCCACACATGGCATAATTCCCGGCGCCGTAGCTGTTTCCAATTATAACTGTAAATTTTGGCACTACTGAGTTGCTAACAGCGTTGACCATTTTTGCTCCATCCTTAATGATACCACTGTGTTCACTTTTACTTCCAACCATAAACCCAGTCACGTCTTGTAAAAAAAGTAATGGGATTTTTTTCTGATTACAATTCGCGATAAAACGGGTTGCTTTGTCAGCGCTGTCGTTATATATGACGCCTCCAAATTGCATTTCACCACTTTTTGTTTTTACCAATTTACGTTGGTTCGCAACAATACCAACAGCCCAACCATCGATTCTGGCATAAGCCGTAATAATTGTCTTTCCATAGCCAGCTTTGTATTCATCAAATTCAGACTTATCGACCAATCGCTTTATGATTTCATAAGCATCGTATTGTTCTGCTCTGGAATGCGGAAGTATACCATAAATATCATCTGGGTTTTCTTTCGGCTTTAGGGCTTTTTCACGATTGTATCCAGCGGTTTCAGTTGCTCCAATTTTAGCCATAATGGATTTTATCTTATCCAGCGCATTTTTATCATTTTTAGCTTTATAATCGGTGACCCCACTAATTTCACAGTGTGTAGTGGCACCTCCTAGGGTTTCATTGTCAATATTTTCTCCTATGGCTGCTTTGACCAGATAACTACCAGCTAAAAATATACTGGCTGTTTTATCAACGATAATGGCCTCGTCACTCATTATTGGTAAGTAGGCACCACCGGCTACACAACTGCCCATAATGGCTGAAATTTGGATAATTCCTAAACTGCTCATTTTAGCATTATTTCTAAAAATTCGACCAAAGTGTTCTTTGTCTGGAAATATCTCGTCTTGCATGGGTAAATATACCCCAGCAGAGTCCACAAGATAAACAATAGGAAGTTTGTTCTCGATGGCAATTTCTTGGGCTCTTAAATTCTTTTTTGCAGTTATTGGGAACCATGCACCAGATTTGACCGTAGCATCATTGGCTACTACAATGCATTGACGTCCTGAGACATAGCCAATTTTGACAATAACCCCTGCTGAGGGGCAACCACCGTGTTTTGAATACATTCCATCCCCAGCAAAAGCGCCAATTTCAAGGGATTTAGACTTGGAATCTAAAAGGTAATCAACACGCTCCCGAGCTGTCATTTTGCCCTTGGCGTGTTGTTTTTCAATTTTTGAAGTACCACCACCTAGCTTGACTTTTACATAACGCTTGCGCAAGTCAGATAGGAGAAGCTTGTTGTGGTCTTCGTTTTTATTGAAGTTTAGGTTCATTTCAAAAATCTTTAAAACAAAAATAACAAATATCTTCACTACAAAGATTTTGTTTAACTAAGATTTACAATTCTATTTTAGGATTGAAATAAATGATTCTTTGGCGCTAATCGTCCAGAAGTGGCCTGTCAATAACTTCAGTATTGATGTCGAGTTTTGAATTTCCCGAGGAAATTTTAATGACGTCTTTGTCAATTTTTTTAAATTCTTTTGTGCTGTCATTGTAACGATTAACCGAAGTACTTAGAGCAGACCCTAATTTTTCGTGATATTCTTTGTAGGCGTTTAAATGGTTAGATAATTTCCCTATGTTTTTTAAAATATCTTTAATTGAATTTTCTACCTTTAAATTGTGCAGTGCTTTGTTTGTGATTTGAAGCATAGGGAAGAGGCTCATTGGAGAAACAATCATCACTTTTTTTGTGTAGGCATAAGAAACAAGGTCTCTTGAATTGATTTTTAATGACCCAACCCTGCTGTTTAATAAATCTTGGTATAGACCATCGGCAGGAATAAACATATAAGCGTAGTCCGTGGTGTTTTCACTGGGTCTGATATACTTAGCAGTTTCATCAATTCTATCTTTGATATCTGATTTAAACTTTTTTTCAAGCTCTTCTAATTCGTTTTTATTAGAACATTCAATCATATTGTTGTAATTATCAAGAGAAAATTTTGCATCAATTGGTATGATGTATTCACCGACTCTTACTATGGCATCCACAGCCTCATTGTTCTTAAATTTATACTCCCTTTGGAAGAGTTCTGGTGGTAATACATTGGCAAGTAAATTTTCCAGTTGTATTTCCCCAAGAATGCCCCTTTGTTTTTGATTTCCCAAAATCTTTTCAAGAGTCTTCATTTGATTGGCGAAATTTAAAACCTGTTCATTAGTCCCTTTGATTTTTTCTAGTTCGGAGGTCACGTCTTTTATGACTTTATTAGATTCTTTAAACTGTTGTGTAATATTGGTTGTGGAAGATTTATTAAAATCATTTATTTGTTTATTAATGGCATTTAATTTGCCTTCAATTTCAGCTCTACTCTCTTTAGAATTGGTGTCTATTTCCTTTCTAATCTCTTGGATTTGGCTGCTGAGCGCATTTGAAAATTGAATTAATTCATTGGTTGAGGTTGAATCAGAGCTGTTGCGTGAGGTAAACACAAAATAAAGAAGCCCCAATATTATAATACACAAAAATCCAATTAATAATTCAATCATATTAGAACGAGTATTTTTTTAGTCTATGCTAAATTTTTATTTCAATTTTTAAAAGTCTTTAAATTTAATAAAAAAGAGTCATTTTATTTACTGTAAATTAATTTTATAAAACTTAATTTATTCACGATATTTGAAGTCAAATTGATAAGAAATAAGATGAATAAAAATACTGTATTGGCTTGGGCCACGTATATTATGATATTTGTAGGTTTGGGTTTAATCGCTCTTGGTGCTTTCCGTTACAATGAAATAGCTGGCTGGGGCTTTGCTGCTGTAGGTATTGGTTTTTTTGCCATTGCATGGGTGTTTAATGCCTTAAAAGGACGGGTCTGATGAGTGGTGATCAAAAGATAATTTTTTCAATGTCTGGGGTCACTAAATCCTTCCAAAGTGCCAATTCTCCAGTTTTGAAAAATATATATTTAAGTTTTTTTTATGGAGCTAAAATTGGAATTTTAGGACTCAACGGTTCTGGCAAGTCTACCTTATTAAAAATCATTGCAGGCGTGGATAAAAATTTTCATGGTGATGTGGTTTTTTCCCAAGATTACTCCATTGGTTACTTGGAGCAGGATCCTCAGTTGGAGGCCGAAAAAACAGTACTACAAGTCGTCAAAGAAGGGGTTGCTGAGACAGTAGCCGTTCTCGATGAATACAACAGAATCAACGATATGTTCTGCTTGGAGGAAGTTTACTCAGATTCCGATCGCATGGAAAAACTGATGAACCGTCAAGCTGAGCTTCAAGATCAGATTGATGCCTTAAATGCCTGGGAATTAGACACTAAATTAGAGATAGCCATGGATGCTTTACGTACCCCAGATAATGATAAGAAAATTGCTGTTCTATCCGGAGGTGAGCGCCGCCGTGTGGCCCTGTGTCGCTTATTACTGCAACAGCCTGATATTTTGTTATTGGACGAACCTACCAACCATTTAGATGCTGAGTCTGTTCATTGGTTGGAACAGCATTTGGCACAGTATAAAGGCACTGTGATTGCCATAACTCACGACCGCTATTTTTTGGACAATGTTGCCGGTTGGATCTTAGAACTTGATAGAGGGGAGGGTATTCCTTGGAAAGGAAATTATTCATCTTGGTTAGATCAAAAGTCCAAGAGATTGGCTCAGGAGAGTAAAACAGCCTCCAAACGACAAAAAATATTAGAACGAGAATTAGAATGGGTACGACAAGGAGCCAAAGGCCGCCAGACAAAACAAAAAGCTCGACTTAAGAATTATGACAAACTTTTAAATCAGGACCAAAAGCAACTGGATGAAAAATTAGAAATTTACATACCGAATGGCCCTAGATTGGGGACCAATGTCATTCAAGCCGTCAACGTTGGTAAAGCTTATGGCGAAAAGTTACTTTATGACAATTTGAACTTTAAATTACCACAAGCTGGAATCGTTGGGATTATAGGGCCTAACGGTGCTGGAAAAACGACTATTTTTAAAATGATTCAAGGCGAAGTATCGTCAGACAAAGGAACTTTTAGTGTTGGTGAAACAGCCAAGATTGCATACGTTGATCAAAGCCACTCAAATATTGATTTAGAAAAAACAATTTGGCAGAACTTCAGTGATGAACAAGAACTAATAATGATGGGGGGACGTCAGGTCAATTCTCGTGCCTATTTGAGTCGCTTTAATTTTTCGGGCAGTGAGCAAAATAAAAAAGTAAAATTATTATCTGGCGGAGAGCGCAACCGATTGCACTTGGCTATGACACTAAAAGAGGAGGGCAATGTTTTACTTTTAGATGAACCGACCAATGATTTGGATGTTAATACTTTGAGGGCATTGGAAGAGGGACTTGAAAGTTTTGCTGGCTGTGCGGTAGTAATCAGTCACGATCGCTGGTTTTTAGATCGAATATGTACACATATTTTAGCGTTTGAAGGCCATTCGGAAGTCTATTTTTTCGAAGGCAGCTTCAGCGAATACGAGGCTAACAAACGCCAGCGCCTCGGTGGCGATACAGCGCCCAAACGCATCAAGTATAAAAAATTAATACGCTAAAATTGTGAAGTTGTTGGAGCATCTAATACCTCCTTATTCTTTATGGTTTTGGGGCTTTTTTTGTAAATGGGTATCAAATAAGAAAGCGTATAACTAAAACCCGTTCCAATCTTGGAGCTGTCATAAGTACGTCCAAAACCCGGGATGTAAATGTTTTCAAAATTATTCACCTCTGTCTCTGACAAACGGGCTTTAAGTTGTAAGTTGAACCCCAAAAATAAATTATTAAAAAGTTCAGCTTTGATACCAAAAAGCAATTCAATCCAGCCAGCTGTGAGGCCTGAAAATTCGACACTTTCGTTGTTGCTAATTAGTCCCCAAGTTTGATTGTTGGCGTCGTAAATTGTATACCGGTCACGAGATTGCTTAAAACTGCCAATCCCCACGCGAAAACCTGTAAAAATTAAGTTTTCCATTCCCAACCAGTTGCGGTACAGATTAAAATCAACTCCCACTTTAAAATAACTCCCGGAGGCGTTGGATTCCAAAAAGTCTGTCTCAGTAGTTTTCTCTTCAAATCCTAATTCTCCTGCAATGTATAGGCGCTTTGTCAGGCGATAATCCCCAGCTACCTCAAAGCCGAAATAATCTTTTTCAAAAGCGGTACGTCCCAGTTTACTGAGGTCAAGTCCAAAGCGAAAACCATATTTTTTTTTGAACCCTTGGGAGTTTTCCAAGATTTCATTTTGAGTTTCTTGGCTGATCAAAGGTATACTGATCAAAAAGACCACAGTTGTTTTAATGAAATATTTCAACATGTGTTATATTTTCATTAGCGATTTCATAGTTTGATATGCTGGAAAAAACCATCCACATGTCAGAATCTGTTTCAATTTCAAAACTTTGTATTGTGTGTAAATTCTTATAGCCACAAGCCCTCGATACATAAACAGCTTGAGTCGTATAGTTCACACTGATGACATCTGCATTGCCCTCAATAAGGCCGTCTAGTTCATTGTAATTTTTGTATAAAATAAATGTAGTGTTGTTTTGATTGCCATCCAATGGCAATGCAATTCTTGAGGTGGAATTTACAGTCTCTCCATGAATAGTAACTTCATTTCCATCGCTGTCGAGGCCCAGGGCATAAAGACCCGGAACCGTTTTCGTATCAGTGAGATTTTCAATATCATAAAATTCAATGACCAGACGCGATGTCGTTTGCGTACTATCACTACATATATCATCGGGCTCACAGCCCCATAAAAACAAAAATAATCCAAAAAATAAAATCCGTTGCATAAGTGATTTAAATTATTTTTTCCAAAAGTACAACATTTTCTACATGCTGTGTTTGCGGAAACATGTCCACTGCTTGTATTTTAATAACTTTGTAATTGTGATTCATCAACTCCAAGTCTCTTGCTTGCGTGGCACTGTTGCAACTTACATAAACTATTTTTTTTGGATTGATTTTTAATATTTGTGCCACAACATCTTTATGCATCCCATTTCTAGGAGGATCTGTTATAATGACATCTGGATGTCCGTGGGTTTTGATAAAATCATCATTAAATACATATTTCATGTCTCCCACAAAAAAATCAACATTATTGATGTTGTTGTGCTTCGCATTTTCTTTGGCCGCCTTTATGGCATCAGGAACTGCTTCAACACCAATTACTTTTTGTACTTTTTTGGCAATAAATTGTGCAATGGTTCCGGTTCCAGTATACAAGTCATAAACAATTTCACTTCCTGATAGCCCAGCGAAATCTCGCGTGATTTTATATAAGTTATAAGCTTGTTCTGAATTTGTTTGATAGAAGGATTTGGCATTGATTTTAAATTGCAGCCCCTCCATTTCTTCGTAGATATGATCTCTCCCGTGGTAACAGATTACTTTTTGATCGTAAATCGTATCATTCCCCTTAGAATTTGTTACGTATAACAAGGAAGTTATTTCAGGAAATGATATTTTGAGAAAATTTAAAATTATTTCTAGCTGTTTTGCTGTTGCCTTATAAAACTGCACCAATACCATGATTTCTTTTTTACTGCTTGTACGAATCATGAGTGTTCTTAAAACCCCAGACTGTTTACGGGCATTGAAAAAGGGAATATTCTTAGAAATTGCAAAGTTTTTAAGGGCATTTCGAATGGCATTGGAGGGATCCGCTTGAAGCCAGCACTT
>JAYYCW010000023.1:0-6029 GCA_036161535.1 Bacteroidota bacterium | reverse complement strand
TAAATTTTGAATTAATTCTACAAGTTTGAGATTGGGAAGAAAGGCCGCATTGATCATGATATTGTCTGAAAACTCAACCATTGGAAATTTCTCAGATAAATAATCTTCTGTGACGGTTGTGGTTGTTAAACCCAGATAAGCCTCCCATTTTTCGCGAATGGTAAAAATTCCCAAGCGGAGATCTGCCACTGGCCTGGTATAGGTAAAAGGCAATAAGGCATTTCTGTTAGGGCCATCAAATAAAATGTAATTCATCTGGCTAATTTTTTTGTAAAAATAACAAAAAAGCCTTTCATATTATGAAAGGCTTTTGCAATGCTTGCTAATGCGTCGTTATTTTTTAAACTTGGCATATTTTGTTTTGAACTTATCAATTCGACCTGCGGTGTCAACCAATTTGGATTTACCAGTGTAGTAGGGATGTGAGGTTCTTGAAATTTCAAGTTTAACAAGAGGATACTCGACACCATCAACTTCAAGGGTTTCATTAGTATCTGCAGTTGACTTTGTTAAAAAAACATCATCGTTGGACATGTCCTTAAAAGCTACGAGTCTATAATTTTCAGGGTGGATTCCTTTTTTCATCGTTTTTTAAATGCGATTTTTCGAATGGCAAATTTAAGTATTTTTTAGAAAATCGCAACTGTTTATAATTTTTTTTATTTTGTACCGCTTGTAACATTTTTAAGTAATTCGTATCTAATTGAATAAATAATAATCTCTAAAAAAATAATTATGGAAACAACTTCAAAATCTAACGCTACAAACCTTGGCTTGTACCTTGGAGCAACAATGTCGGCTATCGTCGTTTTAATCTACGCTGTAAATTTGGATTTATTCATCGAATGGTGGTTGGGGATATTGCTGTTTTTATTGGTCATAGTGTTTGGCATTGTTTCATCTGTAAAGGCCAGAAAAACACAAAATGGATTTATCAATTTTAAAGCTGCTTTTTCAAATTATTTTATCACTGTTGCAGTTGGTACAGGGATCGCCACTATCGTGAGTATATTGGTTTTCTCATTTATTGATACGAATGCTGCTGTTTACCTCAACGAACAAGTGCTTTTAGTTACAAAACAGTCTATGGAGCGCTTTGGTGCATCTCAAGAAATTATTACTCAGGCCCTAACTGAAGCAAGTACAAAAGATAATTTTTCAGTTGTAAATCAATTGGTTTCCTATGTCTTTAGGATAGCCTTTTATGCACTTACAGGACTTGTTGTGGCGTTGATCCTTAAAAAAAGCGATACAAACCAAGCATAAATTCGCTATTTTTGGAGTTAGCTAAGATAATTAAATGGACATTTCAGTTGTTATACCCCTTTTGGACGAACAAGAGTCTATCGAGGAACTGTTCGATTGGATTACCAGAACAATGCAGTCCAGTGGGCTATCTTATGAACTCATTTTTATTGATGATGGTAGTAAAGACCAGTCTTGGAAGATTATTAAAGCTTTAAGCGATAGTAACCCAGCGGTTATTGGCATTCGATTTTTAAAAAACTTTGGTAAATCACAAGCCCTTCATGCTGGTTTTGAAAAGGCAAGTGGAGATGTTATCATTACCATGGATGCCGATTTACAAGACAGCCCAGATGAAATTCCCGCCCTATTTGAGCTTATTAATAATGAAAAATACGATATTGTTTCAGGCTGGAAAAAGAAGCGCTTTGATCATTTTTTTGCGAAAAATCTTCCCTCAAAATTATTCAACTGGGCAGCAAGAAGAGTCTCAGGACTCGCATTACACGATTTTAACTGTGGCCTAAAGGCCTATAGAAATGAAGTAGTTAAAACCATTGAAGTTTATGGCGAAATGCACCGCTATATCCCAGTTTTAGCAGTCAATGCAGGCTTTAAAAATATTACAGAGAAAGTTGTTGCACACCGAAAGCGAAAATATGGTAAAACAAAATTTGGTATGGAAAGGTTTATCAATGGGTTTTTAGATTTGATTACAATTTGGTTTACTTCAAGATTTGGAAAACGCCCTATGCATTTTTTTGGATTACTTGGCGTTCTAATGCTCATTATAGGCTTTGGTTTTGCAGTTTATTTGGGAGTTGAAAAAATGTATTTTAATCCTTCTGGCCGCTTGATTGCACAGCGACCTGAGTTTTTTATCGCACTGACAACCATGATTATTGGAACACAATTTTTTGTGGCTGGGTTTTTAGGTGAAATTATTTTACAATCCCGGAGTCACAAAGAACGCTACCAAATCTTAGAAGAAACCTGTGGTAAATAATGTGAATAAATCAAGGCCTTAATCTTGGAAATAATTAAATTTGTAATCAAAATTAATCAATGAATCCCCTCCTCGATAAAGAATTACTATCCAGAATATCAACATGGCAAGTTGATTTTTTTGACTCAGAAACCAAAAATGAAATTAAAAGACTTCAAAACCACCCCGAAGAACTAGAAGATCGCTTTTACAAAGATCTAGAATTTGGCACAGGGGGTATGCGTGGAGTTATGGGGGTCGGGACCAACCGCATCAATAGATATACTTTGGGAAAAAACACCCAAGGCCTTTCCAATTACCTGAAGGAATTCTACCCTAACGAAAATCTAAAAGTAGCCATAGCCTATGACTGCAGGCACAATAGCAAGTCATTTGCTGAAGTCGTGGCGGATGTATTTTCAGCCAATGAAATTGAAGTGTTTTTATTTCAAGAGCTTCGGCCCACTCCAGAACTATCATTTGCAGTCAAAGAACTGGGATGTCATTGTGGAATTGTATTAACTGCTTCTCACAACCCCCCAGAATACAATGGCTATAAAGTTTATTGGAAAGATGGTGGGCAATTGGTTCCACCCCATGACAAAGCGATCGTAAATAAAATCAATGACACAGATTATACCGCAATAAATTTTAATGCTAATCTGAGCTTGATTCACAGCATCGGAAAAGATATTGACGATGTTTTTGTCAGTGCAGCTGTCAAAAATGGAGTCCTTGAACTCAATTCAAACGAAAACAGAGATAATTTATCCATCGTTTTTACCCCCCTCCACGGGACTTCTATTGCTGCAGTTCCAGCAACACTCAAAGAAGCAGGCTACACAAACGTTCATATCGTTGAGGAACAAGCCATCCCAAATGGCGATTTTCCGACCGTAAAATCACCCAATCCCGAAGAGCCGGAAGCCCTAAAAATGGCTTTGGACTTGGCCGAGAAATTAAAGGCTGATATTGTTATTGGAACCGATCCAGATTGTGACAGGCTTGGAATTGCAGTTAGAAATAACGATAATAAACTCAAACTTCTCAATGGAAATCAAACCATGGTAGTCATGGCAAAATTTTTATTGGATCAATGGAAAAACCAAGGCAGAATCAATGGCCATCAATTTTTAGGGTCAACCATTGTTTCAACTCCAATGCTTCCAAAACTCACAGCCCATTACGGTGTAGATTGTAAAATTGGACTTACAGGATTTAAATGGATTGCCAAAATGATTGAAGAATTTCCAGAAATGGACTTTATTGGTGGAGGAGAAGAAAGTTTTGGATTTATGGTTGGAGATTTTGTTCGCGATAAAGACGCCGTTACCTCTACCCTGCTTGCCTGTGAAATTGCAGCTTTGTCAAAAGCTTCTGGGAGTTCATTTTTTAAGGAGTTAATTGATTTGTATTGCACCCATGGCTTTTATAAAGAAAAACTTATTTCAATTACAAAAAAAGGCAAAAGTGGTGCTGTGGAAATTCAAAAAATAATGCATGATGCACGCACCACACCCCCAACACAAATCAATGGCTCAACAGTTATTTGTATTGACGATTACCAAGCTTCAATATCTCACAACACAGTAAAGGAGGAATCCTTGGAAATCAAAACCCCCAAAGCTAATGTGCTCATATTTACTACCGAAGATGGTAGTAAAATTGCCCTGCGCCCCAGTGGAACAGAGCCTAAAATAAAATACTATATCAGTGTAAACACAGAGATAAAAAAAACTTCTGACTATCTCAATATAAATCAACAATTAGATGTTAAAATTGAAGGGATTCTCAAAGCATTGGAACTAAAATAGCATGAGAGAAATTATTGTACAATTATGGCCCTTTATTAGGAATTACAAAAAACACGTGGTTCTAAATATTGTCTTTAATCTACTGTATGCCGCTTTCAGTACCCTGGCATTTGTTTCTTTGATTCCCATGCTTAATGTTTTATTTGACAAAACTCAAAAAATCACAAAAGAGCCCCATTGGAAAGGGTTGGTAGATCTTAAGAACTATGCCAATGATACCCTAAATTACAAGCTTACTGCATTTTTGGAGGCTGGCAATGCTCAAATGGCATTGTTGATTGTAGTTGGGATTGTTATCAGTACTTTTTTTCTTAAAAATCTATTTGGATACCTTTCCATGCAACATGTCATGTATCTCAAGAATGGGGTTTTGACAGATTTGAGAAAACACATGTACAAACACATCATTGACCTTCCTGTAAGTTTTTATGCCAAACGGAAAAAAGGGGATATAATGGCCAGAATTTTAGGCGATGTTAATGAAATGCAAAATTCCTTTTTTATCATTCTAGAACTCATCATTAGAGAACCCTTAACTATTGTATTTTCATTGGTTGTCATGTTCACTTTGAGTTGGCAACTGTCTATTTTTGTGCTGTTTTTTATCCCGATTACAGGATTTTTAATTTCTCAAATTGGAAAGCGACTGAAGCGACAATCTCTCAAGGCACAAAAAGAATCTGGTCAGCTTATTTCAACAGTCGAAGAAACGCTCTCGGGCCTAAAAATTATAAAGAGTTACAATGCAGAATTCAACTTCAAAAAACGTTTTTCAAATTCAGCCGACACCATTTTAAAATTTATGAACAAAATTGGTCTAAAAAATAATTTAGCAGGACCCTTAAGTGAGTTCTTGGGAATCATCACCATCGCAGTACTTTTGTGGTATGGAGGCAAACTAGTACTCATTGAAGAAGTTATTCAAGGCACTACATTTATTGGGTTTATGGGACTGGCCTATGGGATTTTAACTCCTGCAAAAGCCATCAGCAAAGCTTCATACAAAGTTAAGAATGGGATTGCCGCTGCCGATCGAGTGTTTGAGGTTTTAGAAACTGAAGACAGTATGCCAAATCATAAAAATGCCAAAGAGTTGTCAGATTTTAAATCTGCCATTGAACTTAAGGATGTGGTATTCAAATATGAAAATGAAAATATTTTGACAGGGTTTTCTTTGGCTGTAAAAAAGGGGCAAACCGTGGCCTTGGTTGGACAATCTGGAAGTGGTAAATCTACAATAGCAAGTTTGCTAACCCGTTTTTATGACCTTGAAAAGGGTTTCATACGCATAGATGGAACTGACATTAAAAAGTTCAGCAAATCTTCCCTTAGATCTCAAATTGGCTTGGTAACTCAAGATTCCATTTTATTTAACGACAGCATAAAAAACAACTTAAAAGTTGGAAATGAAAACGCCACTGATAAAGCACTAATTGAGGCGCTCAAAGTGGCCAATGCATGGGACTTTGTAAAGGATTTACCCGACGGTATAGAGACAAATATTGGAGATGCTGGCAACAGCCTTTCTGGTGGACAAAAACAACGTCTAAGCATCGCCAGAGCTGTTTTAAAAAATGCACCCATTATGATTTTGGATGAGGCCACCTCCGCTTTGGATACAGAAAGCGAGCGATTGGTACAACAAGCCCTTGAAAATATAATGAAAAACCGCACCTCAATCGTGATTGCACACCGGCTCTCAACGATTCAAAACGCCGACCAAATCATCGTGATGAAAGCTGGAAAAATTGTTGAACAGGGCCAACACAAAGAACTCCTAAAAAAACAAGGCATGTACCATAAATTAGTGCTAATGCAGTCTCTAGATCAAAGCTGAATAGCCTTAAATGTAACTTTGTCAAAGTAATTAACAGTTTATGCGTTTACACAAAAATTTAAGCTTTGCCGTTATCGATGGAATATTAGAAGTATTCAATGATGCCAAATATGCTGATAAAGTAATTCAATCCCTATTAAAACGCGAC
>JAYYCW010000022.1:0-21139 GCA_036161535.1 Bacteroidota bacterium | reverse complement strand
GTGCTGCTGGGCATACTGACTGTACCCCGATCGTGTTTAAACCCCTTTTTATGATCGTTGGGTAATAAATAACGCCCTATTTTTTTCCTTTTAGTCAGTGTTTTTTGGTCGTCGCTATTGCCGCCTTGAATGATAAAATTATCAATGACTCTGTAAAATTGTGTATTGTCAAAATACTGCTTTTTTGTCAGGTAAATAAAATTTGATCGGTGAAACTTTGTGGCCTCAAACAAGCTAATATCAATATTACCGTAATCTGTTGAGATCCGAACTTTATTTTCTTTGTATTGTTTTTCGTAATCCAAAAAAAACTCCATCACATTCTCATCATTCAATAAAAACGGTGCTACCGATGGTTGTTGAGTAATTGCACTGCAATGTTCTGGATTTTGAGTTTTGTTAAGTAGTGTTTTTTTGGGCACACTTTTAATATCTTGACAGCCCATAAAAAGAAACATGACAAAGTAAATGAACCGCATATTTTTTTATTTAAAAGCCATAATATATGAGATTTGACGCTTTTTCTAAAATTATAAGTAAAAATTAGTTTATATGAGCTTCCATGACTCTAAGTTCAATTACAAATGGCGCCACACTAAAGAGAACTCCTACTAAATTAAAGTACTGAATTAATTGACAAAGCCAAATTGGCTATTTTTCTAGTATTCTTTTATGCTGGATTGAATGGCAAGACGTATTTGGTTTTTGTGCTTCGCCAGTTCTGCATTGGTGTACATTCTGGACAAATTGTATTTCCCGGGGTAAGCCTGAGAAGGGAAATTCCAACTTTCAACATACTGCAGTTCGAAAAACTAACGAAGAAATCGGAGTTAAACCTCAGCTTATTGAATTGATAATTCCAATGTCAAAATTTTATATTCCTCCAATTAATTTTAATGTATTTCCATTTGTGGGTATCACATAAACCCAGCCAGTTTTTAAAGCTCAATTGTCTGAGGTCACATCAACTGTAGAGATTTCTTTGGATAATTTGATCCATCTCAAATACCGTGGCTAGGAAAAAAAATAAAAAATGCTGACGGTTTGTCAATCACTGTCCCAGCACTTAATTTCAGTGGACATAATGTTTGGGGAGCCACTGCGATAATTTTAACAGAAATTATTTATTTATTGAATTTAATTTTAAAAAAATAGTTTAGGTTTGTACTTCTATTTTTATCCATTGTATGGGCTTGTTTAAAAAAAATATTTTCGGTCAATATTTAATTATTAAAAAATGGATTATTCGCGTCCTTGGCGCCATTAGCCACCAACGTTATCACAGATTTAATGAGTTGAAAATAGAGGGATCAGATATACTTAGAGCGCTCCCGGAAAAAAATGTATTATTTATATCTAACCATCAAACCTATTTTGCGGATGTTGTAGCCATGTTTCATGTTTTTAACGCGGCCTTGAGTGGGCGTGATGATACTTTAAAAAATATTGGCTATTTATGGGATCCGAAGTTGAATTTATATTATGTCGCCGCGAAAGAAACCATGAAATCTGGTTTGCTTCCCAAAATTTTTGCTTATGCAGGATCTATAAGCATAGAGAGAACATGGCGCTCATCTGGAAAAGAGGTCAATCGACAAGTCAAAATGAGTGACATATCAAACATTAAAAAAGCATTAAACGATGGCTGGGTGATCACCTTTCCCCAGGGTACTACCACACCTTTTAAACCCATTCGAAAGGGAACAGCTCACATCATCAAACACTACAAACCTATCGTGGTTCCCATAGTCATTGATGGTTTTAGACGCGCTTTTGATAAAAAAGGCATCCGCATTAAAAAGAAAAATATTTTACAATCCATGGAAATAAAGTCGCCACTTGAGATTGATTACGAAAATGAGTCTATTGATCAAATTGTGGAAAAGATTGAATACTCTATAGAGCAACATCACTCTTTCTTAAAAGTGATCCCCCTAGAAGAATTAATGTTAAATGAACAACTGAACAAACAGCGAAATTGGTAAAATCTAGTCAGTATCCGCTTCAATAGTTTGCAATTCCTTATAGTTGTTTTTTAATTTTTTCAGAAGAATCCCATACACAAGGAAATAGAAACCAAGCAATAAAGCTGTCAATAAAGCCATCATAAAAAGGGATAGAACTATGATGATTCCATAGAAAATTAAATAGTCGCCAGAGGAATTAAATTCCGCGGTCAGCATTACTACATCTGGATTGTTATTGAGTTCAATTAATAATCCAATCACAAAAGAAATATATAAGAAAACCATATTAAAAATTACATAATTCTTGACAGTTCGTCGGGTTTTTAGGATTTGCTGCATCAGACCTTTGGTGCTGTCAACACTTGAAATGGACTTGTAATTTTTATAAAATAAAAAGAAAAAGTACAACAGAACTACATTTCCGATGACAATCAGAGGTATGGTGAAATGTTCCATTTGGTATTGATCAAACCTTTGTTGGGCTTCATTGTCTTTGATAAAAAAGCTTATTAAGGTCCAAAAACCAAATTCAATCAAACTTAACACAAAAATCCGTTTCACCAATGATGAGGACTTTTGATGTAAAAATTTATATATTTCAGGTTGGCTTAATTTTGGAAACTTTTGATTTTCTTGCCAGTCCTTTTTTAATTGCTTTAATTCATCCATAATCAAGGATTTAACTGTTTTATTAATTTCTTTTTTATGCGGTTCATTCGCACACGTGCATTGACTTCTGTGATGCCGATGGTATCGCTAATTTCTTTATAGGATTTATCTTCTAGGAAGAGAAAAACTACAGCTTTTTCAATATCATTCAATTGTTTAATGGCTTGATATATAGCTTTGATTTGCTCGTCTTCCGTATCGTCATAGGATTTGCTCTGAGGGACTCTATAAGCCACGTCTTCAAAACTTAAACTTTGAATCCTTCGTTTGGATTTTCTGTAGAGAGTAATGGCCGTATTGATGCCCACGCGATACATCCAGGTACTGAATTTTGAATCACCTCTAAACTTCGGATAGGCTTTCCAAAGCTGTATTGTAATTTCTTGAAATAAATCTTTGTGCTCTGTATCACTTTTGGTGTATAAACGACAGATTTTGTGAATCAAATTCTGATGTTTTTCAACAAGTGTTACAAATTCCTTTTCGTTTGTTGATTTCAAAGATTCTAAATTGGTTTGATATTAGGACGTTATTTTTTAAAACTGTTACATTGAAATGTTACTCAATCATTTTCTATTCTGTTTTCATCAAAAGCTGAGGGTAGGAGTTTGGGAATAAATTTTATAAAAATTGGCAGTAAAATAGCCCCCCCAGGAAGCATAAAAATAGCTAGACTCGGAATGGATTTAATAAGGTCCATCATTTGCTCTTGCATCTGTTGTTGTTCTTCTTTATTGAGATCTCTAATAGTGGACTCGGAGACTAATTTCACCAAATCCTTGCTTTCTTTCAGTTCCTGGTATAATCGTTTGCTATTTCTAGAAATCAACTTTTTTACGATACTAGTAGTACGTCGATAAAAACGTTCTGCAATGTTTTGGTTGCTGAGCAACGAAATCTCACTCTTATATTTTTTGTAAAAGTTATTTAAATCATCATTCGCATTTTTAATTGCTGTATTTGAAACTTTAAAATCAATTTCAAAATCTTTAAAAAATGCTTTTTCACATTTGTCAATTTTTAAATCACTCCAAGTTGCCATACAGGCTAAGTCCAATAAATAAATCCGTTCCAAGGGTGAGTATTTTTCTGAATTTAACGGCTCATAGCTGGTTTTGTTTGCTGCGGTTGTCCGAAGTGATGACTCCAATAATTTAATTAAACCTTCGTCATAATTGTTTTTTATTGTCTTTGAATTTAAGGCCTTGGAAATCAATGTATGGATCGAATTTTCTAGTTGGATCAAATAAGTTTTAGCATATTTTGGCTCTCTTAAAAACACTTCAAATGCCAAAACATCTACAAACAACAATGCATTTGTAACGAATAAACTAAAAGTTTTAGATAAAATATTGCTGTCTGTTTGGATGCGTTTGTGAAGCATGGCTTCGATGTCCGTGCCTAGTAAATCATTTACAAAGCTTGATTTGTGAAATTCTATTTTTTTATAAAATAACCCTAGAGAGGTCTCAAAATCCGTTTCCTTGTTATCAGCGTGCTCATAAACTGACAAAAGTGCTAGTGTAAAATTAATTTTACAGCGCTCCTCTTGTGTATAGTCAGTATTGTTGAGCGCATCAATGGCAATAGATACATTCGTTCCATAAATAAAACCCGCGGACTTTAGACTTGGATAAAGGTTTGAAAGCGTCGATCGCTTTGCAGAATTTTTAGTTGCAAATTTCATCAATTTCTTAAGCCAGCCTCTAGCAGATGGATTCATTAGTAGCAATTTAAAATGTTTGTATTTTTTATAAACTCAAAATATATATTTTACTATTTCTGTTCTATAAAATGAAGTGGAGTTCAAAGCTGTTTCGTTTTTACATAGTAATTTAGGTCAACTTTAATTTCAGAATCATCGAAATCTATTGCATTCCAAGATTCTCTTGGGTAAATCCAAAATGTGCGTTGTTTTCCTGCGATTTCGACAGGCATATCAAAACCACTCACTACATTATTCCATTTGTAATATAATTTTCCCTCACTAATTTTATATTCTAAAACCGGAATTCGAGTATCTCTAAGGTATTGATTAAAAAAAGGATTTAAATCTCGACCAATTTCTTTTGATAAAAAATCTTCAATCTGTCGAGTTGTCACTGTTTCATGGTAAAATTTAGAATTCATTTTCCGAAGAATATGACGCCATTTCTCGTCATCTTTAGTCAATTGTCTAAGCATGTGAATCATGTTTGCGCCTTTGTAATATATATCTGAAGATCCCTCGTTGTTAACATTGTAGTCACCAATCAAAGGGCGGTCATTTTGAATCCTTTTACGGGTTCCAATGACATAGGCTGCTGCTGCTTCTTTTCCGTAATAATAGTCCAAGAATAAATTTTCAGCGTAACTAGTAAATCCTTCGTGTATCCACATATCAGCAATGTCTTTATTAGTAATGTTGTTGGCAAACCATTCATGACCAGACTCATGTACAATGATAAAGTCAAATTTTAAGCCCCACCCTGTAGCTGAAAGATCTGTTCCTAAATAGCCATTCTTAAATTGATTGCCATAGGTTACTGAACTTTGATGTTCCATTCCCAAATAGGGAACTTCTACCAATTTATAACTGTCTTCATAAAAAGGGTATGGGCCAAACCAATGTTCAAAAGCTCTCATCATTTTTGGAGCTTCTAAAAATTGTTTTTTTGCTTTTTTTAGATGGTGCTTTAAAACATAATAGTCCATATTCAGTTTCCCTTTTTCCCCTTTGTATATTTCAGAAAAATTGACATAATCTCCAATGTTTATATTAACGCCATAATTATTGATGGGGTTTGAAACAAACCATGTGTAGGAACAGCTTTTATCACTTTTTGAAGTATCAATTAAACGACCATTGGAAACTGCTACCAAATGTTTGGGAACATTTACACGAATCTTCATACTGTCAACTTCGTCATACATATGATCTTTATTAGGCCACCAAACACTTGCTCCAATTCCCTGACAAGTGGTGGCAATAAAATCAGTTCCATTTTTATCTTTTTTCCAAGAAAAGCCACCGTCCCATGGGGCGCGAACGGCCTGTCTTGGAGTGCCCTCGAAAAAGACAGTAAGGCTGTCTATGTTGTATTTTATTTGTGTTTTTTCTAAGTGAATATAATGTGCATTTCCACAGTGGCTGATTTTTAGTTTTCTTCCGTTTTGTATTGCTTTGGTTAATTGCATGGGAGGCTGCAAATCAATTTGCATGGAATTATTGGTCTTTAAAACCTTGTAGTGGATGCTGTTTTTTCCGTCTATGGTTTTCGATTTTGGATCTACACTCACTTCTAAGTCATAATAAGTCAAATCCCACCAACTTCGCTCTGAAGTTATACTGCCACGAATTGTGTCTTGTCGTTTGTATTTTTGCCCCTTTAGGCTTGTTTGAATGCAAAAAAGACAGATGAGCAATGTTAACGTCCGTTTCATTTAAAGATTAATTGTGCTAAAGGATTAACTCTCAATCAAATATAAGTTTAAATTTTGTTTTCGTTAAAAAAACTTCCTCACAGTTGTAAAGGCGTTTTTAACTAACCAACTAAACTGCGGATGTTTTAGAAACAATACGCATTCTCTTTATTTAATTTGTCAGCGATGTTGCCCCTAAGCGCTGCTACATTGGGGTAATTTCTGTAATTTGTAAAACGCTTTAAGCCCATCAACATCATTCGCTGTTCGTCCCCCTCTACAAACGATACGATTCCATTTTTTGCACTTTTTGTAATGATGTCTACTGCGTTGTAAAGATACAATTGACTCATTTCTATTTGATGTTTCTGATCGGCTTCGCCAAAGCGAAAAATATTTTTTTCTGTTCTTAAAATCGCAGATTCAGCCATATAAATTTGGATCAAAATATCAGCTACATTCAAAAGCAATTGCTGTTGTTCATCAATTTGCGGACCATATTTTTCAATCCCAGCTCCAGCGATCATTAAAAAAACTTTTTTAAGATTTTTTAATACCGCTTTTTCTTGTGACAGTGGAGCTGTGTAATTGGGGGTTTCAAATGATGGTATACTCATTAACTCTTCCTTTACTTTCATTGCATGTCCCAATAAATCAACATGGCCTTTCATGGTTTTTTTAATCAACATCCCGATGCAAATCATTCGATTTATTTCATTGGTTCCTTCGTAAATTCTAGCAATTCTAGCGTCTCTCCAAGCGGCCTCCATAGGGGTTTCTTCAGAAAAGCCCATACCACCAAATACTTGAATACCTTCATCGGCACAATTTTGTACATTTTCTGAAACGGCTACTTTTAATATGGAACATTCAATTGCATACTCTTCAACACCCTTCAGCTCGGCCTGCTGATGAGAATTTCCATTCTCAATGCGCATAGCAATGCGGTCCTCAATCTCTTTGGCAGCTCTATAGCAAGCCGATTCGCTTACATAGGTATTGGTGGCCATCTCTGCCAATTTGTATTTGATTGTTCCAAATTCTGCGATGGGCGTTTTAAACTGTTTTCGTGCATTTGCATAAACAATTGCATCAGTGGTAATTCTTCGTTGTGAATCAATACAGGCTGCGGCCAATTTAATGCGACCAACGTTTAGAGCATTCATTGCAATTTTAAATCCATTTTGTCTCTCGGAAAGCATATTTTCAATTGGGACTTTGGTATCGTTAAAGAATACTTGTCTTGTTGAAGATGCTCTGATCCCTAGTTTGTGTTCTTCCTCGCCCAATGTAATGCCATTTGAAGGGTCATTCTCTACAATAAACCCAGTAATGTTTTTGTCGTTTTCAATGCGTGCAAAGACGATAAATACATTGCAAAAGCCTGCATTTGATATCCACATTTTTTGACCACTAATACTGTAGTAACTGCCGTCTTTTGATAATGTGGCTGTAGTTTTAGCAGAATTGGCATCACTTCCAGCCTCAGGTTCTGTCAGGCAATAGGCGCCAAACCACTGTCCAGAGGCGAGCTTTGGAACATATTTTTGTTTTTGGGCCTCAGTCCCATAGAGAGTAATTGGCATGGTTCCAATTCCGGTGTGGGCACCAAATGCGGTACTAAAAGATCCAGTACCGCTGGAAATATATTCACAGACCAACATACTAGAAACAAACCCCATTTCTAAACCCCCGTAAGCCTCGGGGACTGAAATTCCAAGAAATCCCATTTCTCCAGCCTTACGCATGACCGCCTCGGTTAAGGCGTAGTCCTTGGCTTCAAACCGATCGCGTTTGGCAATAACTTCTCTGTTATTAAATTCCTTAACAGCATCTCTCATCATCAGCTGTTCTTCTGAAAAGTCTTCAGGGGTAAAAATATTGTCGCAGGGAATTTCTTTGACCAAAAACTGTCCACCTCTTAGTAATTCTTTTACTTCCATTGGTTGTAAATTTGAGTTTTTTAATTCAAAAATTCGAAAATTCCACAAGCGCCTTGTCCTGTACCAACGCACATGGTCACGGCTCCGTATTTTGATAACATCTTTCTCTTTCGCATCTCGTCAAACAATTGTACCGATAATTTTGCACCCGTGCAGCCCAATGGATGTCCTAGAGCAATGGCGCCTCCATTGACATTAATAAGTTCTGGATTTAGTCCCAATTCTTTGATAACGGCCAATGATTGTGATGCAAAAGCTTCATTGAGTTCAATCAGTTCCAAGTCGGATTGTTTTAAACCTGCTTTTAGTAAAGCTTTTGGAATGGCTTTTATTGGACCAATCCCCATTATTCTTGGCTCAACACCCGCCACCGCATAGCTTGCCATTCTTGCAATTGGATCTAATTTTAGTTCTTTGAGCAAGCTTTCACTTACCACCAAAACAAAAGCAGCCCCATCGCTCATTTGTGAGGCGTTTCCAGCTGTTACACTACCGCCTTGCGCAAATACAGCTCGTAATTTAGAAAGTGCCTCTAGATTTGTCCCTTTTCTTGGTCCCTCATCTTTGTTAACTGTATATTTTTTTTTGGCTCGTTTTCCGTTTTCGTCCACAAAGGTTTGTTCAACTTGAATGGGAACAATTTGATCTTGAAAACGATTTTCAGCTTGAGCTTTTAGCGCTTTCATATGAGAGTTAAATGCAAACTCATCTTGATCTGCTCTGGAAACAGCATATTCTTTTGCAACTGCTTCTGCAGTGTTTCCCATACCCCAATAATAATCCTCATGCCCAGCGTTTATCGTATCATAATTGAGTTCAGGTTTAAATCCTGTCATGGGTACAGCACTCATGCTCTCGGCCCCGCCAGCTATGATACAATCTGCCATACCAGCTTGAATTTTTGCAACGGCCATTGCTATAGTTTCAAGTCCAGAAGAACAAAAGCGGTTGACTGTGACTCCGGGGACGTCCACAGAATTTAGACCAATAAGCGATATAAATCGGGCCATATTCAGTCCTTGCGAACCTTCTGGCATGGCATTCCCAACAATAACATCATCAATTCGAGATACTTCCAAGTCTGGAAGTTCCTTCATCATATATTGGATGGTCTCGGCTCCGAGTTCATCGGCTCTTTTGAATCGAAAGAATCCTTTGGGTGCTTTGCCAACAGCGGTTCTGTAGGCTTTGACTATATAGGCTTGTTTCATTTTTTAATTTCTAAGCGGTTTTCCGGTTTTTAACATATGTTGAATTCGCTCTAATGTTTTGCGCTCTGTACACAAACTCAAAAAGGCTTCTCGCTCAATATCTAAAAGGTATTGTTCGTTCACCAAACTGGGTTCAGACAAATCTCCACCAGCCATCACATAAGCCAATTTATTGGCTATTTTTTGATCGTGTTTACTGATGTAATTGCTGGCCTGCATAGCGTCGGTGCCAACGAGAAACATCCCTAGAGCTTGTTTTCCCAATACTTTCACATCCTCACGTTTTATGGGTTTTGTATAGCCTTGTTTCGCCATTAATTTTGCATGGGCTTTGGCGGTTGCAATCTGTCGGTCTCTATTGACAATAACTGAATCTCTTCCATGTTTAAGAATCCCCAAATCAAAAGCTTCATAGGCAGAGGTAGCGACCTTCGCCATTCCAATGGTCAAGAAATATTCTTGAAGGATGTTGAGTTCTACGTCATTTTTTCTAAACGAGTCTGATGCTCGCATTGCCATTTCTTTAGACCCTCCACCGCCGGGTATCAGTCCTACGCCAAATTCAACAAGTCCAATATAGGTTTCAGCAGCAGCTACAATTTTGTCTACATGCAGTGATAATTCACATCCACCACCAAGGGTCATGCCATGTGGGGCTGCTACGGTTGGAATAGAGGAGTATCGCATCCGCATCATGGTGTCCTGAAAATATTTTATAGCTGCGTTAAGCTCGTCGTATTCTTGTTCAACAGCCATCATAAAAATCATTCCAATGTTGGCACCTACGGAAAAATTAGCGCCTTGATTACCAATCACCAAGCCCTCAAAATTTCGTTCTGCCAAATCCACGGCTTTGTTGAGTCCTGAAAGTACATCCCCTCCAATGGTATTCATTTTAGAGCGGAACTCACAATTTAAAATACCATCTCCAAGATCTTCAATAACAACTCCTTGGTTTTTAAAAACTTCATTGGATTTTCGAATGTTGTCCAAAATAATAAAGGATTCTTGTCCCGGGATGCGCAATTGTTTTTTAGACTGTATATCGTAGGAATGACTGGCCCCATTTTGAACGCTGTAAAAACTGTCATTTCCAGAATTCAACATATCCAAAACCCATTGAGCAGGCTCAAGACCTTCGGTTTTTAAAAGTGCCAGACCACGCTCGATCCCCACGGCATCCCATATTTGAAAAGGGCCGTGTTCCCAGCCAAAGCCCGCTTTCATAGCATCATCAATTTTGTATAATTCATCAGAAATTTCTGGAATTCTGTGGGATACATAGGCAAACATCGCCGCAAAATTTTTGCGGTAAAATTCAGCAGCTTTATCTTTGCCATCAATTAAAACTTTAAAGCGATCGATAACATTGTCGATTGATTTTATCAATTCAAGTGTTTCAAACTTAACCCGTTTTTTATCTCTATACTCTAGTGTGGATAGGTCTAACACTCGAATTTTTTTTCCTTCTTTTTTGTAAAAACCCTGCCCAGACTTACTGCCCAACCATTTGTTTTCCATCATTTTTTTGACAAAATCAGGCAGTATAAATAACTGCTGTGATTCGTCATCTGGACAATTTTCAAAAATTCCGTTGGCCACGTGAACAAGGGTGTCTAGACCCACAACGTCGACCGTTCTGAAAGTGGCTGATTTTGGCCTTCCAATCGCAGGGCCTGTTAGTTTATCTACTTCTTCAATGCTAAGACCCAACTCTTTAACTTGATGAAATAAACTTTGAATTCCAAAAATCCCAACCCGATTACCTATAAAGGCTGGTGTGTCCTTGGCGATCACTGAGGTTTTCCCCAAAAATTGTTCGCCATAGCCATTTAAAAAATCCAACACTCCTTTATCGGTTTTTGGTCCGGGAATAATCTCAAATAATTTTAGATAACGGGCGGGATTAAAAAAGTGGGTTCCGCAAAAGTGTTTTTGAAAATCTTCACTGCGACCTTCATTCATAAATTTAATGGGAATGCCCGAGGTATTAGAGGTAATAAGTGTCCCTGGGCTACGATGTTTTTCAATGGTATTGAAGACTTGTTTTTTTATATCCAAGCGCTCAACGACCACCTCCATGATCCAGTCTACATTTTTGACTTTTGAAATATCATCCTCTAAATTACCACATTTGATGCGTTGGATAAATTTATCGCTGTAAATGGGGTTGGGTTTTGATTTGAGCGCAGTTTTTAAAGCATCGTTTACCAGTCGATTTCTTACAGCTTTGTCTTCAAGACTAAGCCCCAGTGTTTTTTCTTTTTCGTTCAGCGATTTGGGAACGATGTCCAGCAAAAGCACTTCCACACCAATGTTGGCAAAGTGGCAGGCAATGCCACTTCCCATAATTCCTGAGCCAATAATGGCAATTTTATTAATTCTTCTTTTATTCATAGAGTTCAAGAACTTTAAAATATTTTTTTGTCATTGATGAGATTCATGATAGATTGACTGACATCGTAAAAATGGTCTAATTTTTCTGAATCAATTTCCGTTCTAATAGTATTGTTAAATTTAAAAACGCGTTGTCTTGAATCCTCCCTTTTTTCCAGTCCTAAGGCCGTTAAATTTATAAGCACCCCGCGGCCATCTTCTGGATTTGGACTTCGCCTTATCAATTCGCGGTTTTCCAAAGTCTTTAAGATTCTTGATAGACTAGTAGATTCCATCCCCATCTTAGGTCCTAGCGAAGTTGAAGGCGTTCCTTTTTTGGGATCGATGCTTAAGAGTGTAAAGGCTGTGGCCATGGTCGCTTCAAATTTAGCGGCTTCTTCATTGTACATTTTTTGTACAGCAAGCCAGGTTGTTCTCAATACGTAATCTATTGTTTTCTCTTTCATATTTAATTGGTTAATCAAATATATAAATTTTTATTATGCACGCATAGTAAATAAATAAAAAATCATGCATGTATAGCATATTTTTAAAAAAAGTAAAACTTTGTCTATTTGAAATAGTTGGAAATACTTAATCGTAGATTTTTTGTACTAAAGATGAATAGATTTTTAAAATCACACTGCGTTTCATTTTCATTGTTGGAGTGAGGTGTCCACTGTCGATTGACCATTCATCCGATATCAATTCAAATCGTTTAATTTGTTCCCATTTACCAAAGCGATTGTTGCAGTCATCGACTTCCTTTTGAATGCGTTTTTGAACTTCAGCTGAACTGACAATTGACTCTGGTGTTTTATCAATCTTTAGATTTTTGCGTTCAATCCATTCTAGCAAGAACTCAAAATTAGGTTGTATAAGCGCCGCAGGCATCTTTTGATTTTCTCCAATGACCATGACTTGTTCTATAAAATTGGATTCTTTAAGCGCATTTTCGATCAGTGTTGGGATGATGTATTTACCTCCAGAAGTTTTAAACATTTCTTTTTTACGTCCAGTAATTTTTAAGAATCCTTCACGGTCCAATTCCCCTTTATCACCAGTGTGAAAGTAATCACCTGTCATTACCGAAGCGGTACGTTTGGGGTCTTTATAATAGCCTTGCATTACATTGGGACCTTTGATAAGAATTTCACCGTCTTTGGCAATTTTTACCTCTACATTGTGAATGGGTTTGCCAACGGTTCCAATTTTAAAAAATTTATTGGCCTGCATGCCAACACTGACAACAGGGGAGGTCTCCGTCAGTCCATAGCCTTCCATCACCATCATTCCTGAAGCACAGAAAACTCTTGACAGTCTTGGGTGTAAAGCGGCACTGCCACAAACCATGGTGTGTAATTCTCCGCCAAGCCCTGCTCTCCATTTGCTAAAAATAAGTTTTTTGGCAATTTTAAGTTGAACTTCATACCACCAACCGTTGGCCTTGTAGGGTTCAAAGCGCTCTCCTAGGGCAACTGCCCAAAAAAACAGTTTTTTCTTGAGACCCTTGAGCTGTGAGCCCTTGGCATAAATTTTATTAAATACTTTTTCTAGCAGACGCGGGACCACACTCATTAGGTTGGGTTTTATTTCTTGGGCATCAGTGCCAATAGTCTCCAGGCTTTCGGCAAAGTATACGCTGACTCCAGCATACTGATATATATAAATCAATACCCTTTCAAAAATATGACAGAGTGGTAAAAAACTCAAAACTCGAGAAGCCCCTTCAATAAGTGGTAATCTTGGAATACTAGCAAGGACGTTTTGTACGATATTCCGATGTGATAGCATGACCCCTTTGGGTTTTCCAGTTGTCCCAGAGGTGTATATCAGGGTTGCCAAATCGGTTTCCTTGACATTGGCTTTCCGGGTTTCCAAATCTTTTTGATTTGATTCGTCTTTACCCATTTCAAACAGACTACTGTAATTTTTACAATCTTCTAATTCATCAAAACTATAAATGTCTTTTAGTTTTGTCTTGGTCTTTACTTTTAAGACTTTGTCAAAAACTTCTCGGTCTGAAACAAAACAATAACTGGCCTCGCTGTGGCTCAGTACATATTGGTAATCCTCAGAAGAAATATTGGGGTAAATTGGAACGGTCTGCGCTCCTAATTGAAGAACTGCTATATCTACAATACACCACTCAGTTCTGTTGGTAGTACAAATGACAGCGATTTTATCATCTTTTTGAACACCTAGCTTTAGCAAAGCGCGGCTTAGGGCATTGGCCTTATTTAGATATTCATTGGTTGAGGTTTCAACCCATTCTCCATTTTTTTTACTTACTAATGCCGCATTGAGATTGTGCTTTTTTAATTGGTAATAAGGAAAATCAAAAAGCCTGCTAATGTCCGTCATTTTATTGGGATTTCTTAGTCTGCAAAGTAAGGATTTTTAAAAACCTAACAAATTAGAAAGGATAAATTGTAAATTATGCAAAATAACTCATACTAATTTTAGATTTTAGAATTGTACTGTTCAATCCACTGTCGTGCATTTTCAAAGGCTCCAAGCCATGGCGAAATATCATCTTTTCTGTCATCAGCATAATAGGCCCAATTCCAAGGAAAAATAGACCGTTCTATGTGGGGCATGGTCACCAAGTGTCTGCCTGTTGAGTCGCAAAGCATGGCGGTGTTAAAGTCGGAACCATTGGGGTTGTGTGGATAGTCTTTATGGGCATATTTAGCTACAATATTATAGTTTGATTCTTGGTAAGGCAGAGTAAATTTTCCCTCTCCATGTGAGATCCATACACCAAGAGTAGTCCCCTCAAAAGAAGACAACATAACAGAATTGTTTTTTTGAATGCTGACTGAAGTGAAAGCACTTTCGTGCTTTTTGGAGTCGTTATAAGTCATTTTACCGTGTTGTTTGTGATCTGGATTTATTAAATCCAATTCCATCCATAGCTGACAGCCGTTGCAAATACCAACCGACAAGGTGTCATTTCTTAAAAAGAAATTTTGAAGGGCTTTTTTAGCTTTTTCATTGTATTTAAAAGCGCCCGCCCAGCCTTTTGCCGATCCAAGAACATCACTGTTACTAAAGCCTCCAACTGCCCCAATAAATTGGATGTCTTCTAGAGTCTCTCGGCCCGAAATTAAATCGGTCATATGGACATCTTTGACTTCAAATCCTGCAAGGTACATGGCATTGGCCATTTCGCGTTCGGAGTTGCTACCTTTCTCCCTTATAACTGCTGCTTTGGGTCGAATTTTTTTATTCTTTTCGCTGGGCCGTCTCCCGTCAAAGCTAGCTGGGAAAACATAGTTTAAAGCTTGATTTTTATAATTTTCAAAGCGTGATTTTGCAAGATCATTGGCGGTTTGTTTATCATCAAGTAAGTAAGAGGTCTCATACCAGAAATCTCTGTAAGTTTCAATGTTTAATTCTAATTCAGAGTCATGATTTTTTAATTTCAGTCTACTTTTTTTTAAGACATTTCCTATGCGAACAGCCTCAACTCCGTTGTTTTTAAACACCGCTTCAACAGTGCGGTCTTTGGATTGAATAACCAAGCTGGGATTTTCTGAAAACAGCACTTTTACCAGATCTTTCTCAGCAAGAGGACTCAGATCAATATTTGCCCCTAATTCATTGTCTGAAAAACACAACTCCAATAAACTTGTTATCAATCCTCCTGATGCAATATCGTGTCCAGCGACAATTTGTTCCTCTCGAATTAGCTTTTGAATGGTGTCAAAGACCACTTTCACATATTCGGCACTTTGTACCTTTGGGGCTTCTTGTCCAATGCAGTTGCGAATCTGCGCAAAAGAACTGCCGCCTAATTTTAAGGCATCTTGAGAGACATTGATATAATAAATGGGCCCTTTATTTTTTTTAAACAACGGTTCGACAACTTTGGAAATACCATCGCAGTGGGCTGCCGCAGATATGATAACCGTTCCTGGAGACAGTACATCTCCATCTGGGTATTTTTGTTTCATGGATAGAGAGTCTTTTCCTGTAGGAACATTAATTCCCAAGCCTATTGCAAATTCCGAAACCCCTTTGACCGCTTCATAAAGTCTGGCATCTTCACCAGGGTTTTTACAAGGCCACATCCAGTTGGCCGACAGCGAGACCCCTTTTAACCCGCGCTCTAGAGGTGCCCACACAATATTGGTCAAGGCTTCGGTAATGGCATTTCTACTGCCTGCTGTGGGGTCAATGAGTGCTGCTATCGGGGCATGACCGATACTAGTAGCCACTCCGTGCTCGCTTTTATAATCCAGCGCCACAACGCCTAGGTTGTTTAATGGCAATTGTAAAGGGCCCACACATTGCTGTTTTGCCACTTTTCCACCGACACAACGGTCTACTTTATTGGTCAACCAATCCTTGCAAGCCACTGCTTCAAGTTTAAGAACTTGTTCGATATATGACTTCACCAATTCAACTTGATAGTCAATGGGCTTGTAGTTTTTTTTCAATCGCTGGTCTTCTAAGATTGTTTTTGGAGAGCTTCCAAACATATCTTCCAGATTAAAATCCATGGGTTTATTACCATTTTTAGCGGATTGAAATACAAAACGATGGTCGTTGGTTACGATTCCGACCTTATAAATTGGGGAGCGTTCGCGTTCCGCAATTTTTTGAAGGGTTTCAAGGTGTTTTTCAGCAATGACTAATCCCATGCGTTCTTGGGATTCATTTCCAACCAACTCTTTGTCAGACAGTGTGGGGTCTCCAACAGGCAAAGCATCCAGATTGATATGCCCCCCTGTATCTTCGACCAATTCCGACAAGCAATTGAGGTGGCCTCCAGCTCCATGATCGTGAATGGAAACAATAAAGTTTTCATCACTCTCAATCATTCCGCGAATCGCATTGGCGACTCGTTTTTGCATTTCTGGATTGGAGCGTTGAACCGCATTGAGTTCAATGCCCGAAGAAAATTCTCCTGTATCGGCAGAAGATACTGCTGCACCACCCATACCAATTCTGTAATTATCGCCTCCTAATATGACAATTTTATCGTCTTTTTTTGGGGTGTCTTTTAAGGCTTGATCTAATTTACCAAAGCCAATTCCACCAGCTTGCATGATGACTTTATCAAAACCTAACCGCATGGCCTGTTCACTGTGTTCAAAGGTGAGTATGGATCCACAAATAAGAGGTTGCCCAAATTTGTTTCCAAAATCGGAAGCCCCATTTGAGGCTTTGATTAAAATATCCATCGGGGTTTGGTAAAGCCAAGTCCTTTCTTTAAAGCCACTTTCCCAAGGGCGGTTGTCTAAAAGTCTCGAATAAGAAGTCATATAAACTGCTGTTCCCGCCAAAGGCAAAGATCCTCTTCCACCCCCCAGTCGATCTCTGATTTCACCACCCGATCCTGTAGCCGCTCCGTTAAAGGGCTCTACAGTTGTTGGGAAGTTGTGGGTTTCAGCTTTTAGTGAAATCACCGACTCAAAGTCTTTTGTGGAGTAAATATCAGGTATATCAGCTCTTTTTGGGGCAAATTGCTCAACTGTAGGACCTTTGATAAAAGCAACATTGTCTTTGTAAGCTGAAATTATATTTTCAGGGTTTAGTTTGGAGGTTTCTTTGATGAGTCTGAACAGGGAAGTAGGTTGTTCCTCACCATCTATCACAAAACTGCCATTAAAAATTTTATGTCGACAGTGTTCAGAATTGACTTGGGAAAATCCAAAAACTTCTGAATCGGTTAGTGGGCGTCCAATCTTTTCGCTTATTTTTTTAAGGTAATCGATTTCTTCTTCGCTTAGAGACAAGCCTTGTTGTTTGTCATAGGCTTCAATATCATTGATTTTTAGGATGGGTTCAGGAGTGATATCAATATCAAAAATAGATTGATTTAAGGCTTTAAATTTTTCTGATATCATTGGATCAAAGCCTTTGAAATTTTTATTTATAGCCTGAAATTTCTCTATGCGAA
Organism: Bacteroidota bacterium; assembly: GCA_036161535.1. Taxonomy (GTDB): domain Bacteria; phylum Bacteroidota; class Bacteroidia; order Flavobacteriales; family Flavobacteriaceae; genus UBA3537. Next base: position 3,660 of record JAYYCW010000022.1, on the reverse strand, counting down.
GAATGCCTGTAATACCCATGTTTTGTGTTATCTCTACGGCGTTGGTGCTCCATGGCGTAATCATGGCGGCTCTTGGCCCAATAAATGGGGTATCAATAGCCATGGTTTCAATTTTGGGTTGATTTCCAAAAAGCCATATGAATTTAGCGACGGTTTGTTTTGAAAATGCTTTTGATGCCTGCACGGCAAAGATGCTGTTTTTAACATTACCAAAAAAGTGAATCATGAGCTGGAGATTGGATTAGGAATCCTTACAAAATTAAATTTTTTTGTATTGATTTTACATGCTTTTTTACAGCGATTTTTGTGTATTATCCACAAGTTTTGAACAGCTGATGTTGGCTCAGATTTAAATTTTTTATAATCTAATAATTTTATGTACCCAAGATTTAAAAGCGCTTTGAAATTTAAAAATATAAATACCAGATTTTAAATCATCAAATAAAAGTCTGTTTTCTCCAGCTTGAAGCCTGCTCTCGTATATTTTTAATCCGTTAATGGAGTAGATTTCAAGTTTTAAAGCTTCCAAAGTTTTGATATAAAGTGTGTTTTTTGACAGCGGATTTGGATATAAATTCACAAAATTATTGTCCGCTATAAAATTTCCAAGTGTTTGTGTATGAAATCCTAAATTTTCGCAGGTGTTAGTGGGATAACTACTCCATTCAGTTGCATTAAAAACAGTACTGCCGACTGCGATATCTGCATTGCGAACCAGGGTGGTGTTTTTTGCATAATCACTGCTGTTTCCAAGGGTCCCTAATATATCAATCAAAACGCCATTTTTAAACAGTCCAATTGCATCGTTCCCATTGAATCCAGTGATGCTGTTATTTAAATTATCATCTACATCGGTACATATTGAAGTACCTCCATTCATAACGACATATACATCGGCATTGTCAACACCCGCATTGTTTGGGAAACTGTAATTTATAGTCCAACTACTATTTCCATTGGAGCTCAGCTTTATTTCGTAATTCGACAAATCAATATAGTTACCTGAAAAATTAGCAATCTCCAAGGCTTTGTTATTGCTACTCCCTTCCAAATATTCAGAGAAGAAAAGGTCTGGATTGCCTGAATTTCCATTTGTTGTAGTTTCACAAGCTTGATTTGAAGGCAATGAGCTGTTGTTATTCGCATCTTTAGCGGTGACTGTAAAACAATAATTGGTCTCTGAATTCAGTCCAATTACAGTGGCTGATGTGGAATTTATATTGTTGTAAAACCCTCCGTCAATATAAATATCGTAACTGCTTACACCAATATTATCCGTGGATGCATCCCAATTTAAATCAATACTGCTGGGTGAGGGGTTAAATGCTTCCAGATTGGTAGGACTGCTGGGAGCCTGGTCATCATCTTGGGGGTTCCAAATAATATTGACATATTCTGGGTGGTCTACAAAAGGGTTGCGATTGCCCTGGTGGTGGTAGTAAATAGCATCATTTCGATCAATCTCTTTTTGGGACACAGGATCCATATTGTGCCACTCAAGTAAAATATTTAAAAAAACAGTTTCAAAAACTTGATTGCTAGTACCGTTAAACATGGGATAGTCATCCCAGTTAGAAATTTGATTTTGATAGCGTGTAGCAAAATAAAAATGAATGCGTGCTACATCCCCTTTAAATTCATCAATGGGTTCAAAAACAGTTTCTGAGTATCCCTGAGAATACCCAATGTCTAGGTTGTAACCCAATTTTGATCCATTTTGTGTAGGATTTGAAATTCCAGATTGAGAGGCCAGGTTGTTGTCATCAACACGTCCCATAGGAAAGTTGCCCCGAAGACCATTGACCCGGCCGTCTGTTGGCAAGAGTTGGTGGGCGTCTCCTTGCATGGGCGGATTTTCATTAAAAACAGATTTTGGAATGATATGTTCTTTATTATAACAATCACCCTCTCCAGAATAACTACCACATTCGTCAATATTTGGCGTAAAATTGTAGGGGTCTTGACCGTCGGGATTTTCTGAATAAATGTCTAGAATGCTGTAATTATTTTCGTAATAATTATCTAGGTCATATTCTCTAAAAAAACCATCAATCGCACTGTAACCCTGATCGTTTTGTTGATTTATTATATTATAAAGTTGTGTTTTAAGTTGATAGCCATTTCCTGTGGCGTTATTGTAATATCCATTGGGAATTTGTGCAAATGCCAAAGAGAGGCAAAATATTAAAAATAATGTGATAAGTTTTTTCATAAGATTAATTTTTCAAGGAGCGCCATGTAAAAACCATCATAACCACTTTGATGCGCCAAGATACTGTTCTCTTTAACAAATCTAAATGATTGGCCTTCTTCAGATGCTAAAAAAGCTGTGATTTGATCTTGATTTTCTGAGGGTAGTACAGAACATGTTGCATAAACCATTTTTCCACCAGGTTTTAATATTTTAGAATAGTCTTGTAACAGTTGTTGTTGTATTTTTTTTATATTTTCAAAAAAATCAGGCTGTAGTTTCCATTTGGTATCTGGATTTCGCCTCAATACACCCAAACCTGAGCATGGCGCATCAATCAAGAGACGGTCCGCTTTTTCTTTTAATTTTTTGATGGGTTTAGTGGATTCTATAAGCCGCAAATCTATATTGTGGACACCATTTCGTTTTGCCCTAATTTTTAATTTTTTAAGTTTACTTTCGTATATGTCCATAGCAATAAGTGATCCTTTGTTTTGCATCAATGCTGACAGGTGCAGCGTTTTACCGCCAGCACCTGCACAAGTATCTACAACTTTCATTCCGGGACGAACTTCCAAAAAGGCAGCCACAAGTTGTGAGGAGGCATCTTGCACTTCAAACCATCCCTTTTTAAAGACCTCAGTTCCAAATACATTGTGGCGTTTAACCAATTTAAGCGCATCTGGGTAGCCTTTAATTTCAAGGCTTTCAATATCTTCCGAGAGCAATGCTTTTTTAAGTGCTTCTTTGGTTGTCTTGAGCGTGTTTACTCTTAAAACAACCTCGGCATGTTCATTTTGTTTGGCCAACTCCTTTGTCCAAGTTATTTTTCCCAATTCTTTGACTCCAAGCTCATCAATCCAGTCAGGTATTGACTCTCTGAGCTTTCTTTTTTTACAGGCTTCATCAAATCGACCCTTGATTTTTCTAGTAGGTGTGTTTTCAAAATATTTCCAATCTGGAAGTTTAATACCTCTCAAGGTAGCCCACACAGCAAACAGCCGCCAAGCATCAACGCGGCTAAATGGCGCTTTAACTTCTGCAATTTCTGCATAAAGGCGTTTATAGCGTACAATGTCGTAGGTTGTTTCTGCTATAAAACTGCGATCGCGACTTCCCCAGCGCTTGTCGCGTTTTAATAGGGATTGAATTACTTTATCGGCATATTTAGCATCATTAAATACTTCCAATATTCCATCAATAACGGCAAAGCATAAATTTCTGTGTAAACGCATAAACTATTAATTACTTTTACAAAGTTACATTTAATAAACGGTTTGACATCAAATAAATATTTATATTGATTTTCAAGTTAAATTTAATAACAATGCGCTATTTTTTAGGATTTTTAAGTACTGTACTTTTCTTGAATTGCAGTTCTCTAGACAAAAATTTATCCCCTTTCAACAAACTTGAAATTGAAACTCTTGTATCGGATTCCCTCATGAATATCAGAGCTCTAGAATTGA
>JAYYCW010000021.1:0-8190 GCA_036161535.1 Bacteroidota bacterium | reverse complement strand
CTTTCATGTTATTGGATTATTTATGAAGAATTGGCACGATGATTCAGTAACCATTTCTGAGGAATGTCCTTGGTTGGAGGATAGCAATGATGCCATGCTGGTTGCTGAGACTCTAGAAATCCCCTTCCAGACTGTTGATTTAAGCGAAGAATACAAGACCAGAATTGTTGATTATATGTTTAATGAATATCAACGGGGTCGAACGCCAAATCCTGATATTTTGTGCAACCGCGAAATTAAATTTGATGTCTTTTTAAAAATTGCTCTCTCACTAGGAGCCGATTTTGTGGCCACTGGTCACTATTGTCGTAAAACGATTTCAAATCCAGATTCAAAAACTACCCTATATTCATTGAGATCAGGAGTCGATTCAAACAAAGATCAATCTTATTTTCTATGTCAGCTTTCGCAACAGCAACTCTCAAAAATACTTTTTCCAATCGGTTCATTGAAAAAGTCTGAGGTAAGAACTATTGCCTCTCAATTAAAGCTTGTAACCGCCGAAAAAAAAGATTCTCAAGGCCTTTGTTTTATTGGTAAAGTTAGACTTCCTGATTTTTTACAACAAAAATTACAGCCCATAAAAGGCGCTATTGTTCAAATACCATCTGATTTTGAAGCCTACCACAAAATACATCCTGTCTTTAAGACCAAAGCGGCTGCACTTGCATATCATGCAGAACCCATTTGTTATAAAAAAGATGATGGTATAGTTGTAGGATCTCATCAGGGCGCTCATTTTTTTACCAAAGGTCAACGCAAAGGTTTGGCTGTGGGTGGTACCAAAGAACCGCTGTTTGTCATTGAAACAGATGTCGATCAAAATATTATTTATGTCGGTGAGGGAAAACAACACCCTGGGCTGCTCAGAAAAACACTTCGCGTTGATAATGACGATGTCCATTGGCTGCGACCCGATTTGGAATTGATTAATGGAGCACATCTTGAAGTTAAGGCACGTATTCGTTACCGTCAACCCCTTGAAAGTGCTAAAGTTTTTCAAACTGACCTAGGTTTGTTTGTAGATTTTAACAAACCACAAACTGCCATTACAGAGGGGCAGTTTGTTGCTTGGTATTTAAAAGATGAATTGGTGGGTTCCGGCGTAATTTCTTAAATTTATAAAGGTATTTTAAAATTCTTATTTGCATAAAAATGCTGTCAATTCAATCAAATGATGAGATAAATGACAAATCGTAAAGTACAATTAAAGGCTTTTGATCGGCTACTGACCATTATGGATGAATTAAGGGAGCAGTGCCCATGGGATAAAAAACAAACCATGGAAACGCTTCGGCCTCTGACAATTGAAGAGACTTATGAGCTCACAGATGCCATTTTAGATCAAAATCTTGATGATGTCAAAGGGGAGTTGGGAGATTTGTTGTTACACATTGTCTTTTATGCCAAAATTGGAAGTGAATCCAGGGCTTTTGATATTTCAGATGTTTTAAATACAATCTGTGAAAAATTGATTAAGCGACACCCGCATATTTATGGAAATGTTCAACTAAACAATGCAGAAGATGTCAAGCAGAATTGGGAGAAAATAAAATTAGATGAAGGAAAAAAGAGCGTTTTAGAAGGGGTACCAAAAGCCTTGCCAGCCTTGGTAAAAGCGAGTCGAATTCAAGAGAAAGTTGCTGGGGTAGGCTTTGATTGGGAAAGACCTGAACAAGTATTTGGAAAAGTTGAGGAGGAGTTGCAGGAATTTAAAACTGAAGTTGAGCAAAAAAGTCAAATGGCCATGGAGGCGGAATTTGGAGATGTTTTATTTTCACTTATTAATTATGCTCGTTTTTTAAAAATAAATCCTGAGAATGCCTTAGAGCGTACCAATAAGAAATTTATCAAGCGTTTCAAACACTTAGAACAGCTACTTCAAAATTCTAAAAAGACACTTTCAAATATGACATTGGAAGAAATGAATATATTGTGGGAAGAAGCGAAGAACCAATAATTTATTGTACCACTTTTTTTATCGATATCAGCTTCTGATTCCAATCCATTAATTGTGATTTGTAGGATTCTATTTTATTTTTAACATCTAAAACCATCGGGTTGTCGTCCTTGACATTGGAGAAAAATTGTAGGTTGTTTTCCAACTGATTCATTTCTGATTTTATTTCCTCAATTTTTTTCTTAACGAAGCTCATCTCATTGTTAAGAGCCTTGCTGTTTTTGGATATTTCTTGCAGTTTATTGCTGTATTTTAAATGCTTCATTTCCGATTTTCTAACTCCAATATCCATGAGCAAGGAATTAATTGATTTTGAAAAATCACGGTCAATTTGACGTTTATTTTTTGGTACATTTCCTACATCTGCCCATTGTTTTGAGTATGTTTTTAAGGTGTTGATATCGGTCTTTTTATCATCTCCCTTTGTAAATAATCTAAGCGTTTCAAAAAGTTTCTCTTTCTGAACAAATGCCTCTTTTTCTTCTGGGGTTCCCGTATTTTTTTGTTGGTGATAGCGATCAAAGAAGTGGTTACAAGCCGCTCTGAATTCCTTCCAGAGCTTGTTGCTTTCTTTTCGCGGTATATGGCCGATACTTTTCCACTGACTTTGAATATTTTTTATCAAAATAGCAGTTGTTTCCAAGTCTTCACTGTCCTTGTTTTGTAATGCAATTTCTACTAATTCTTTTTTCTTTTTAAGATTTTCCGATTGGTCTTTTTTTAGAAATTTATAAAATTTATTTTTATTTTTATTAAACATTCTAACCCCAGATTTAAAATCTGTCCATGATTTATTCCTGAGTTTTTTAGGAACACTTCCAAGACTAAAAAAGCGCTCTCTTAACTGTTCAATGGCTTTTATTTGTTTTTGCCAATCTGAATGCGTTTTAAATTCTGTGTTGGCAATCTCATTAATTTCTGAAATTAATATTTCCTTAGACTTATAGTTTGCCAACAGTTCTTCTTCGATCTGTACATTGTAAACTTTTCGTTTGTCATTGATAACTTTGGTTGCAGCAGCAAATTGCTCCCACAGCTTTTCACGGTACTCTTTGGATACAGGCCCCAGCTCGTCTTTCCAAATTTTATGTAGCGCTTGTAACTCTCTGAAAGCACGGCCTAAATTTTCTTCCGTTGCGAGTGCCTCGGCATTTTCTATAAGCTTTTGTTTTTTTTCTAGATTATATTTATAATCTCGATCTCTTAAATCACGATCTAAATGTAAAAAATTATAAAACCTTTCAACGTGGTGGCGGTAATTATTCCATACATTATTGGCGTCCTTGGCGGGTACTTTCCCTAGGTTTCTCCATTGTTCTTGTAAATTTTTAAAGGCATTGTAGGTTGTATTGCTATTTTGATTAACATCAATAAGTGCTTTTATTTCCTCAATAATTTGGAGCTTGGCCTCTAGATTTTTTTGGTATTCTAGAATTCTATTTTTTTCAAATCTTTCATTCCTTTCCCTGAAAGATCGCGATAGGGCATTGAATTTTTTCTTGTGGGGACTGCTAAAGTTAAAATCAATGCTGTTTCCGCCTTTGGCTAGAAAGGTCTCTTTATTTTTGGTTAAAAGCGAATTAAACTTGTTGTTAAAGGCTTTTTTAATGCGATTAACATGGGGTCGAATGGCATAAATATCCTTATTTTTAAGTAAATTTTCAAATGATTTTACCAGAGAATCAATGTCTAGGTCCTCGTATTTTATGGCAGTTTCTTGGGGGCAGTCAACGGAAGCTTCAGCAACAGTTTCAACTTCATTTTTTTTATCTTCAAGATTTATTTCTTTGGTTGGAATTTCATTGCTGAGGACGGTTTTTTTTTTTAGGTCATCCCCTTTATTGTTTTCTTCTTTATTTCCATCTGCTTCTTGCAGGTTATCTTGCATTTCCATAGATTAAAGTTTTTCGAAATTACAATTGCTTTAGACATAAATATAATGCTATGTTTTCAATTTACAAATTAAAAAACATAATCTTGATTTATGTATTCCATATTTTCCAAGATTTTTCAGCTTGCAGCTCTAACATTTTTAAACCATTTAGTACAGTAGCACCAACTTTTGATCCGTAATTTAAGAACCGGGTTTTCGAAGGATTGTAAATTAAATCATAAACCAAATGTTTTTTTGTAAGACCATCATAGGGAATCGGCGGGCATGATTCCGTGTTTGGATAGGTGCCAAGCGGGGTACAATTTATAATTATTTGGTGTGATCTGATATGTTCTACAGTCAATTCTTTATAGCTAAAGGCGTTGTTGTTTCTTGGTGATCTAGAAACAAAAGTAAATGGGATTCTTAAATTACTCAAGGCAAAGGCCACCGCTTTAGAGGCACCGCCAGTTCCCAAAATAAGGGCTTTTTGATGACCGATATTTAAGCAAGGTCTGAGGCTTTCAGTGAAACCGAAATGGTCTGTATTAAAACCAATGCATTTTCCATTTTCGATTTTTATAGTATTTACCGCTCCAATCCTCTTTGCGTCACTGTCTAATCCATCCAAATATGGCAGTACCGTTTCTTTGTATGGAATGGTCACGTTGAGCCCAGAAATTTCGTTTGAAGTTTGGAACAGCATGTCGAATTCATCAATACTGTTGAGGTCAAAATTTTGGTAAACACAATTTATATCTGATATTTTAAATTTGTCATTAAAATAGTTCCTTGAAAAGGAGTAATCAATATTTTTACCAACCAAGCCATAAATCTTCATCTGTTTATTTTTTTGTATTTAGCACGCCATTGCAATCCAAGAACCAAGGCAATTCCAAATATAATCAATAATGAGGCGAATAACGTATCAACAGAGTACTCTGGCATGTAACGCTGGTAGTTTACAATGCGATTTTCACCATTGGAATTTAGTATATATTGATCCATTGCGTTAATTTTAAAAATAGCAGTTTTCCATGGCCATACAACTCCCAATGATCCTGTCACAAATCCCATGATCAAGGCCATAGTTGTATTTTTGTAATGTTTTAAAACAAAGTTTAAAATATGAGACAAAACAACGAGCCCCACAACAGAACCTATTGTAAAGACCATTAAGATCTTTAGCATTTTTGAAATATAAGGGTCTGAAACAAATAGAAAATTTCCAGAGACGACATTGACAAGTGTGTCAAATAAGATATTGACAGCATCCACTAATAAAAGGACATAATTCCCAAGAAGCATTAAAATAAATGATCCAGAGAATCCTGGAAGTGTCATCCCAATGATGCTCACAATACCACAAAAAAACACAAACCAAAGGTTGTCATTTTGGCTTAATGGAGATAAAAAATTAAGACTTCCACCGACAACAATACCAATAACAGTCCATAAAATAGATTTCCATTTCCATTTTTCAAAGTCATTAAAAATATAAATTACAGATCCAATGATCATCCCAAAAAAAAGGCTCCAAACATACAATTCATAGTTCACAATTAAAAAGTCTAAAATTTTAGATACACTAAAAAAACTGACAATCATTCCAGTGAACAGCAAACTTAAAAAACTACCATTGACATGTTTAAAAAAGGATATTAATCGCCCTGAAACCAAGAGCGAAAATCCGATGCGGTCAAATTTCTGGAGCGATTCAATAAACTCTTCATAAAACCCCAATACAACTGCAACGATCCCCCCAGAAACACCTGGAACTTTATTGGCTGCTCCCATGGCAACCCCTTTAAGAATTAAATTGGATTTACCTATTAAGGTTTTATATGGCTTCAATGGATTTTATTTTTACACTTATAAATTCAAAAATAAAAATAATTAGAAACCCGATCAACATCATAACTAATGCCGAATACAATTGTGGGTCGCCTTCAAACTCAAAGGGTAAAATACATTCTTCCTTCAGGGGTACGAGAACCCCTTTGGAGTTGACGCGTTCAATCAATACTTTTTTCCACGGCCATATTTTGACCAAGGCACCCGTCATAAAGCCTGTCAAGAGGGCAAGAGTGGCCTCTTTATATTTGTCAAACAACCATTTTAAGACTTTAGAAAAAGACAAAACCCCAACAATCGCACCCAAACAAAAACTCATTATTTTTAATAAATTTTTATCATTAATAGATTGAAGAACTGAGCTATATGACCCCATTATAACCAATACAAAGGCCCCAGAGATTCCCGGTAAGATCATTGCACATATGGCAATAGCACCTGAAATAAATAAATAGGGTATAGTTTCAGAAGAATTTAGAATTTCAAGTTTTGAAACCTTGTAAGCAATACAAACTCCCAATACCAGCGCCAAGACTGTGATTGTATTTAAACCTTTAATTTTTTTAAAGACGTGTAAGATGCTTGCTAGTACCAATCCAAAGAAAAATGACCAAATTAAAATGGGTTTTTTATCCAATAGCCATGTCACTACTTCAGACAAAAGGAGGATACTAGTTATGATGCCAAAAAAAATAGTCAATAAAAAATTACCGTTAATAGTTTTCCAGACAGCTTTAAATTTCAATCCTTTTAGATCGGAAAACAATGAAAATTTAAACTGACTTAAGCTTGAAATTAACTCTTCATAAATCCCAGAAATAAAAGCGATGGTACCACCTGAGACCCCAGGGACAATATCGGCAGCCCCCATGAACATCCCTTTAAAATAAAGCCACAAATAGTCTAAGAATGTTCGTTTCATATCTAAAACTCAGTCTCGTAAATATAACTAAATTTAGTTTGAAGGATTTTTATAGTTTTCAATAAATTGCACAACATTGTGAAGTTTATATATTTCTGGAAACAACTCCTCAATAATAAAAACGTGCTCTGAATTAATTTGAAGTGCCGACAACAGATGTGCAAATCCACCTTTTTGGTCATTTAGCTTAAAACAAATTCCAGAAATTCTAAATTCCAGTTCTTCATTTTCTGGATGGTGTTCCATGGCTTGAATAAAATTGTATTTAGCTGCTTCTAGCTCTCCCAGTTCAATTAGAATATCACCCCTAGAAATCCATGTATTTAATGAGACCTCTCCCAATTCGAGTGTTTTTTTAAAGCCTCTTTCTGATTCTTCCAGATAATTCAGTCTTCGGTTTATTTTGGAGTAAAACAACCAATAACTTGTGTTTTCATCCTCAATATCAATGGCTTTATTGACATAAAAAAGGGCTTTTAAATCGTTTTTACTTGAGAAATAAAATTGGGCAATTTTCATCCAACCTTTATCAAAAGCCGGATCTTCCTTTACGGCTTTAAAAAAGAATTTTAAACATTTATCCTTTTGGCCAAGTTGCTGATAACAACTACCAATCTTTAAATATGTAAAGGCATTGGGTCCCTCTAAAACCATAGCTATATTATAGTGTTCAATGGCTTCATCAAAGCGACTGAGCTGTTCTAATACTTTTGCTTTTTCTAGATAGGCTCCAATGAATGTATCGTCTGAAATAATTGCAAAATCAAAGGCAGTCAATGCTTTTTCTATTGACTTGGTTTGTAGGTATTGTTTACCGAGTTGGTGCCATGCCACTTCGCAGTAAGGATTTTGATCAATATACCATACAAGATAATCAATAGCATCCTGAGCTTGGTCCAAGAATTCAAAGCAATAAATAATATTGTACAAAGATGAGTAGTCTTCGATATTTAATTCAATACATTTCATAAAATGTAGCTTGGCATCTGTATAATTATCTAAAAAGAGGTATTCCATTCCAATTAAAGAATGAATTTCAGAGGAATCCTTAGAAAATTCTAGTGCCTTTTTAAAAACTTCAATAGCTTTATCGTGTTGGTCTCTTTTGGAGTATATGTTTGCTTTTTGAATGTAAATTTCTTCGTTGTTAGGTTCCAATTCAAAAAGGGAATTTAGTAATTTGTCGGCTTCTGAAAGTTTATTTTCAAAGATTAATATTTCAACGCGAAAAAGTTTTAAGTTAACAGATGAGGGGTGTTGATCAAGTCCAAGTTTTATGGCTTTTTTAGCCAGTGCGATTTTTCCAATTTCAAGGTAGTGGTGGATGATATTTTCAAATTCGTTAGAATCAAAGAAAAAAACATTATTGGTCTTTAACATGGACTCAAACTTGGTAAGGGAAAAACTTTGATTTTCTTCAGAGGGACTGAAATCCATTAGGTAACATTTGTTGGGTTAAAAGTAAAGGTATTAGGTTTTGGTTTTATTGGGTCAAATGAATCTTTTCAACAAAATAGTTAACAGTTTATATAAATATCGTCAAGTATTTCTAGAATGGTATCACAACCCTTTTCCAATGCC
>JAYYCW010000020.1:0-11551 GCA_036161535.1 Bacteroidota bacterium | reverse complement strand
ACAATAACATTGGCTCCAGGAAACGGCATACCGTCTTGGTCATTAACGGTTCCCATCACAGTTGTTTGTGCGAAGGAAACAACTCCAAATAATAGTGTAAAAATTCTTAAAATTGTTTTCATTAGTTTTAATTTTTTGGTTTGCTTGTGCTTTGTTTGTTTTATAAGTGTGTCAAAGATAAGTAAAAAATAATAATTTGTGAATTTCACCCTCATTTCAATACTGATTTCAAACAATAAGGCTCAAAAATTTTAATAATTAATAATTTATTATTGTCGACTTTGTTCAAAAAGTTTTTTTGGATTCCGATTTGTAGCGGCTACAATATTGACAAGCTCACCATAGGGGGATCAATCATTTTTTATCATGCCTTGCTTTAATAAATTATTTTTTTTATTGTATCGGTCAACGTATTAGCAACGGTGGTATCCCAACACATAAGGTACTTTTACAGCTTCATTGACATAGTCATTGAATATTTGTCCTGTAAAAAGAGAATAAATCGAGAGTTTAAACCAAAAGGGACTGGAAAGATCATGTCCTTGTGTATGTTTATCGTAATTATAATCGGTTACTTTCTTGAAGGTTTGATTGAACATGTGATAATAGATATAATAACTTACACCTGTATTATTGTGTTTTTTGTACTTCTAATGTACAATTTATTTAAAAAAATAAGGAGTTCAGAAATGGGCCTAAGAACTTGAAAATCAATAAGTTAGTTACTCAACAGTAACGGATTTGGCTAAATTTCTGGGCTGGTCTACATTCTTACCAAGAAGTACAGCAATATGGTAGGACAACAGTTGTAGTGGAATGGTGGTGAGCAGTGGCGAGAGAAGTTCTAAGGTCTCTGGGATTTCAATAACGTGGTCTGCCAATGCTTTAACTTGGGTATCGCCTTTGGTTACAATACCTATGATTTTTCCTTTTCTTGACTTTATTTCCTGGATGTTACTCACAATTTTTTTATAATGACCATATTTTGTGGCGATGACCACAATCGGCATATTTTCATCAATCAGGGCAATGGGTCCATGTTTCATTTCGGCCGCTGGATAGCCTTCAGCATGAATGTAAGAGATTTCTTTTAATTTGAGCGCCCCTTCCAAGGCCACTGGAAAATTAAACCCTCTTCCCAAATACAGGAAGTTGGTGGCATCTTTATAAATACCTGCAATCTTTTTTGTTAGGGCATCTGACACAAGAACTGTTTTGATTTTTCCGGGAATGGTTTCAAGTTCTATTAAATGACGCTTATAATCTGAAGCTGAAAGGGTTCCTTTGGCCTTTGCCAATCTTAAAGCCATCATGGTAAGAAGTGTAATTTGAGTGGTAAAAGCCTTTGTCGACGCCACCCCAATTTCAGGGCCAGCGTGCGTATAGGCACCAGCATCTGTTTCTCTGGAAATTGAAGAGCCTACGATATTGCAAACGCCAAAGACAAACGCCCCATGTTTTTTGGCCAGTTTGATGGCCGCCAAGGTGTCTGCGGTTTCGCCAGACTGTGAAATCGCAATGACGATGTCCTTGTCAGTGATAATGGGGTTTCTGTATCGAAACTCTGAGGCGTACTCAACTTCAACAGGGATTCTTGCGATCTCTTCAAAAATATATTCTGCCACCAATCCAGCGTGCCAAGAAGTGCCACAACCCACAATGGTGATTTTTTGAGCATTTGATAATTTTTCTATATTGTCATCAATGCCTGACATTTTAACAAGGTCTTTGTTGACGTTTAATCGGCCCCGGTAGGTGTCTTGTATGGCCTTGGGCTGTTCAAAGATTTCTTTGAGCATAAAATGATTGAAGCCCCCTTTTTCAATTTCTTCAATATTGAGCTGTAATTCCTGAACGTAAGGGTCGAAGAGGTCGCCGTTTTTTATATTTCTAAATTCCGGTTCTTTGTGTAGCCTAATGACAGCCATTTCCTCGTCTTCCAAGTAAACGGCATTATTGGTATATTGAATAAAGGGTGATGCATCACTAGCGATAAAATACTCATCCTTTCCAATGCCAATGGCGAGTGGACTTCCCAGTCTTGCAACGATAATTTCGTTGGGTTTTTTTAAATCTATAATTGCAATGGCGTAGGCGCCAACCACTTGGTTAAGTGCAATCTGTATAGCTTCCCCCAACTTGTAATTCCCGCTTTTTTGAACAGCTTCAATAAGATTGACCAGAACTTCAGTATCTGTATCTGATTGGAAGCTGTACCCTCTATTGACCAATTCTTTTTTGATGGCGGCGTAATTTTCAATGATTCCATTGTGAATGATTACAAGATCCCCTGAGTTTGATCGGTGCGGATGTGAGTTGATGTCATTGGGAACCCCATGGGTTGCCCAGCGTGTGTGCCCAATTCCAAGAGATCCATTGGCGCTTTTTTTTGCTGCAATTTTATCTTCTAAATCACTTACTTTACCCTTTGTTTTTATGATCATGATATCGGAACCGTTGCACAAGGCAATTCCGGCGCTGTCATAGCCTCTATATTCTAGGCGCTTAAGCCCCTTAACAATGATTGACTTAGCGTCTCTATATCCAAAATATCCAACAATTCCACACATTTTTAGCGAGTTTAATTATTTGGTTGTGTATAATAAATATTAAGTTTTACTTGCTTTGTGGGGTCAATGGCATTACTGCCGTGTAAAATAATTCCTTTGGGAGACAAGACTGTAGTTGTTGGCACCCCTTTAACAACAGCATCGTAGTTTAAAAGCCTTTGGCTGTTAACGGCGGCCACATTGGAGGAAACCACAATACCTAATTTTAGGTTGGTAGAATCATTAACAATGATATTGTTGAGGTGTTCAGTCAGCCGCACCTTATATTTTTGTGACTCGTTGCCTTGGCTGTCTGTCTCTGTAGTTAAGGGCACCAAATGTATAAACTTTGAATCTGCAGTGATTGGATTGACAGATGGATCTTGTAAATAATCTATCAAAGGTGTGTTGTTTTTAAGGTCATAAATATAAATGCGATTTGGAAGGTCACTGTCACTGTCCAAAGCAGTTTGGTCTACATAAAATTCTAAATAGGCCTCATTGATCAAACGCTTGACAATGCGCTCCTCATCGGGCTGTCCTGGATTGATCACCTCTCTAAAATCGGTTATAAAATCATTAAAATCATTGCCGTTATTGTCTTCTGAAAAAAGTTCTATAACCGCCATAGCACCATCGCATCCTTTCAGAAAAAGTTGCTCATCACCCTCAAGCTCATTAGCATTTTCAATGGATTGCAATACATCAGTATCAAAATTTGTTTCAAAAAGCGAAATTCTATTTCCAAAAAAACCAAGGTCATAACTCCTTTGCAGTCTTGAAACTTCATCAGTCGTTGGCGATGTGAAATCATAGGAATAGTAAAGCTTTAATGTGGCACCCGCTGTTGAAAAGTCCATTTGAATCATGCTTCCTGAGCTTTCATTTACGGGCTCAACTTTAAAATACAGTCCTCTAAAGTATTCGTAGAAATGATTGGAGCTGGTCAATTCAAGGCCATCTTCCCTTTCAAAAAACAGGCTTTCCCAATAACCTTCAGGAAGTCCTGTTTCTGCGGGGCCTTCCAATTTGACTCGAAGGCTTGGCGCCAAAGTTTCCGAAACCTCCAGCACACCTTCACTATTTGGTTCGTACAAATCAATAGCGGCATTGCTTGGTATAAATTCATCTGTTGCATAAAGCAGCTGCCCTTCTAATTCAGAGACGTTCAGAGACTCATCTTGAGATAAAGCACTGTTGGAATAAAACCGCTGAAAATCATCAAGGTCACTTCCAGGATCAAAATTTCTAAGAAAAAAATTATTTTTATATATAGATAATTTAATTGGCCCTCCGCCATATAGGGAATCCAAGCTGTAGGTATCTCCATCAAGCCTGGACATGTAAGGCAGTGTCAACACTACAGAGTCAAGGACCGGGTTCTCGCCAAAGTCTGGATTGAAACTTTGAGGGGTCAACTGGGCCAAGAAATGGGCTGTAGTTCCTCCAAAATTAGGGTCATAATAGTATCCCAGCAGATTATTTGGCAAATTGTTAGACTGAAAGGGCCTTATCAGCTTGTTATAGGACTTTGCGGGGTATGATTGGAACTCAACAGCAATGTTTTGATTGCCGATGATGTCCGATCCAATTTCTGAGTAGTCTTTTTCACAAGCCACTGTGAGGCTCATTAAAAAAACAACCAAAATGGTCTTTATACATAGAGACGGTAAGATTTTCATCAATCCAGGGTGCTAATTTAAAATTTGGGTGCTGTAAAAGTCGGTATAGGCTTCTGCAAAGGCCTCTGGGAATTGGTAATCCAATACCGGTTTTTTGGCTTTTGTAATGTATGTATTAAGTTCTTCAGGAATGGTTTGTGATCCCTTGATAAGACCGTCAGAAAAATCAATGGCGGTTTTCATGAGGTTAACATAGTTAGGGGTTTCGAGGTTTTGCAAAAAACCATCTTCAATTTCATCAAATTTAATTTTGTCAATTAAAGTGCAGTCTAAAGACCCTTCAAAACTTTGGTCGTATACAGAAGTCACAACTTTACTTTCTTTAAATAAGGGTTCATTTTTGTAGTATTCTTTTAAATACAGGGGCAATAATGATGCCAACCAACCGTGTACGTGAATGATGTCTGGCGCCCAGTTTAATTTTTTTACAGTTTCAATCACTCCTTTGGCAAAAAATATAGCACGCTCGTCATTGTCATTAAAAAGGTTACCATCTTCATCTTGAAGCATGGCCTTTCTCTTGAAATAATCTTCATTGTCTATAAAATACACTTGAATTCTCTCTTTGGGAATCGATGCCACTTTAATTATTAACGGCATATCAAAATCATTCACTACCAAATTAATTCCAGAAAGGCGAATCACTTCATGTAATTGATGCCGGCGTTCATTGATATTTCCATAGCGCGGCATAAAGATACGAATTTGTCCGCCTTGTTTGTTCACCATTCTGGGGGCTTCAAAAGACATGGATGAAATTTCGGTTTCAGGCAGATAAGGAATGACTTCGGACGACACATACAATATTCTTTTATCTTTCATAAACGCGGGTCTTTAGTTTTCTCAATAAAAATTATGCAAAAATACAAAATTTTATGCAGATTAATTGGAATACATTAAGTTTGCAAGCCGTTATTAATGAGTTCAATGAAAATTTGTACCACAAACCAAGCCCTTTTTTCATATCTTGAGAGCCAAAAAGCGTCAGACACAAGCCTAGGCTTCGTTCCTACCATGGGAGCCTTACACCAAGGACATGTATCTCTTATTCAAAAAGCCATTGCCGAAAATTGTTTGGTGGTGGTTAGTATTTTTGTAAATCCCACACAGTTTGACAACAAATCAGATCTTGAGACTTACCCCCAAAATTTAAATAAAGATATTGAAACAATCTCCTCAATTGGCAGTGATAAGATTGTTGTTTATGCCCCCAGTACACAAGATGTATATAATGGTGACCTTTCAAAAAAAAATTTTGACTTTGGAGGCTTGGAGCATCAGATGGAAGGCAAGCACAGACCAGGACATTTTGATGGAGTTGCTACCGTGGTTTATAAACTTTTACTAATCGTCAAACCAGACATGGCTTATTTTGGAGAAAAAGATTTTCAACAATTACAGATTATCAAAAAGCTAGTGAGAGTCATTGGAGCTTCAATCAATATTATTGGCTGCCCCATTGCAAGAGAGCCCAGTGGTTTGGCCATGAGTTCTAGGAACAAGAGGCTTTACAACAACGAGCGCAAGCATGCCTCAAAAATTTATCAGATTTTAAAAGCTGTTGAACAAAAATTTGAAACACTCCCCATCTCAGACATAAGGAAATGGGTTCAGGCTCAATTCGAAAACGACCCGTATATAAATTTGGAATATTTCGAAATTTCAGAAGTCTCCACGCTGGAATCTACAGTGACGATTGCCCCAAACAAAAAGTACCGCGCTTTTGTTGCGGTCTTCATTCGAGATGTGAGATTGATTGACAATATCGCCTTAAATTAATTACCTTTGTCCCATGCAAATACAAGTTGTTAAATCCAAAATTCACCGTGTTAAGGTCACAGGCGCCGATTTAAATTATATTGGCAGTATTACCATTGATGAAAATTTGATGGATGCTGCGAATATCATACAGGGCGAAAAGATACAAGTGGTTAACAACAACAACGGAGAGCGCTTGGAAACTTATGTCATTCCAGGGCCGAGAAACTCTGGTGAAATTACCTTAAATGGTGCTGCAGCCCACAAAGTCAATATTGGAGATGTCCTTATTTTAATCACTTATGCCATTATGAGTATTGATGCTGCCAAGGCCTTCACACCCACCTTGGTATTTCCAGACGAAACCACCAACCTTTTGAAATAATTTTTTTGAATAAGTCACTAAAATCCCTTTTAAAGATCATTTTACCGCTTTTATTGGGGGGCGTTCTAGTGTGGTATTCACTGCGTAAGATTTCTTTTACAGAGTTGACGGATTATTTTAAAAATGCCAATTATTATTGGATTGTGCTCGGAGTTTTCTTGGGGCTTTTAAGTCACTTGTCAAGAGCTTACCGCTGGAAATACATGATCGAACCCCTAGGGCACGAATTGCGTTTTTCAAACAGTGTGATGGCGGTTTTTTCAGCTTATCTTATCAACTACACCATTCCAAGGGCCGGAGAAGTCTCCAGGGCTACAATTCTGAGCAATTACGAAAAGGTTCCCTTTGAGAAAGGCTTTGGAACCATTGTCGCAGAACGCGTTGCCGATGTATTGGTCATGATGCTTATTATTGGCTTTACGCTCATTTGGCAATTTGAAATTATATTTGATTTTTTGTTTAAAGATTTTAATTTTAAAAGTGATTGGCTGCCAATAATTCCATTCCTTTCTTTTTTGATTTATGGCGGGTATTTGATTTTAAAAAAATCAAATCATCCCCTCTTTAAAAAGGTCAAATCTATAATGACAGGCTTTTTTGAAGGGGTTACAAGTATTTTTAAAATGAAATATAAATGGTCTTTTATCAGTCATACCCTTTTTATTTGGGCCATGTATGTTTTGATGTTTTACGTGACCTCTTTTTCGATTGAGGCCATTTTAGAACTTCCTTTTTCAGCCATTTTAATTGGATTTATTGCTGCCAGTTTTACCGTTGCGGCAACCAATGGTGGCATCGGGGCTTATCCATTGGCAGTATATGCAGGCTTTTCCATTTTCAATATTGCGGAAGCCCCGAGTCTCGCCTTTGGTTGGATCATGTGGAGCTCACACACGCTTTTGGTTGTTGTTGTAGGCGGATTCTCTCTTGTTTTTTTACCGATTTACAATCGAATCTATCCCAAAACCAATTAAAACAAACTGCGGTTTCACTTCTTTATTTTTAGTTAATTACCTAACTTGTATTCGTAAATAGAAAAAGCTAAATTGGTTGCAAATGGCGAAAGTTAAAACAACATTTTTTTGTCAGAACTGCGGGGCGCAATACGCCAAGTGGCAGGGTCAGTGCAATGCCTGTAAGTCATGGAATACAATAGTCGAGGAGGTGGTTCACGCTCCCAAAAAAGGAGACTGGAAAACATCAAACATTTCCCAATCAAAACGCGCTTCTAAACCCTTAAAGATATCTGAAATTGATAGCAGTCAAACGCCACGGCTTAAGACTTCTGACAAAGAATTAAATAGGGTTCTTGGGGGGGGAATTGTTTCTGGATCTGTGATTCTTTTGGGGGGAGAACCCGGAATTGGGAAAAGTACGCTGATCCTCCAACTCGCATTAAAATTGACCTATAAAACGCTTTATATTTCTGGGGAAGAAAGCCAGAAACAAATAAAACTTCGCGCCCAGCGCATTGCTCCAAACAGTCCACATTGCTATATACTTACGGAAACCAATACTCAGAAAATTTTTAAACAAATTGAAGCCCTTGATCCAGACATTCTTGTTGTCGACTCCATACAGACCCTTCAAAGCGATTTTTTAGAAGCTTCTGCGGGAAGCGTTTCTCAAATCAAGCAGAGTACCACGGAATTGATGAAATTTGCCAAAGAAACGGCCACCCCAGTGATTTTAATTGGACATATTACCAAAGAGGGCAGCATTGCAGGCCCAAAAATATTAGAGCATATGGTAGATACTGTCTTGCAATTTGAAGGGGACAGAAACCATGTTTTCAGAATTCTACGCGCCCATAAAAATCGCTTTGGGTCGACTCACGAAATCGGAATATACGAGATGCAGGGTGATGGGTTAAGAGAAGTTCAAAACCCCTCAGAATTGTTAATTTCAAACAAACAAGCGTCTTTGTCTGGGAATGCGATTGCTGTGACTCTTGAAGGCATGCGGCCTTTCCTTGTAGAAGTACAAGCCCTTGTAAGCTCAGCCGTTTACGGCACACCACAGCGCAGCACTACAGGATTTAATGCCAAACGCCTTAATATGTTATTGGCGGTTTTAGAAAAGCGTGCGGGATTTCGACTGGGCGCTAAAGACGTATTTTTAAACATCACTGGTGGAATTCGGGTGGACGACCCTGCCATTGATTTGGCGGTAGTGGCGGCTATTTTGTCTTCCAACAAGGATGCTGCACTTACAAAAAATTATTGTTTTGCAGCCGAAGTGGGCTTGTCTGGAGAAATCAGGCCTGTACAGCGTATTGACCAGCGGATTATGGAAGCTGAAAAACTTGGATTTAAAGCTATTTTTATTGCCAAGAATAATAAATTTAGCCTAAAATCCAAGCGAATACAGATACAATTACTCGGTAAAATAGAGGAATTATTAAATTTTATTTAGCAATACTCGTTGTAAGCATTCATCAAATTCTCTGCAATGAGTTCTGCCGGCCTACCTTCAATATGATGCCGCTCTAACATATGCACCAACTCACCATCTTTAAACAAACCAATACATGGGGAGCTTGGCGGAAAGGGTACCATATGTTCTCTTACTTTATTGACAGCTTCTTTGTCAACTCCCGCAAAAACAGTGACATTTTGCGTAGGGCGTTTGTCATTTTTTAAACTTTGAATAACGCCAGGCCTTGCATTGGCTGCCGCGCATCCGCAAACGGAGTTTACAACCACAAGTGTAGTCCCTGATTTAGACAGTGCACTATCAACCGCTACCGCGTTTTCCAATTCATCAAAACCGACTTGTGTCAGTTGCTCGCGCATGGGTTTTACTAATTCTGCTGGGTACATAACATTAATTTAAATTACACTACAAAGATACAAAATTCTGTTTCAAAATATGGGCGAAATTTCTTAGGTTTGGAAACGAAAAAGCAATTGTAAATTATGAGTTTTGCAAAATGGATTGGTGCCTCTGTAGGCTGGT
Source organism: Bacteroidota bacterium (assembly GCA_036161535.1). Lineage (GTDB taxonomy): Bacteria > Bacteroidota > Bacteroidia > Flavobacteriales > Flavobacteriaceae > UBA3537. Next base: position 2,219 of record JAYYCW010000020.1, on the reverse strand, counting down.
CTTTTGGGGGTCCTATTGGCGCTATTATTGGCCTGGCGCTTGGAAGTTTGGTTGACAGTTCGACCTCAATCGCAAAGCCCCAAAAACGGTTCCGCTCTCAAACGCAATCCGGAGACTTTGAGGTGAGTTTATTAATTTTGGCTTCTTTGGTCATCAAGGCGGATGGCAAACAAGACCAGCGCGAATTGGATTTTGTACGCCGCCAATTTGTTCAAATGTATGGCAAACAGCGCGCCAATCAAGCCTTCAGATTATTTAAGGCCATCAACCAGCAAACTCATATTTCACTACGGCAGGTGTGTATGCAGATTCAACAAATGATGGACCACGCCTCTCGTTTACAACTTTTACATTTCCTGTTTGGAATAGCCAAGGCCGATGGCAAGGTCGCGGCTGTTGAGGTGTCTTTAATCGAGCAAATCGCCCAGTATTTAAGAATCTCAAAAAACGATTATGAAAGTATCAAGGCCATGTTTTACAACAGCCGTGAAGAGGCTTATAAAATTTTAGAAATTGAAAAAGGCGCCAGTCCTCTGGCCATTAAAAAAGCCTATAGAAAAATGGCCAAGAAATTTCACCCTGATAAAGTGCAACACTTGGGGGAAGAGCATCAAAAAGGTGCCGAGGAAAAATTTAGAAAAGTCCAGCAGGCTTATGAACAGTTGCAAGGCGAACTCGGCTTTTAAAAGTTGCCCAGTTTTAAGCCAATGAAGACCGTTCTGGGAGTTGCTGGCCCATAAACATAATTACTGTCTCTGTTTTTACCGCTGTCAAAATCCTCTTGGTAAGCATCCAATATGTTCTTGACACCTCCAAAAACCTCAAGTTTTGGTTTTTTGCTTTTTACCCCAAATACATAACTGGCTTTAAAGCCAAGTTCCGAAAAGGCCTCAGAATTTACAAGCGCATCAAAATCTTGCTCTGGGGCGCCTGCAAAATGCAGTAGCTTCATGGGTCCGGTATACACATAGTTCAGGTTTGTATTAAATTTTTGACCGGGCATAAATTTGATAGTTGCAAACCCATACTGGTTTGGCGTCCGCAAAAAATCTTTAGTTGGCGGCAAGCCTTCAAGGACTTCAATGGGGCTGTCATAACGGCTTGATTGTATGTTAAATCCAGTTTCCAATTGAATTTTCTTTTTGTAATTCGCTCGGATTTCTATGCTGACACCCTTTACTCTTGCCGTGGTTCCATTTTGTTTTTCAAAGCGCTCTCCAAAGGCGTCTTGTCCAATAGCTGCAAGATAAAACGCATCCTTGAGGGCGGTGTAAAAGCCCTCTATGGTAAATCCAAAAATATAATTTTCTGTGGTTTGGTCGTAATTTACAGAGGCACTAAAGCTGTTAGATCGCTCTTCTTTCAAATTTTCTGCCAATGAAATTCTTGAAATACCCCCCCCAGCAAACGCTATGTGTAAATCCGTGTCAAAAGCTTGTGGTGCTCTAAAACCACTGCTCCATGTGCTGCGGAATTGCCAACCAGATTGGGGTTTATAAAGCATTGAAATTCGTGGACTCAAAATTAAGGATTTCAATAAATTGTGTCGGTCCAATCGAATCCCAGATAACAATTTGAAATCGTTTGTCATTTCCCAGTCGCTCTGTAAGAAAAAAGCTCTTGATTCTGTGGTTTGATTCACCCTGTAATTGTAAGTCGGAATTTCATCTAAAACGGCGTCTTTAAGATATTCTCCACCAAGGGTAAAAACATTGTTGCCTACAATAAAGTTTTTAAGGCGATGGTTAAATTGTAAACCTGTTTGAAAAGTAGTTGTTTTTGAAATGCCATATGGAGGGTTTTCTAGGTGGCCGTCGATGTCTTCTGCCGCGTCAGGAAAGATACCTGTATAATGGTCTCGGTCTGTCCTTTGACCCGCGAGGTAAGCAATAAGTGAGCTGTCGTCCTTGTCAAAGTTGATTTGATAATCCAAACTCCCCATCCAAACATCATGAGTGCGCGCTTCCGCTTGTTGGTTTAAATAAAACAACATAATAAAGAGCTTTTTTCTTACAGAGCGACTGGGAAATGACAAACGATTTCAAATTGTTTTCTGGGATTCGATTGGACCGACACAATTTATTGGAATCCTTAATTTTGAGTCCACGAATTTCAATGCTTTATAAACCCCAATCTGGTTGGCAATTCCGCAGCACTTGGAGCAGTGGTTTTAGAGCGCCACAATCTTTTGATACGGATTTACACATAGCGTTCGCTGG
>JAYYCW010000019.1:0-5749 GCA_036161535.1 Bacteroidota bacterium | reverse complement strand
TCGCGTTTTGCGAAATTTCTCAAAATATTCTTTTTAATCCCAATATCAAGGGCAGCAATCTTGTAGAGCGCATTTTCGTCCCCAAAATAATAGGGTGTTTTGGTAGAAACTCTTGATGCCAGTTCCAAACCCTCCATTTCTGGCACTTCAGAAAGTTGTTGTTTCAATCCTTCAATATTTTCTGTTTCTGTAGAAATAACAGCATTCATGGCGCCGTTTTCTCGAATATAACTCACAAGAGCTCTGGTATCCACATCAGAGATGGCAAATAGATCATTGGCTTCAAAAAAATCAAACAAGCTACCATCGGAATCGATTCTTGAGTAATTATAACTGAAATTTTTACAAATCAAACCCGCAATTTTGATTCCGTCCGATTCAACTTCTGAAGCATTGACACCGTAATTCCCAATATGGACGTTGGCAGTGACCATTAACTGACCAAAGTAAGAAGGATCTGTAAAAATTTCTTGATAGCCCGTCATTCCAGTATTGAAGCAAACTTCACCAAAGGCAGTTCCTTCTTTCCCAATCGCTTTTCCATAGAAAATGGTGCCATCAGCGAGCAGAAGAATAGCTTTTTTTCTTGATTTGTATTTCATAATTATTGGAAAAATGTAAGTATTACAAAGTTGCAAAAAAAAAGGATAAACTTAAAAAGTTTATCCTTTTGATATCAAATGATTATTAACATTTATTCTTCTTCTTGAGAATCAACAGCAGCAACAGCAGCAGCCGGTTTTGATTTTCCACCGCGACGGCTTCTGCGTGTTGTTTTCTTTTTGGGTTTATCGGCATTGTAAATTTCGTTATAATCTACAAATTCAATCATCGCCATATCGGCATTGTCACCAAGGCGATTACCTAATTTGATAATTCTAGTGTAACCTCCAGGTCGGTCCCCTACTTTAACGGCCACATCTCTAAATAGTATCGCCACCGCTTCTTTTTGACGCAATCTACTAAAAACAATGCGGCGGTTGTGCGTACTGTCTTCTTTAGATTTAGTCACTAAGGGCTCAATAAATTGCTTAAGCGCTTTGGCCTTAGCAACCGTAGTGTTGATGCGCTTGTGCTCAATTAAAGAACAAGCCATATTGGCCAACATTGATTTCCTGTGAGCGGTCTTTCTTCCTAAATGATTAATTTTCTTTCCGTGTCTCATTTTATTGTGTATTAACCATCATCTTGCTTCAACCCAAATATATTGGGGCGCAAAATATGATGTGTTACTCTTTGTCTAATTTGTATTTAGTGAGGTCCATTCCAAAACTAAGTCCCTTGATACTCACCAACTCTTCGAGCTCGGTTAGGGATTTTTTTCCAAAGTTTCTGAACTTCATCAAATCATTTTTATTAAATGATACGAGATCTCCCAGGGTGTCCACCTCAGCCGCTTTTAAACAGTTCAAGGCACGAACCGAAAGATCCATATCAATGAGCTTGGTTTTGAGCAACTGTCGCATGTGTAAGGATTCCTCGTCATAGGTTTCAGTCTGTGCAATTTCATCAGCTTCCAATGTGATGCGTTCGTCGGAGAACAACATAAAGTGATGAATAAGAATCTTAGCCGCTTGTGTCAATGCATCTTGGGGATTGATAGATCCATCTGTTATGATTTCAAAAACCAGCTTCTCGTAGTCTGTTTTTTGCTCTACACGGAAGTTCTCAACACTGTATTTTACGTTTTTAATTGGCGTATAAATAGAATCTGTAAAAATAGTTCCCAAGGCAGCAGATGCTTTTTTATTTTCTTCAGCAGGTACATAGCCTCTTCCTTTTTCAATGGTAATTTCCATTGATATGCTAACTTTAGGATCTAAGTTACATATAACAAGGTCTGAATTTAGCACTTGAAACCCAGAAATGAATTTTTGAAAATCACCCGCAGTGACTTTATCTTGTCCAGAAATTGAAATGGAAACAGATTCGTTGTCGACTTCCTCAATCTGACGCTTAAAACGAATCTGTTTAAGGTTTAAAATAATTTCTGTTACGTCTTCAACAACGCCAGTAATAGTGGAAAACTCGTGTTCTACACCTTCAATTCTTACAGATGTAATTGCAAAACCTTCCAAAGAGGATAACAAGACCCTTCTAAGTGCATTGCCTACTGTTAAACCATACCCTGGTTCTAGGGGTCTGAATTCGAATTTACCGTCGTAGTCGGTAGAATCAATCATAATGACTTTGTCGGGCTTCTGAAAATTTAAAATTGCCATATCGCTTTGTGTTTCAGTTAGTTATTTAGAATATAATTCAACGATGAATTGCTCATTGATGTTTTCTGGAATCTGAATTCTAGCTGGGACAGATACAAAGGTTCCAGACTTTGTATCATTGTTGAAGGTAATCCACTCATAAATGGCAGATGAATTTGCCAAAGAGCTTTCGATTGCCTCTAAAGATTTTGATTTTTCGCGAACAGCTACAACATCTCCGGCTTTTAGGGAATAGGATGGGATGTTGACCCCTTTTCCATTCACTGTAACGTGACGGTGAGAGACCAGTTGTCTGGCACCGCTTCTAGAGGGGGAAAGTCCCATTCTGTAAACGACATTGTCCAAACGGGACTCACAAAGCTGAAGTAGAACTTCACCAGTAATCCCATCTGCAGCTGTTGCCCTTTTAAACAAGTTTCTAAATTGCTTCTCTAAAATACCATAGGTGTATTTAGCCTTTTGTTTTTCCATAAGTTGGATTGCATATTCAGATTTTTTTCCGCGTCGGCGGTTGTTGCCATGTTGTCCTGGAGGATAATTTCTTTTTTCAAAAGATTTATCTTCTCCGAAAATTGCCTCACCAAACTTTCTGGCGATTTTTGTTTTAGGACCAGTATATCTTGCCATTTGTTATGTTTTTTTGAGAGCCATTGAAAATTAAGGTCTTAATCTTATCCTTCGCAATGGATTTGCCTCTCGTTATACTTGTTTTAATTGTTGTTAAACTCTTCGTCTTTTTGGAGGTCTACACCCATTATGTGGTGTTGGGGTCACATCGATAATTTCAGTAACCTCAATACCGCCATTGTGAATGCTCCTGATGGCAGACTCTCTACCATTACCAGGACCTTTTACATAGACCTTTACTTTTCTTAAGCCGGCCTCTTTGGCGGTTTCAACTGCATCTTCCGCGGCTAATTGAGCCGCATAAGGTGTATTCTTCTTTGAGCCTCTAAAACCCATTTTTCCTGCAGAAGACCATGAAATCACATCGCCTTTTTTATTTGTTAAAGAGATTATGATATTGTTAAAGGAGGCTGTGATATGAGCCTCTCCGCTGGATTCTACAATAACTTTTCTTTTTTTAGTACTTGACTTTGCCATATGACTAATGATTATTTAGTTACTTTTTTCTTGTTAGCAACAGTTTTTCGTTTTCCTTTTCTGGTTCTAGAGTTGTTTTTGGTACGTTGTCCACGAAGTGGCAATCCAGATCTGTGACGAATGCCTCTGTAACAACCAATATCCATCAAACGCTTGATGTTTAACTGGGTTTCAGAGCGCAATTCACCCTCAATGGTAAAACTGCTCACTGCAGATCGGATGTTACCGATTTCTTCATCAGTCCAATCTGAAACTTTTGTACTTTCATCGACCTTCGCCGTTGCCAATATTTCTTTAGCACGGCTGCGTCCAATTCCATAAATATAGGTCAATGAAATGACGCCTCTTTTTTGTTTTGGGATGTCTACCCCTGCAATTCTAGCCATAATTATCCTTGTCTTTGTTTGAATCTAGGATTCTTTTTGTTAATGACATAAAGTCTTCCTTTTCTACGCACGATTTTACAATCGGCACTTCTTTTTTTAATGGATGCTCTTACTTTCATCTTAGTTACATTTAGTATCTGAACGTTATTCTTGCCTTCGTTAAATCGTAAGGACTCATTTCTAATTTTACTTTATCTCCAGGTAAGAGCTTGATGTAATGCATGCGCATTTTACCTGAAATATGGGCTGTTACAATGTGACCATTCTCCAATTCCACTCTAAACATCGCGTTGGAAAGTGCCTCGATAATGGATCCATCTTGTTCTATTGCGGGTTGCTTTGCCATAGTTTATGCTAATTTTCTATTTTTACCAGTCTTCATGAGACCGTCATAATGTTTGTTTAACAAATAGGAATTAATTTGTTGCATGGTATCAATTGCAACGCCTACCATAATGAGTAAAGAGGTGCCACCGAAAAATAAGGCCCAACCTGCTTGGATGTCCATAATCTGAACGATAATTGCTGGAAAAACCGCAATAAGTGCCAAAAATACTGAGCCTGGTAAAGTAATTTGGGACATAATTTTATCTAAATATTCTGAAGTTTCAGTACCTGGACGAATTCCTGGAATAAAACCACCGCTTCGCTTTAAATCATCTGCCATTTTATTGGTAGGCACGGTGATTGCAGTATAGAAATAAGTAAACACAATAATAAGGAGTCCGAATACAATATTGTACCAAAGACCAAACATGCTGTTACCGCCAAAATTAGCTACCAACCATTGTCCAACAGCAGAGTCTTTTAAAATACTTAAGCCCCCAATAAGTCCTGGAACGAACATAATGGCCTGCGCAAAAATAATAGGCATCACACCCGATGCATTGAGTTTTAAAGGAATGTATTGACGAGAACCCATAATATTTTTTTCGTAGCCACCAGAAGCTGTACGTCTCGCATATTGAACGGCTATTCTTCTTACTGCCATCACAAGCAATATAGAAGCTAGAATAATGGCAAACCAAACAACAATTTCAATTAAAATTTTGATAAGACCCCCTTGAGATTGATTCACTGCAGAGTCAAATTCTTGAGCAAATGACAAGGGCATGGTGGCAATAATACCCACCATAATAAGCAATGAGATTCCGTTGCCAACGCCTTTGTCTGTAATTTTTTCTCCCAACCACATGGCAAAAATACAACCGGTTACTAAAATAATTATGGAAGAAAAATAAAACACCCCGCTCTGTCCAAGAACAAAAGCTTGAGTCCCTCCCATTAGGGCTGGTAAACTCGCTAAATAGGCTGGCGCCTGCACTAGACAAATTCCGATAGTCAACCAACGCGTAATTTGAGTAATTTTCTTTTGTCCGCTCGCGCCTTCCTTTTGTAATTTCTGTAGGTAAGGAATGGCAATCCCCATCAATTGAACTACAATGGATGCAGAGATATAAGGCATGATTCCGAGTGCAAAAACAGAGGCCTTGGCAAATGCACCACCTGTAAAAGCATTGAGAAGGCCTAACAGACCTGAGTCTGTATTAGAAGCTAGTGAACCCAACTGAGATGCGTCAATTCCAGGTAATACAACCTGAGCACCAAAACGATACACCAACAAAAGTCCTAAGGTCAGTATGATTCTGTCCTTAAGCTCTGTGATTTTCCAAACGTTTGTTAAGTTATCTATAAATTTCATTCTCTAATTTTTAAAGCGTTATGACCTCACCTCCAGCGGCTTCAATACCCGCTTTAGCAGTGGCTGTAAATTTGTGTGCAGACACTTTTACTTTTGCTTTTAATTCTCCACGGCCCAATATTTTGACCAATTCGTTCTTTCTAGCCAATCGCAGCTCTACGATTGTGTTAAAATCCAAAGTTGATTTAATTTTTTTTGAATCCACCAAATTTTGGATGGTGTCCAGATTGATACCTTGGTAATCTTTTCTGTTTATGTTGTTAAAGCCAAATTTTGGTACTCGTCTTTGAAGTGGCATTTGACCCCCTTCAAAACCAATTTTTCTTGAATATCCT
>JAYYCW010000018.1:0-6667 GCA_036161535.1 Bacteroidota bacterium | reverse complement strand
GCCTAGAAAAGATCCCTACGCAGCTTTGAGATATAAAGAGTTTAATATTTTTTTGTTGCTTCGATTTGTATTGGTGTTCGCTTGGTCCATGCAGTTTATAGTTATTGAGTGGCAAGTCTACTCCTTGACGAAAGACCCCTTGTCTCTTGGAATTATAGGTCTTATGGAAATTATACCCGCCTTGAGTACGGCCTTGTTTGCAGGGCATATTGTGGATCAACGGGAAAAGCGAAATTTGTTCTTGTGGTGTATTGGGTTGTTTTCGTTGATTAGCTTGGGCCTATTTTTTCTATCTAAAGACTCTGTTATGAACCTTTGGAGTCAAAAATCTATTTTGAATTGTATTTATGGTCTTGTATTTTTTGGGGGTTTGTTACGGGCCTTTTTTGGTCCTACAATCTTTTCTTTGGTGGCGCTTATTGTGCCCAAAAAAATATATTCAAATGCCGCTACATGGAGCAGTTCAACCTGGCAAATGGCCTCTATATTAGGCCCAGCTGTGGCTGGGCTTACCATCAATTGGATGGGTGTACACTGGTCGTTATGTGTTGTTTTTATTCTTGTAGTATTGTCTTTTATGTTGGGATTATTAATAAGTAAAAAACCTGTACTGAATCCAAAAATTGGAGAGCCTGTTATTCAAAGTTTAAAAGAGGGATTGCGCTTTGTGTTCCAAACAAAGGCAATTTTAGGTGCTTTGAGCTTGGATATGATTGCTGTACTTTTTGGTGGCGCTGTAGCTCTTTTACCAGTTTTTGCACAAGACATTTTAAAAGTTGGCTCTGAGGGTTTTGGGATTTTAAGATCGGCTCCCGCGTTAGGTGCTTTTTTAACCATGCTCACCACTGCCTTTATCCCAATTAGTCGCAGGGCCGGAATGAAATTGTTGCTAGCCGTCTTTGGATTTGGTATTTCTATCATTGTTTTTGGACTCTCATCTGTGTTTTGGACCTCGGTTGTTGCACTGTTTTTTAGTGGGGTTACCGACGGGGTTTCTATGGTCATTAGACAAACAATTTTACAACTTAAAACCCCAGATCATATGCGAGGTCGAGTTTCATCCGTAAATTCAATGTTTGTAGGATCTTCAAATGAGTTGGGGGCTTTTGAGAGTGGTTTGACTGCCAAATTGATGGGAACTGTAAGGGCCGTTGTTTTTGGGGGAACCATGACTTTGATAACAGTTTTCACCACAGGGATTGTATCTCCAAGCTTTAGAAATTTAGATTTAGAAAAAGATTTTAATGCAGATGAAGGCTAATAAAGTAAAACACAAACTCTTGGTTCTGTTTTAGGATTTGCTTTTTTAGTTCAATTTGTTCAATGATAACGCCTGACCACTGGAGATCATTTAAATATAAAAGGTAAAAACACCCTCAACTCTTTTTGAAAATTATAACTAACAATTCTTTGTCAGTTCAGTTAAACCAACAGCATTTATTAACAAGCTTACACATATGATAAAAAAATCATTGTCAAAAAGAGAGACCAGAAACATGAAAATTAAGCCTTTTTAGATTTTATAAAAAATAAATCAATTACAAAAAAACTAATCGGGACTAATTGTTAGTCTTTATTATATTTCTCTAGCTTGAATATTTGCCCATCAAACACCCCATAAGAGAAATGGGTGATCCAATCCCCTAAGTTAAAATAGTATGATTTTTGGTTTAGTGGCACCTCTAGCGGCAAGTGGCGGTGGCCAAACAAGAAATAATCATAATGCCTGTATTCTAATTTTCTGCGGGCATATTGGGTAAGCCATTCGCTTTCATTTCCTTTAAATTTCAAATCGTTGTCCCCAGACATAAGTTTATTTTTTTGGGAGAGATATTGAGCAAAGAGTACTCCAAAATCTGGGTGTATCCAGCGGTAAAGCCATTTAAAAAAGGGATTCGAAAAAACTTTTTTTAGGCGTTTATAGCCTTTGTCGTGCGGCCCCAAGCCATCACCATGTCCAATAAGAAACAGTTTTCCATTTAATTCAAATTCCTGTGGCTTATTGTAAACTACAATGCGAAATTCCTCCTCAAAATAGTTACGCATCCACATATCGTGATTGCCTGAGAAAAAGTGAATTTCAATCCCGTGATCACTTAACTCAGCCAATTTCCCCAACACTCTAGTAAAGCCTTTTGGGATGACATGCTTATATTCAAACCAAAAATCAAAAAGATCACCAAGAATAAATAGAACCTCCGCATCTTTTTTTATATTATCTAACCAAGCTACGAACTTTTTCTCTCTAGCTTTGGAGGCTTTTTTTGAGGGGGCTCCAAAATGATGGTCTGAGGTAAAATAAATTTTTTTCCCCTTAGGAATTTGGATGGTTTTCATACACTTTATTCATTATCACTTGCATACCACTCTGCAAAGCAGCTGGCAGTTTCTCGAAGTTTAAGGGCGTGTAAATGGATGTTGTTTGGGAGGTGTTTTTTTATTTTTTCAGCAAAATCAATAACCAGCATTTCACTGGTTGGTTGATAGTCCACAAGTACAACTTTATGGCCACTGCACTTTAAGTCTTCTGCCAATCTTAAATGCGGGCTATTTTTGTTAAAAATTGTGGCGTGGTCCAGGGGATCTACAATTTCTTTTTTGACTATTTTTTTTAAATCAGAAAAGTCCATAATCATTCCAAATTTTGGGCTGGCAGCCTCTGTAACTGGGCTGCCATACAAGGTAACGTCTAGTCTGTAGCTGTGACCGTGAATGTTTTTGCATTTACCGTCATGGCCATATAAAGCATGACCAGTTTCAAAGGTGAATTGTTTGGTGATTCTTATTTTAGTCATTATGAAAATTATATTTAACAATAACCCGAGCAAAGTTAGTGTTTTCGAACTTGCGGTAAAAATTGTTTTCTAAATTTCAATATCAATGGCAGACCTCTTGCGATGATCCAAAACGTGAAAGCCCATAAGATCCCATGTAATTTTAAACCTAAATAATGCCCTAATAAAAGGGTGGGTATGAATATAAAAAATGTTGCCCCTAACAATACATTTCTCAGTACTTTCATTTTCCCAAGTCCCTTAAACATACCATCATAAACAAAGGTGATGGCGCAAAGTGGCTGCATGACCAATACAATCCAAAACACATTGTAAAATGTCGCCAAAACCAAAGGATCTGAAGTAAAAATTCCACCAATATATTTATAAAAAAGACCTCCCAAGCCGGCCATGATAAATCCAACCACCAATGCCTTTTTGGTAAGGCGATGACTCAGTTCAATTAGGCTGTCAAACTGCTTAGCACCCAACAATTTCCCTGACAAAATATTCCCCGCACTGGCGTATCCGTCTACCGCAAAGGCAGCAAAAAACCATAAATTAATAGCAACGGTGTAAGCAGCAATATAACTGGTTCCATATGCGGTTGCAAAACTTGTTGCAAAATACAGGGCCAGGTTAAGGGCCAGGGTTCTTAGAATGAGATTCCCTATCATGGCTAAAAATTTTGGCAACTCTTTGTTCATTGGCGTCTTAATTTTTAAAGAAATCCCCGTATTTTTTAAAATGAGGATTGTAGACAGCAGTGCCATGATCATTTGGGCCAATACACTGGCCAAAGCCGCCCCTTTAAGATTCATTGGATCCATGACGCCCGTAATTCCGTAAACTAAAACAAAGTCCAAAATAATATTAGAAAAGGCTCCAATAATGGCAACAATCATTGGGTGGTAAGTGTTTTGTAGCCCCCTAAAAACGCCAAAGATCGCAAAGGTATAAAGTGTAAAAGGGAATCCTATGATACGTACTTTATAATAGTCTACGCTATAATCGAGGAGTATACCAGAGGCATTATAAAATTTAAAAATGGCTTCACTAAAAGGAACGGTTGCTCCGCAAATAAAAAGACTTAAAATAATTATAATACCAATGGCTTGTGCGGGAAGGTTTTGAACATCTTTGAGTTTGTCCGCTCCAAGATACTGAGATATGATGGCTGATATGGCCGATCGGGATTGCCCTAAGACCCATATGAGCATGGATAAAAAGGAGGAAACAATGCCAACGGCTGCAAGAGACTCAGTCGCATTTGAGGAAATATGGCCTACGATAGCTGCATCAGTTAACGACAGTATAGGCTCTGAAATACCTGCTATAATGGCTGGTATGGCCAGTCGGGTGATTTGTTGGTTGCTGAGCGTTGTTTTTGAAGTCATTGGAATAGACTAAATTTTTTAAAAGCCAAATGTTTTCACTGATATGCGGGTAAGTGCTAAAAACTTATCAAAGAATCAGTTGTTTTAGTTTGATGACGCAGATTGGGTCGTAAAATTAATTTCGTTCCCGTAAAAGGCTCCGGTGCTATTGGCGATAAAAGTTCTGACATAATATGTGGTTTCGGGGCTTAAATTGGTTGCTGTCGCGTCAATCTGTGTGCCATTGGCGATAATTACAGTATCATTGACAGTTGGAGAATTATTTATATCAAACACAAAACCTTGTTGAGCACCTCCTGGAATTGGGCATTCCAAAGATATGATTGTGATGCTGCCTGAAAATCGCGCTGAATTTGCATTAATATTGGTGGCTTCATCTGTTTCCAAGTTGTGTTCTGGATTACAGGGTTCAGCGCCTTGATCGACGCTGCAAGAAAACCCAAGTAAAATCAAAATTATTAAGAGTTTTTTCATCGCAGTATTTTATTTAAGCAGCATCTAAGTTATACAGTTATTTATTTAAAGCATTTAAGAAGTCAATAGATTTTGTAAAGATTTCTTTAAAATAAGCGTCTTTTTTGTTCTGCATCCAAAAGCTATGTCCTTTACCTTCAAATAAAACAAATTCAGCGGGTCTATTGTTTTCAAGCATTTTTTTATGGAAGTTTTTTGCGATTTGTAAAAGATAATCTTTATCTCCAATAAAAATGAGGGCGGCAGGTGTCTCTTTGTTTATATTATCAACAGGGGAAATTGGACTGAGATCTGAGGTGCCTAACCAACGAGGGGTTCGGTATTTTGTCGGATTTCCCATCGCCAGTAAAATCATGGAATTAGGCTTGGAATTGGCCCCATGTATTGGGTCATCTAAAGTCCCCAACGCACTGGCTAAATAACCTCCAGAAGAATATCCAAAAGCGGTTATTTTACTATCGTCTAGCGAAAACCGATCGGCATTTTCCCTTACAAAAGCGAAAGCATCTCTGGCATCACTGATACAGTCTAAAGCGGTCACATTTTCACGGCTTTTAACTCGGTAATCTGCTAAAAATGCAACATACCCATTTTCAGAGAATTCTTGAGCAATGTTTTCCAGTTGATTTAAATTCCTTTTGATGAGTGCCCCACCAAAGTAGAAAACAATTGAGGGGTATTGTTTTGTTTTTTCCCATGTGGGGGGTTTAAAACTGTAAATTTTTAAGTTTCTTTCGGCAGTCTTCTTGTAAGTAAAATTATCGGATGCTTTGGTTACTGTTCTTTGGCTAAAGGCAACAGATGGAACAATGAATAAACAAATCATTAATTTTTTCATAATATTTTAATCAATAGTTTCAATTTTACCAGCAAGTATAAAATAGGCTGGGAATATAGGTAATAAGCCAAGAATTATATGACCATACATTGCAATTTTAGGTATATAGTCCACTGTTGAGCTATAGTACGCACCAAAGAAATTAATTACAATGAGGCTTATCATAATTTTAGGTATTGCTGATTTTGCCACCACACTACCGTTTTTTGTCAATGGTGGCAATTTGTTAGGTATTACTAACACTATTTGAATAATCCACAAACAAATAAGAGCTAAATTTTCAGCCATTTGGCTCCGACTATAAATAATTATTTGGTCAAAAACAATCATTAAACCAATAATTAAATATCCATAGTTAAAAAATATTCTGTTCTTTTTAAAAATTCCATAAAAGATGATTAACAGGCATATAACAAAGATTATTGTTTTTACTAAATCCATTTGATGAGTTTTAAATCAGTTAACTGAATAAAGGTAAGAAAAGTTTTTCAAGCTCAGTAGCGTTAGCTTGTTGGGAAAACAACTAAAAGCCAATGTCTGTCAAAAGTCTGTCAGTTTTTAGTAAATTTGAGCTGTTCTTTTAAATTGTTTGAAAATTAATTGTTTCAAGTCTAAATAAGATAAACCAAGAAAAGGGGATGTAGCTCAGTTGGCTAGAGCGCTTGACTGGCAGTCAAGAGGTCGTCGGTTCGAATCCGATCTTCTCCACAAGAGTCACCGCTACACTACTTTAACCTTTAAACCTTCGAGAAATCGGAGGTTTTTTCTTTAGGCGATATTCCTTATATTGTCAGCACCATAACCATTAATTAAATTACAAACTATGAAAATTAATTTATCCTTATTAGCGCTTGCACTTTGTGCGTTGCTTTCTGCTCAAAAAAAGAAAAATGGCACTATGTACATTGAGCATCCCGCCATTGACGTTATTAATGAAATGTATGATGCTATCAATTCCAAAGATTCTCTAAAGTTGGCAAGTCTTATCGCTGATGATTTTAAGGGGTATAATGGCGAGAATATGAATAAAGATGTCAAACCAACGACCAAGTCAGAATTTCTCCAAAATATTAATGCTTGGCAAACTTACAACCGATACTTTAGTTTGAATCATACAGAAAATGGCTATCCAGATGCTGTAGAATATAAAGACGACACTTTTGCAACCTTGACATGGGTTTATG
>JAYYCW010000017.1:0-32382 GCA_036161535.1 Bacteroidota bacterium | reverse complement strand
ATTAGGAGAATATCAGGTTTCAGTTGCCAATTTAAATGGAACCTGTGAAGTTATTAAAACTTTTCAAGTTTTTGAATCTGAACCGCCCACTATTACAGCCGCAAACATTACAGTAATTGAAGGGACCTCCAATAATTCTATCACTATAGATGAAGCGGCTATGGGAAACTCCAATTATGAGTTTCAGCTGATTGATGAAAATGGGATTTTAGTGGCAGCCTACCAAGACTTGGGTTATTTTGACTTGCTTAGCGGAGGCTTTTACAGTTTGTATGTAAGGGATGAATTCCAATGTGGTGAGACTGTCATAACAATACCTGTATTCTATGTACCAAATTTTTTCACTCCAAATAACGATGGTTTTAATGACGTTTGGGGTATAAAAGGAGTGGTATCTGGTACTTATATTTCCTCAAAAATATCAATATTTGACCGTCATGGTAAAATATTAAAAACTATGAGTATCAATGAAAATTTTTGGGACGGAACATACAATGGCGTCTTACTCCCGACAAATGATTATTGGTATTCGATAGAGCTAACAAAGTCTGATGGTAGTGTTTTTATAAAGCAAGGTCATTTTACTCTGCGGCGCTAATCTCAGACTAGTTTTTAAAAATTTCAATAAGATTTAACAGGGAATGATTATTTTTGAAAAATAATTTTAGAGGTATTTCTCAATGATTTTTAGGGTTTTAAATTTTAATAAAATTTTTACAGCAGTTGGTTTTTTACTTTTTTTAAGTCTTACTTCTTGTAAGAAAAATTCAGTATTACAAAAAACCATTGAATCTCTTCCTATTGAAGTTAAAGTTGAGCGCTTTGACCATGATTTTATGCAAATGAAAGCAGAGCAACTTCCGTATTTTATGATAACTTATCCTTTTCTATTTCCAAAACATATCCCCGATTCTATTTTTTTAAATCGAACTCAAGACCCCATTCAAAAAATGATCCAAGCCTCCGTAGACAGTGTGTTTATGGATTTTGAAACCACGGAAAATAATTTAATATCTTTATATAAACACATTAAATATTACAGGCCTTCTTTTGTGAAACCTCGGCTTATTACTGTGTATACGGACGTTGATTATCGCAATAGAGTCATCGTAACAGACAGTATTGTAATTATTGGAATAGATAACTATTTGGGAGCAGACCACCGATTTTATCAAGAGTTCTATAAATATGTCAGAAAGAACTTGAAAAAAGATCAAATTGTAATGGATTTGGTGGATACCTATGCCGCAAGGTGGATTAATGAGCCAAAGCGAAATACCTTTTTGGCCGAGCTGATATACCAAGGAAAGAAATTATATCTCAAAGATCTTTGGGTACCATCCGCCGAAGATTCTATTAAAATTGGCTACACCAAAGCAGAATTACAATGGGCTCATGACAATGCTTTTTACATTTGGCAGTACTTCATAGAGAATGAATTGCTATACAGTACCGATCCAAAATTGACAACCCGTTTTATTTCAGCGGCACCTTTTTCAAGATTTAATTTGGAACTTGACAGTGAAAGTCCGGGTGGAATAGGGCGTTATATAGGCTGGCAGATTGTAAAGTCTTATGTAAAAAACAACGACACTTCTCTCTTAAACTTGCTACAAATGGACAGTCAAACTATTTTTAATAAAGCAAAATTTAAACCAAAAAAATGATGGCTAAAAAGCAGACCTCTAAAATTGTACTTCAAGTTAAATTGGATGAAAATAAAATTCCAGAGTCCTTGCGTTGGACTGCAGAGGACGGCGGCGTTCAAGACCAAGCCGCTAAAGCCTTCTTTTTGTCCGTTTGGGATTCTGTTAACAAAGAGTCTTTGCGAATTGATCTTTGGACCAAAGACATGGCTGTAGATGAAATGAAATTATTTTTTCACCAGACACTGCTCACCATGAGCGATACTTATATGCGTGCTACACAAGACCAAAAAATGACGGATACCATGAAAGATTTTTGTGATTATTTCGCCGAAAAGTTAGAGCTCAACAAAAAATAGCCTTACCAAATACCAAGGCGATTGGCATCTAGTTTTAGAAAAATAAAAATTAGAATTGTAAAACCCAACAAGCCAGATCCACCATAGCTAAAAAAAGGTAATGGGATTCCAATGGTTGGAATCAGTCCCATGACCATGCCTATATTGATTAAAAAATGAATGAAGAGAATGGAGGCTACGCCATATCCATAAGCTCTGCTAAATTGAGATTTATTTTGTTCTGCTAAAAAAACAATTCTGGTAATAAGTGCCACAAATAATAATACGACAAGGCTGCTACCCAAAAACCCCCATTCTTCAGCGACAGTACTGAAAATATAATCGGTATGTTGCTCGGGAACAAATTTTCCTTTGGTTCTCGTCCCTTCGGTAAACCCTTTACCCGTCAGACCGCCAGCGCGAATGGCTTTTTCAGACTCATTTAAATTATAGGAAATGTTCCGTTTCATCGCCTCTAATTTATCGGGATCTGATTCTAATCTCAACCAAAGTCCAATACGATCTTGGTGGTGTTTTTTAAGTGTATTTTCAAAACTCCATTCTGTGGCGTAGCTGAGTCCAACACTCGCTATCAAAACCCACATTAAAATGGCATATTTCTTTATCTTTCTTTTAAAAAGTAAATAATAAACCCCCAAGATTAGGGTTGTGACGACCGAAACAATAATCGCTGAAAATTTAAGTGTTGCTAGAGCAACTATTAGAAATGAAAACCCAATCAAAAGGTATTTTTGAGGAATACCCTCTCTGTATAACACAAAAATCAAAGCAATATATACAAGAGTACTTCCCGCGTCATTTTGAAAGATGATAAGGACGGCTGGAATCAAAATGATTATGCTGGCCCTAATTTGATGGCCAATTTCTTTGACGTTGGTTTGAAGGTCACTTATATATTTTGCCAAAGCCAGCGCTGTTGCAAATTTTGCAAATTCACTTGGCTGCAATGTGATGCCTCCGATTTCATACCATGAGAGGGCACCATTAACTTTTTTTCCAAATAAAAACAACCCTAAAAGGCCCAATATAGCCACGGTGTAAATAATACTAGAAAATCGCTCGTAAAATTTTGTATCTAAAGCCAAAATAAAAACAATAGAGACCAAAGTGATGCCGATAAAGACAAGTTGTTTACCGTAAGGCTTTGAAAGGTCCCAATAAGAAGTAAATTCTGCACCAGTAGATGCCGAAACAATATTGAAATATCCAAACAGAACCAAGGCCATGTAGATAAGAACAGTAGGCCAGTCTAATTGAAAACTATTTGCTCTATTGAAGCTCATTATTGATTTATTTTAAAGGGTTTACCGCTGTAGGGCTTAAGATATTCATCTTCTAAACTTTTATTAAGTACAATTTGTTCCATCTTTTTGAGGGTCACCTCTCCTTTGAGATATTTTTCGATCATTAAGCTGCTAATGCGACCCGCCCAACGCGCCCCATAATACCCATTTTCAACCAATACAGAGATTGCAATTTTTGGGTCGTCTTTTGGTGCAAAAGCAATAAAAATAGAGTGGTCTGTGAGTTGAGTTTTGATCCCATTAATTTTTGTAAAATTTTCAGCAGTACCTGTTTTTCCACAAATATCTATGTCTGGAACTTTTAAAAAACTAGCGGTCCCGTTTGTGTAAACATTGTACATACCTTTGATAATTGGGTCGAAGTAAGTTGAATCTATAGAGGTTTGTTTTTTTCTTATAAAATCTTGATTGATGGAATCTCCTTCAATGGATTTAATGATGTGAGGGGTGTAGTAGTGCCCTTTATTGGCAATTGCTGCCGTCATGTTGGCCAATTGAATGGGCGTCACTAAAATTTCACCCTGCCCAATGGCGTTGGAGAGAATGGTTGTTGGACCCCATCTGAAATCTGGATACCAGTCGTCATAAAACTTACCATCAGGGACATTCCCTTTTTTACCAACGGATAAATCATTGCCCAAAAAATTACCCAAACCAAAACTTTTAATGTGTGCGCTCCAAATGTCCATGGACTGCGAAGAATTTTTATACTTACCAACGGTTTTTCTGAAAGCCATTGCGAAATAAGAATTACAAGAATTAGCAATTGCGGTATTGAGATTCCGGTACCCGCCTCCACAATGACATTTCATGGTGCGACGTCTTTTGCCATATGTATAGTTACCATCGCAATAAATGACTTCTTTTTCAGTGATCACCTCTTCTTGAAGCGCCGTTAAAGCTACCAATGTTTTAAAGGGTGATCCTGGGGCATGCATACGAATAAGTGCTTTGTCATACAGTGGTCTATGTATGGAATCTTGGTAGAGTTTCATATAATTTTTGGAGCGCGCTCTGCCCGCTAGAAGTCCTGGGTTATAAGAAGGCGCAGATACCAAGCTCAATAATTCACCAGTATTTGGCTCAATCGCAACAATCCCCCCAATTTTATTTTTCATTAATTTTTCTCCATAAGCTTGGAGTTCTGCATCAATTGTAATTTTTATATCCTTTCCTGGGATGGGTAAAGTGTCAAATTTTTGTTCCTTATAGGGCCCAATGTCTCGGTTATAGATGTCTTTTTGAATGTATTTTACCCCTTTGATACCGCGAAGTTCTTTTTCGTAAGACTTTTCAACTCCAAGCTTGCCAATTAAATCACCAAACTTATAATAATCGTCTTTGTATAAGTTGTCTGGATTGACCTCAGCAATGTATCCTAAAACGTTCGAGCCAATTTCAGTTTGATAGTCACGAATTGATCTTTTTCGGATATAAAAACCTTTGAATTTTCGCATTTTCTCAGATAAAAATGCATAGTCTTTCTTTGAAATATGTGCAAGAAATAACGATGGGAGTCTGGGGGAGTAGCGCTTGGCACGCTCAAAAGATTTTAAAAAATTAGCCTTGTCAATTTTTAATAGATTACAGAACAAAAGCGTATCAAGGGCCCCAACCTCTCTTGGAACAACCATAAGGTCATAAGTTGGCTGATTTGCGACCAACAATTTGTCATGCCGATCATAAATATAACCGCGTTTTGGATATTGGTAAATTTTTCGAATCGCATCGTCATTTTCAAGAGAATTTATTTTAGAGTCCCAGACTTGAAGAAAAAATAAGCGTCCAATAAAGCTTATTCCTGAGCCAATCACCAACAATATGAGGAGGTATTTTCTCATGATTTTTTAGAGCTGAACAAAGTGTTCAGGAGTAAAACAAGAATTAATGTAAAACCGCTATTGACCAAAGTATTGTAAATAATCATTTTAAATTTACTGCTGTCAAAATAAATAAGTGTAAATAAAATAAAATGGTGAATAAAGATCATTAAGGCAAAATAAATCAATCTTGGCAGTGCTTCCGCAGTGTTTAATTTTAAAGACTGATAATCGTATGCTGAGCCAAAAGAAAACTTTAAAAAAATGGGACGTATATAGGCTATGGATAAAGATGCAGCAGCGTTTGCCCCTCCGCTGTCTAAAAACAAATCTATGATCAATCCAAGGCTAAAGGCGATAAAAAGAAAACCCATTCTATTGCTACCAATAGGGTACAGAAGCAAAAAAAGAATATAAATATAAGGGTTGATATTTCCCATAAAATTCAATTGGTTACATATCATAATCTGAACCAAACCCAGGGTAATAAAACGCGTTATATTTGAAAACAATAAGCTATTCATCCAGTGTGCTTAATATCTTTAGTTCTTCTTTATTTAAATTCTCAATAATGTGTACATGTCTTAAATTCGTCATATCATTGAATAGGGCTACGTCAATAATATAAAGATCTTTGGTGTCATTCAGTTTAAATGCCGCAATAGCGCCTATTGGAATGTTTTCTGGAAAAATGGAAGAGTATCCACTAGTTACAATGGTGTCACCCTTATTTAATTTTACCAAGTCTTGAATGTCGTAAAGTTGAACAAGTCTTGGATTTTCACCATTCCACTCAAGAGACCCAAAATAATTATTTTTCTTGAGCTTTGCATTCACTTTACTTTTAGTGTTGAGAATTGAAATAACACGAGAAAATTTTGAAGTCGTTTTATCAATAATACCAACAATACCTTTGGAGTTAACAACGCCTAAATCTTCGCTAATTTGGTCATTACGTCCTTTGTCAAGTGTTAGGTAGTTGTTTAAAAATCCATAACTGTTTTTGACCACAGTTGCCGGGGTTAGTTTGTAATCTTTTTTCAAGTTCAAAGTCTCTGAAGGCGCTATAGAAAGCGAATATTCTCGTGATTTCAGACGGTTGTTTTCTGCCAATAAAAGTGCATTCTCTTTTTTTAAATAGAAATAATTTCCGATATCTGAAAAGAGCGTATGTATAGAACCGCTGACCCATGCAGAGGAATTTATGAATTTACTTTTTGGGTAATCTTGTGAGTTAATGGTAAGTCCAAAGGATATGCTTAACAAAAATAAAAAAAGAATTAGTGTTCTATTTTTAAAGAAGAAATTAAGGAGTTGCTGCATTTCCTAAATTCTATTTAATCAAGACACTCTTATACTTGGCAATATTTTTTAATACGATTCCAGTGCCTCTCACTACGGCTCTTAATGGATCTTCGGCAATGTATACTGGTAGGTCCGTTTTTTGAGAAAGCCGTTTATCCAAGCCTCTGAGCATAGACCCACCCCCTGCAAGATAAATTCCTGTATTGTAGATATCAGCTGCAAGCTCTGGTGGGGTCTGTGATAGCGTTTCCATCACAGAGTCTTCAATTCTCAAAATAGATTTGTCTAATGCTTTGGAAATTTCACGGTGGGATATTTGAACTTGCTTCGGTTTTCCCGTCAGAAGATCTCGTCCTTGTACATTCATCTCATCTGGGGGTAATTCCAAATCGTCTGTCGCAGCGCCAATCTGAATCTTAATTTTTTCTGCTGTGCGGTCACCTACGTATAAATTGTGTTGTGTACGCATATAGTAAATGATGTCATTAGTGAAAACATCTCCTGCTACTTTTACAGACTTGTCGCAAACAATTCCACCAAGTGCTATCACGGCAATTTCTGTGGTGCCTCCTCCAATGTCCACAATCATATTTCCTTTGGGCTGCATAATATCAACACCGATACCAATTGCTGCCGCCATGGGCTCGTGGATGAGGTATACTTCTTTTCCATTGACGCGCTCTGCAGATTCTTTAACAGCTCGCATTTCTACTTCTGTAATACCAGAAGGAATGCAAATAACCATCCTAAGTGAAGCCGCAAAAAGCTTTTTTCTCAAAGCGGGTATGTTTTTAATAAACATACTTATCATTTGCTCAGAGGCATCAAAATCAGCAATAACGCCGTCTTTAAGAGGGCGAATTGTTTTGATGTTTTCATGGGTTTTACCCTGCATCAAATTAGCCTCTTTGCCAACAGCGATAATTTTACCTGACACACGATCTCTGGCTACAATGGAAGGACTGTCCACCACGACTTTATCATTGTGAATGATAAGGGTGTTTGCAGTTCCTAAGTCGATGGCAATTTCCTCTGTTAAGAAGTCAAAAAATCCCATAGAGAATAAAAAATTTTAGTGTATTTTTAAAAAAATGATATCTTGTAAATGTAATAAAAATAACGCTTAATCAATCTATAAAATCACCATTTTTTAATGTTTGAAATGACGTTTCTTGGTAAACACCATGGCTAACTTATTTTCGTTGCAATAGTCGATACTTAACTGGTCTTTAATAGATCCACCAGGTTGTATAACAGCCGTTATCCCAGCTTTCTTAGCGATTTCCACACAATCTGGAAAAGGGAAAAAGGCATCACTGGCCATCACACTTCCCTTTAGATCAAAACCAAAAGACTTAGCTTTATGAATGGCTTGATTGAGTGCATCTACACGGCTGGTTTGTCCAGTTCCGCTGGCACAAAGTTGTTTGCCTTTTGCCAGTACAATAGTGTTTGACTTTGTGTGTTTACAAATCTTAGAAGCAAATAATAAATCATCAATTTGGTCATCTGTTGGCTCTGAAATGGTCACGGTCTCTAAAATTTCAGCAGTGTCAGTGACCCCGTCTTTATCTTGCACCAAATATCCATTCAAACAGCTTCGCACTGAGATAAGAGGCAATTCGATGTCCTTTAGAACCATTAAAATTCTGTTCTTTTTAAGTTTTAAAACCGCGAGGGCATCTTCACTAAAAGCGGGAGCAATAACCACTTCACAAAACAACGTATGAATTTCTTCAGCAGTCGGCAGATCAATTTCATGATTTGAAATTAGAACGCCCCCAAATGCAGAAACAGGATCACCAGCCAATGCATATTTATAGGCTTGGTGGAGCTTTTTGCATTGGGCTACCCCACAAGCATTGTTATGTTTTAAAACTGCAAAGGTTGGGGCTTCTCCTTTAAATTCATTCATTAGGTGAACCGCAGCATCCACGTCCAATAAATTATTATAACTGAGAGCTTTCCCATGAAGTTTTTCAAACATGTCCTCAAAATTACCGTAGTAATACCCTTTTTGATGTGGGTTTTCTCCGTAGCGCAAAACGGTTCCATTGGATTCGCTTAATTTTAAGCTTGTTGCATTGTTGTTTTGGTTAAAATAATTAAAAATAGCAGTGTCATAATGAGATGACATATCAAAGGATTTTGCGGCAAATCTCTGACGGTCTTCTATGGAAATACTGCCATTGCCCTTATTGAGAAGGTCAAGCAGTTCAGCGTAATCTTCTACAGAGGGTATGCACATGACATCCTTGAAATTTTTGGCAGCTGCCCGAATTAAGGAAATACCTCCAATGTCAATTTTTTCAATAATATCCTTCGGGCTAGCACCCGAAGCGACTGTTTTTTCAAAGGGATATAAATCCACAATAACCAAATCAATTTGAGGAATTTTAAAGCGGTCCATTTCTTCAACATCAGAACTATTATCTTGACGGTTTAAAATACCACCAAAGACTTTTGGATGCAAGGTTTTGACACGTCCTCCAAGAATTGAAGGGTAGTCTGTTACTGACTCAACTCCCACCACTTCAATTCCTAGTTCATTGATAAATTTTTGAGTTCCCCCAGTGGAATAAATAGTAACCCCTTGCGCTTTTAATTTTTTGACGATGGGTGCGAGGCCGTTTTTACTGAACACAGAGATTAGGGCTGAAGAAATTGTTTTGGTATGACTCATTACGAAAAACTAATACCCTCAAAAATAGGAAAATAAAGCGCAAAATAAATCTTGTTTTCAGACAAATACTACAATTTTTTGAACAATACTTTGACTTATTAACAGCTACAGCAAAGTGGCTACTTTTGCACAGATAAATTCTAGAAAAGTCTCATCAGCTTTTGAAAATGGATTGAGCGTATTAGAGTCAATATCAATTTGCCCAATGTTTTCACCTTTGACAAAAATCGGAATTACAATTTCAGATTTTACCTCCAAACTGCAAGCGATATAGTTGTCTTGGGCCTGAACATCTGGAACTACAAAATTTTTATTATTGACCGCTACTTGACCGCAAATGCCTCTACCGAAAGGGATGGTGGAGTGGTCTGTGGGTTTACCAGCATAAGGTCCAAGAATGAGTTCTCGTTTTTTATCATTTTTAAAATAAAAGCCCACCCAATCGTAGTGTGGGATTTTGGATTTGAGAGCATCGCAAATTGAGGTAAGTGTTTGATTGACTTCCTTTGAATTTTCAATAAGCACGGTAATTTCAGACTTTAATTTTTCGAACATTTTTTTTATAAAATTAAAAAATCAAAACATTCAATCTCTTAAAATTCTTAAAATAATATTTTATACAATCATTCTATGGTTTTATTAAAAGTTATAAATTTGTAGTATGAAACCAACATCTTTCAAAGAAATTATATCGATTGTATTAGCGGTTGTAGTACTAACAGCCCCTTTTTCTTTAAAGGTGGAGCAACATTTTTGCAAATCAAAGCTAACTGATATTTCAGCAGTTTCAAAAAAACAGTCATGCTGTAAGATTACGGACAAACACTCAAGCACAAACCAAAATCCATGTTGTTCTGATTTAAGTTTTGAATTAGATGGATTAGATTTAAAACAAATTTTGACGGCTCACAAGGAAACTGTTGTAACGGTTTTTGCGGAAGTAGTATCCCTTCAAATACCCATTAATTATGGTTTTGCAACGCCCAAAGAATACATTTACAATCACTACAATCCTCCGCCTCTCATTTTTGACATCCAATCAAGGGATCAAGTTTACCGCTTGTGATTTGGAGTTACTCCTTCCAGTATCATGGAACATTTCGTGTTTTTATAAAACAACAACTGTAAATTCTAAAAAATAATTTTAAATTCATTACAATGAAGTACCTATTCGTTATACTTTTTTTTATTCCCTCGCTACTGATTGCTCAAAACAGAGTTATGGGCAAGGTCATGGAGACTGTAGCAGACGGAAGCGCGCCGCCTTTAATGGGTGCTAATGTTATTTGGGAGGGTTCTACAGTAGGAACTTTTTCAGATGAAAACGGTGATTTTATATTGCCTTATGACGCGGCCTACAAAACAATAATTATAAGTTATGTTGGATTTATATCAAAAAAAATCAAAATTAAAGACCCTTCTGTTTTTTTGAAAATCACATTGACAAGGTCTGATATTTTAGAGGATGTAACTGTGAAGGCCCGCAAGAAAACGACATCTGTTTCGTACATTGCTTCACAAAACATCAGCACCATTAGCAGTGAAGAGCTGTTAAAAGCCGCCTGTTGCAACCTTTCGGAAAGTTTTGAGACAAATCCCTCAATAGATGTTAATTTTTCAGATGCTATCTCTGCGACAAAACAGATTAAAATGCTAGGCTTGACCAGCCCATATATACTCATTACCACTGAAAATATTCCATCGGTTCGAGGTGCTGCCCAGGCCTATGGTTTGAGTTTTGTCCCTGGCACCTGGGTTGAAAGCATTCAAGTTACAAAAGGTGCTGGCAGTGTGGTCAATGGATTTGAGAGTATTACAGGGCAAATTAATGCAGAGCTTGTCAAGCCCTTAACCGATCCAAAATTATTTGTAAATCTTTATGGATCACTCAATGGAAGATTGGAAATGAATACCCATATAAATACCCGACTAAGTCCGCACTGGAACACTGGGCTTTACATCCACGGAAACAGCCGAAATGAAACCTTTGATAAAAACAAGGATTCCTTTTTAGACATGCCCTTGGCAAAGCAAATTAATCTCATGAATAAGTGGCAGTATACAAATCTTCAAAAAGGACTCATCGGCTTTTTAAATTTTCGTTTTTTAAAGGACCAAAAGCAAACAGGACAAGTTGAATACAATCCTTCTGTTCATAAATTTGGCAGTGATATTTGGGGCAGCGAGGTCGATACAAAACGCTTTGATTTCTCAGGGAAATTCGGATATGTTAATCCAGAAATTCCCTATCAAAGTTTAGGGATTCAGCTGGCTTACAGTTTACACGAACAACAAGCTTATTTTGGTAACCGTATTTACGATATTAACCACAAAAGCGTCTATTCCAATTTAGTTTATAACTCTATCATTAGTGATACACGTCATAAAATAAAAACAGGCTTGAGCTTGACTCACGATTCTTACCGAGAAGAGGTGGATGTAGATACCTACAATAGGAACGAAAATTCTATCGGCGGTTTTTTTGAATATTCCTATGATAATTTGGACAACTTTAATCTCACGGCAGGGCTCAGGCTAGACCATCATAATTTGCTGGGAAACTTTTTAACGCCGCGTTTGCACCTCCGTTATGCACCTTGGGGGAAATCAGCCTTGCGTTTTTCTATTGGACGTGGAAAACGTGCTGCCAATATTTTTGCAGAAAATCAGAGGCTTTTTGCTTCAAATAGAGCGATTAATATTCAAAACAACAATGGACTTATTTATGATTTGGATCCAGAGATTGCGTGGAATTACGGGATTTCATTGCTTCAGGGTTTTAATCTTTTTGAACGCAAAGCAGATATTCTTATAGACTTTTACAGAACTGATTTTAAAAATCAAGTGGTTGTGGATTATGAAACGCCAACAGAAATTAACTTTTACAATCTTCGCGGAGACAGCTATGCCAATAGTTTACAGCTTGAATTTAACTGCAGCCCATTAAATAATATGAATTTTAAAACTGCTTATAAACATTATGATGTCTCAACAAGATATAACAGTGGTAAATTGCAAAAGCCATTAACACCAAGACAACGGTTTTTCGTCAATCTTTCTCAGGAACTGACAACGACTAAAAACCGGAGATTATGGAAGTTCGATGCTACCTACAACTGGATAGGAAGTCAGAGGTTTCCTTCAACAGCACAAAATCCTCAAGCCTTTCAATTGGCTGTGAATTCACCCTCATTTTCGACACTTAATGCCCAAATTACAAAAGTGTTCTCAAGTCAATTTGAAGTTTATTTTGGCGGAGAAAATATGACTAATTACAGCCAAAAAAATCCAATTTTAGGTGCTGAAAACCCGTTTGGATCAAATTTTGATAGTACATTTGTATATGGGCCTATTTTTGGAAGTATGTATTATGCAGGCCTACGATTTAGATTGAACTGATAACTAAAATAAGAAAATATGAGATTAATTAAACTTACAGCATTGTTCATACTGATATCATCAATAGGATATACTCAAAATAACAACTCAAAAACAATTTTTGAAGTTGATGGAGTTTGTAAGATGTGCAAAAAGCGTATTGAAAAGGCCAGTATTAAAACCAAGGGTGTCAAGTCAGCTGTTTGGAATTTGGAAACACATCAATTACGAGTAATTTATGATGAACAGAAAGTTGATATAGAGACAATAAAATCGAATATTTCAGCAACTGGCCATGATACAAAGACAATAAAGGCTTCAAACGAGGCCTATGATAGATTATTTAAATGTTGTAAGTACAGGGATCCGAAGGTTATTGAAGAACATTAACCCTAATTATAATTACATAAACAAAAAAAGCGCTTATATTAAAAGCGCTTTTTTTGTTTTTGAGGCTCAGAAAAATTACATCATTCCTGGCATTCCTCCTCCACCCATTGGTGGCATTGCTGGTGCATCCTCTTTGATGTCGATCAAAGCACACTCTGTTGTAAGTATCATACCAGCAACTGATGCTGCATTTTCCAAGGCTACACGTGTAACTTTCTTGGGATCAATAATTCCCGCTTTAAGCATGTCTACAAAGGCATCTCCTTTAGCATCATATCCAAAATCTCCTTTGCCTTCTACAACTTTATTTATTACGACACTGCCTTCGCCTCCAGCATTGTCAACAATTGTGCGAAGTGGGGACTCAATAGCTCTTGAAACAATTTGAATTCCGGTCACTTCGTCAAGATTGACGTCATTGATTTTTTCAAGAGTTTTTTGGGCCCTTACTAATGCCACTCCACCCCCAGCAACAATACCTTCCTCAACTGCTGCTCGTGTGGCGTGTAAAGCGTCATCAACACGGTCTTTTTTCTCTTTCATTTCTACTTCACTTGCTGCGCCAACATAAAGGACAGCAACACCACCTGCCAATTTGGCTAAGCGTTCTTGTAGTTTTTCTCTGTCGTAATCGCTTGTGGTGCTCTCAATCTGATTTTTGATTTGATTGACACGAGCTTTGATGTCAGTAGCCTTTCCAGATCCATTGACTATTGTTGTATTGTCTTTGTCAATGGTCACAGTTTCGGCAGTACCCAACATCTCAAGATCGGCATTTTCAAGTGAAAAACCACGTTCCTCAGAAATGACGGTTCCACCTGTAAGAATTGCAATGTCTTCCAACATCGCTTTGCGTCTGTCACCAAATCCAGGTGCTTTAACTGCCGCAATTTTAAGTCCGCCTCTTAATTTATTTACAACCAATGTTGCCAAAGCTTGTCCCTCAACATCTTCAGCGACAATTAATAATGGACGACCAGATTGAGATACAGGCTCTAGAATAGGTAAAATTTCTTGTAGATTTGAAATTTTCTTGTCAAACAATAGTATATAAGGATTTTCTAAATCAGCAATCATTTTGTCTGAATCCGTTACAAAGTAAGGGCTGAGGTATCCTCGATCAAATTGCATTCCTTCAACTACATCAACGTAGGTATCGGTTCCTTTGGCTTCTTCAACAGTGATGACTCCCTCTTTTCCAACTTTCCCAAAAGCTTCCGCAATTAATTCACCAATTGTTGAATCATTATTCGCAGAGATTGAAGCAATTTGCATTATTTTTTCAGATGAATTTCCAACCTTTTTGGCTTGTTTTTCCAAGTCGTCAACAATAGCTTGTACAGCCTTTTCAATGCCGCGCTTGAGATCCATAGGATTGGCTCCTGCTGCAACATTTTTCAGACCTTCCTTGACAATTGCTTGAGCTAAAACCGTAGCTGTCGTAGTTCCATCACCTGCTAAATCATTTGTTTTGGAAGCAACCTCTTTAACCATCTGAGCACCCATGTTTTCGAGTGCATCTTCAAGCTCCACTTCTTTAGCAACAGAGACCCCGTCTTTAGTGACTTGAGGAGCTCCAAAGCTTTTACTGATTATAACGTTGCGTCCTTTGGGGCCAAGAGTAACTTTTACAGCGTTGGCCAATGCATCTACACCACGTTTTAAACCGTCGCGTGCATCTATATCAAATTTAATATCTTTTGCCATTTTTTTGTTT
Organism: Bacteroidota bacterium; assembly: GCA_036161535.1. GTDB lineage: Bacteria > Bacteroidota > Bacteroidia > Flavobacteriales > Flavobacteriaceae > UBA3537. The sequence continues at coordinate 17,780 of JAYYCW010000017.1, read as the reverse complement.
TTTAATTTTTATACAATTGCGAGAAGATCGCTCTCACGCATAATTAAATAATCTTGACCTTCGAATTTTAGTTCAGTTCCAGCGTATTTGCCATACAGAACCGTATCGCCAACACTGACAGTCATTTTTTCCTCTTTTGTGCCATTTCCAACGGCAACAATTTTACCTTTTTGTGGCTTCTCTTTGGCATTATCAGGAATAATAATACCAGAAGCAGTTTTGGTTTCTGCAGCCATAGGTTCAACAAGAACTCTATCTGCTAAGGGTTTGATTTTTAAAGCCATACTACTAATTAATTTATTTATTTTATATTTATGATTTTACTAAAATTGTGCCATTTGTAAATGACTGACAAACTTTCAGTCTCAAAGCGACAGCAATGGCCGTAGGGTCGTTTATACAAATTAAACTACTCGGGAGCTTCAACAGCATTGCCAAATGGAATTTCTTCAGCGCGTACTTCCGAGCTAGGAATGGATGTATTAGTATCAGGATCTAGAGCTTTGGATTCTTGACTTGAGTCAGGCCCCACAATGGACAGGTTTGAAAGTAGGATCAAAGCGAGGAGCAAGATGGCTAGCGCCCAAGTGCTATTGTCTAGAAAATCAGTGGTTTTTTTTACACCTCCCAATTGTTGGCCACCCCCTCCACCAAATGAGGAGGAAAGGCCACCACCTTTAGGGTTTTGCACCATGATCACAACAACCAATAGAAAGGCCACAATAACAATTAATATTAAAAATATAGAGAATGTACTCATCTGTTTTTATTTTTTTCTTGAATTTTTTTTATTGCTTTGATTTGGTTTGCAAATAAACTACTTTTTTCTGGATATTTCAAACTTAAAATCTTGTAGGATTGTATGGCTTTTTTGAAGTTTTTTTGTTCGAGATAAATTCTGGCAAGAGTTTCAGTCATCAATGCGATGGGTTCTAAATCTGAATCACTGGCTAAATCTTCAATAGGCTCTGATTTTTTTTGGGGTTGTATTTTTGGTTTTTTAGAGATAAAGGCATCAATTAAATTAATATTTTTTTGCTGTTTTAGGCTAGATTCTAGATTGTTGTTGGATCGATCAATTGGCGATATTTTTGTGAGTTTTAGCCATTGAGAAAAGGAATGTGCCTCCCCTTTATCAAATTTTAAAGGCATTCCCAAATTCAACACCTCTTCTTCTTCTTCTTCTTTATCTTCAAATTCTAAAGTAGTTGTAACGCTTGGTGATTGTATTGAAACATCTTCAAAATCTAAGACTGGAATAGTTTTTAAACCCTCGTGGTTTTGTTTTATTTGTTCCGCAACCGCATTTTGCACAAAGGAATCCGAGGTGATAAAATCAAATAGAACACTGCGATCAGTGGTGTAGGCTGCGGTTATTTTTAGGTTTTTATTGTATTTAAAACTTTCTTGATTTTTCAATCCTTTAAGATGAAGGGCTCGCGCTGCCTGGAAGTAAGGAAATTCTTTTACAATTGATGCAATTTGTTCAGTCTCCTCCAAGCTTAACCGGGAAGATAGTGTTAATAAATTTGAAAAATTTGTTCTGTTCATACTACCAGTTTGCTAAAGAGGCATTGATGATGTCTTGGGTGATGCGCTCGTAAATTTCATTTATAGCGGTTGTTTTTTGTGATCCAATGAGTTGGGCACTTCCAGCGTAATCGTAAAAAAAGGAAAATCGCTTTTCAAAGTCTGCTTCTTCGTCATTTTTATTAAAAAACCGAACATTAATACTTATGGTGAGTCGGTTTTGTGCGGCTGTATTATTGGCGGTTGCTGTGGTTGGAGAGATGCGGTACTCAACAATCTCCCCCTCGTAAAGAATATCCGCATTGTATTTTACCAAGGACAAATTGGTTTGATTTAAAATGATGTCTTGCAATGCTAATGTGAAGTCCCTTTCAATTCCAGGCTCAATTAAATTGGCTGTATTTTGAAAGTAATTGACCTGAAATGTCTTGGTATCGCTACCAATTGAAATCCCAGTAAAGGAATAGGATCCACACCCTAAAACTGCTAAAAATATACTGACTAAAATTACTCTCTTTTTGATGCTAAAGGTCATACTGTTTGATTTTGCGGTAGAGTGTACGTTCTGAAATTCCAAGTTCATCAGCCGCTAATTTTCGCTTACCCTTGTGACGATCCAAAGATTTTTTTATCAATTCAAGCTCTTTATCGTGTAGGGATAGGGTTTCTTCTTCCTCATCAACATCTTCAATAAAATCATAATTTTCATTTGGTTTTACGATTTCTATGGTTTCGTTTTTCTGGTTTGATTCTGAGAGAGATAAAATCTGACTTTCGTGCTTTGAATTACTGAGGGTTTGATCTTTGTATATTTTTTGTATCAGGTGTTCATTTTTTTCTTGAACATCTTTGTAATTGTCATTTTCCATCAACTCAAGAGTGAGTTTTTTTAGATCGTTTAAATCGCTTTTCATGTCAAAGAGAACTTTATACAAAATTTCTCTTTCGTTTGAAAAGTCACTGCCAGACGTTTCTTTGTTTACAATAGCAGGTAATTGTGTGCCCATATCAGGCAGGTAGCCTTTGAGTACAGAGGCCGCAATGTCTCTAGTAGACTCAAGGACCGAAACTTGTTCTGCTACATTCCTCAATTGGCGGACATTCCCACTCCATCGGTAATTTTGTAGGAGTTGAACTGCATCGTCGAGTAAACGAATGGTCGGCATTTTATACTTTATCGCAAAATCACTTGAAAATTTTCGAAATAATAAATGAATGTCTTGTTTTCTTTTGCGCAAAGGTGGAATTGGAATTTCAATAGTACTCAAACGGTAGTACAAATCTTCTCTAAACTTTTCTTTTTTTATAGCCTCAAACATTTGAATATTGGTAGCAGCAACGATTCGAACATTCGTTTTTTGAACTTTACTAGACCCCACTTTAATAAATTCGCCATTTTCAAGCACACGCAACAATCTTACTTGGGTGGTCAAAGGCAATTCCCCAACCTCATCCAGAAAAATGGTTCCGCCATCAGCCACTTCAAAATATCCAGATCGTGTTTGACTGGCACCTGTAAAAGCGCCTTTTTCGTGTCCAAAAAGTTCGCTGTCAATGGTTCCCTCTGGGATTGCTCCACAATTCACGGCAATGTATTTTCCGTGTTTGCGGTGTGAAAGTTGGTGAATAATTTTAGGTATAACTTCTTTTCCAACTCCACTCTCTCCTGTAACCAATACGGAAATATCTGTGGGCGCTACCTGCAGCGCTTTCTCAATAGCACGATTCAAGCCAATGTTATTTCCTATGATGCCAAATCGTTGTTTTATGGATTGAACAGTTTCCATCTCTTAATTGTTTTTTGAATAATCAATTGCTTTTCCCTTAAGTGTTGCACTTGTACAGTCTTCAATTTTCACCATCACATAATCGCCAATATCAAAGTGTTCTTTTGGAAATACAACCATGGTGTTTTGAGGGTTTCGACCGGCCCAGTCTGCCTCTGATTTTTTTGAACTTTTTTCAATGAGGACTTCTGTAAATTGTCCTAAAAATTCTTGAGTTCTTTCTAAACTGTGTTTTTGTTGTAAGTCAACGACTTCTTGTAAGCGGCGTTTTTTAATTTTCTCAGGAATGTCATCTTTCAACCTTCTCGCAGCCATGGTTCCAGGGCGCTCAGAGTATGAAAACATATAGCCAAAGCTGTATTTCACATACTCCATAAGACTCAAAGTGTCTTTGTGGTCTTGTTCCGTTTCGCCTGGAAAACCACATATCAAATCGTGAGAAATTGCACAGTCTGGCAAGTGGGTTTTGATATTGTCGATGAGTTTGAAATAATCCTCCCTGGTGTGTTGGCGGTTCATGGCTTTTAAAATTCGGTTGCTACCGCTTTGCACTGGCAAGTGAATATAATTGCAAATATTTTCATGTTTGGCCATGGTCTTTATCACATCGATGGACATATCTTGTGGGTTAGATGTAGAAAAACGAAACCGCATTTTGGGTTGGGAATTGGCACACAAGTCTAGAAGTTTTGAAAAATCGGTGGCGGTTACTTTTTGTAAGTCCGAAGCTTTTTTAAAATCTTTTTTTAGTCCACCACCATACCAAAGGTAACTGTCAACGTTTTGACCTAATAATGTCACTTCTTTATAACCTTTTAGTCTTAAATCATTGATTTCAGTAAGGATGCTTTGGGGATCTCTACTACGCTCTCTCCCTCTAGTAAAAGGCACTACGCAAAACGTACACATATTATCGCAACCTCGTGTGATGGAAACAAAGGCAGTGACCCCATTTGAGTTCAATCTTATGGGGGCAATATCACCATAAGTTTCTTCTCTTGAAAGCAATACGTTTACGGCACTGTGACCATCCTCAATTTCGGCGATGAGATTTGGTAAGTCTTTGTAAGCATCGGGTCCTACTACCAAGTCTACAATTTTTTCTTCTTCAAGAAATTTACTTTTTAAGCGCTCCGCCATACATCCTAAAACACCAACTTTCATTTTAGGGTTTTGTCGCTTAACAGCATTGTATTTTTGAAGGCGTTTGCGAACCGTTTGTTCTGCTTTATCTCTTATTGAGCAAGTATTGACTAGCACCAAATCAGCATCTTCCAATTTCATTGTGGTGTTATAGCCTTCTTTGTGCAAAATAGAGGCTACAATTTCACTGTCGCTAAAGTTCATTTGACAGCCATAGCTTTCGATGAATAGCTTCTTGATGTTTTCTCTTTTCGGTGCTAGTGTGAGGGAAGTACCTTGTTTAGCCTCGTTTATGACTTTTTCCATCAGTGGTGATTACGATATTTTAGAATTAATGATCAAAGATACAATTTTTTAAATTTTATGACAAAGTGTCATGTTTAAAATTGAAATACATTCTTGAAAGGGCCAACAATAAAGGCTATTTTTTAAAAAAAAATTATGAAAAGAATTGACAATTTGTATCAAAAGATCGACAATGTAATACTATTAATTTTTTAGAGTTGTTTAACGAATCTATCGTAGTGTTTAGATTCGTATGGCTTCAGGGGTTCTACTCTAGCTAAAATGGTTGATTCTGAGTGCCCCATTGTTGATACTAATTCTTGGCTTTGACTTTAATAAAATTGAGTAGAGTTATAATTCAGAACTTGCTTTTGCCTTGATCCTTGACATTTTTGAAAGTTATACTGATATGAACTATTTACTCTTTTTTTTATTGATTTATTTTGGAATCACCATCGTTGCTTTTTTATTGTTTGTGCTGTCCATTTTTTAAATTATGATTCCACTGATGTTTTTGGCGCTTGTGTTTGCTTATAACTCTGACCTAAAAATTTCTGAAATTATTAAATTAACTTTTAAAATAGGCCATAAAAAATGGTGTCTGACATTTGTCATTACTCTATTAAATATTCTTTTGATATGTATTAACCATTGGTACTAACAGGTTAGGAGCTGTGTTTTTGGGTTGTTTTGTCCAAATTCCAATTTATAAAATTTATAAAAAAACCATTGGGGTTGAGGCTGCTTAATGTTGTTTAAATTATTGATTTTCAATACATTAAATAATTTTTTTTCTTTCAATTTGAGTTTTGTCGTGAGCTTGTATTTTCAATTTTGGGAAAAATTTAAAAACTACAATCGAAAAAAAAATCTACATTTGTGGCTTCAATAAATTTCCCTATGGCCAAAAATCTTGTTATTGTAGAGTCGCCTGCCAAGGCCAAGACCATCGAAAAATTTTTAGGAATAGACTTTAAAGTTGTATCCAGTTTTGGACATATTGCGGACCTTCCATCCAAAGAGCTGGGGGTTGATGTAAAGGGTGACTTTTCCCCAAAATATGAGGTTACCAAAGATAAAAAAGCGGTCGTAAAAACTTTGAAAGATCTGGCTAAAAAAGCGGAGACGGTTTGGTTGGCAAGTGATGAGGACCGAGAAGGAGAAGCCATAGCATGGCATCTAGCTGAAACACTAAATCTCGATAAGTCTAAGACCAAACGTATTGTGTTTCATGAAATTACAAAATCGGCCATTGAAAAAGCTGTTTTGAACCCACGCAGCATTAATTACGACCTAGTGGATGCACAACAAGCCCGCCGTGTACTAGATAGAATTGTAGGATATGAGCTTTCTCCAGTACTTTGGCGAAAGGTTAAAGGCGGCCTTTCCGCTGGTAGAGTACAATCTGTTTCTGTGCGATTAATTGTAGAGCGCGAGCGAGAAATACTAGCCTTTAGAACCACGAGCTTTTACAGAGTTGAAGCCCGTTTCACCACCTCTAAAGCACAGGTTTTTAAAGCCAAACTTTCCAAAGCGTTTGAAACAAAACAAGAAGCAAAAACATTTTTAGAAAATAATACCAATGCAGAATTTACTGTTTCTTCCTTAGAAAAAAAACCCGCTAAAAAATCTCCAGCACCACCTTTTACAACCTCGACATTACAACAAGAAGCTGCACGTAAATTGTATTTTTCTGTTAGTAAAACCATGAATATGGCCCAGCGTTTGTACGAGGCTGGACTCATTACTTATATGCGTACTGATAGTGTAAATCTATCCCAAGAAGCTAGAAGTGCAGCTGCCAAGGAAATTGCCATAGCTTATGGAGACGCATACAGTACACCAAGAAATTTTAAAGGCAAAGCCAAAGGAGCTCAAGAAGCGCACGAAGCCATACGCCCAACTAATTTCTCCACCCATTCAGTGGCAGTTGAGCGAGACCAAGCCAAGCTTTATGAGTTGATCTGGAAACGCGCCATTGCCTCTCAAATGGCTGAGGCAAAATTGCAACGAACCAATGTCAAAATAGCCACTAAAGCGCATGATAAGATTTTTACAGCCAATGGAGAAGTTATCATTTTTGATGGATTTTTAAAAGTTTATTTAGAGGGGACTGATGAAGAAAATACCGAGCAAGAGGGCATGCTACCAGCCATGGAATTAAATGAAGTTTTGACAAACAACGCAATTGTTGCAACTGAGCGTTTTTCAAGACCTCCTTACCGTTTTACTGAAGCTTCCTTGGTAAAGAAATTAGAAGAGCTGGGCATAGGACGGCCTTCTACTTACGCACCGACGATTTCTACCATCCAAAATAGAAATTATGTAGAAAAGGGCAGTGTAGAAGGTCAACAAAGATCTTATAATGTAATGACACTTACTTCTGCGGTCCTATCGGAAACAATACAGACAGAAAAATATGGTTCGGATAAAGGGAAGTTGGTTCCCACAGATATTGGTATGATTGTAACTGATTTTTTAGTAAATCATTTTGAAGCCATTTTAGATTATAATTTTACGGCTAAGGTGGAGGCTGATTTTGATGCCATTGCTACCGGTAAGGCAGATTGGACTGAAATGATGAAGCGCTTTTATGGCAATTTCCATCCCCAAGTTGAAGATGTACGTCAAAATGCAAACCGTGAATCAGGAGAACGTATTTTAGGAAAAGACCCCGGTACAGGCCGTCAAATCAGTGTGCGTTTGGGTAAATTTGGCCCCATGGCTCAAATTGGAACAACAGATGACGAGGAAAAGCAGATTTTCGCATCGGTTCCTCCGAATTTCCAGCTCAGCTCTATTACTTTTGAGCAAGCCTTGGATTTATTCAAATTACCCAAGGATTTAGGGCTTTATAAAAATGAGGATGTTTTGGTTAACAATGGCCGATTTGGCCCTTATGTCAAGCATGGGGAAAAATTCATCTCGCTTCCAAAAGGTATGGATCCACTGAGAATTGAAATCGAAGAAGCCATTGAAATTATCGAACAAAAAGCCAAGGCTGACGCCCCTATCTATGAATTCGAAGGGCTTCCAGTTCAAAAGGGTAAAGGTCGTTTTGGACCCTTTATAAAATGGAATGATATGTTTATCAACGTCAACAAAAAATACGATTGGGATAATCTTTCGTCCGATGATATTGAAACCCTTATTAAAGACAAAATCCAAAAGGAAATTGATAAAATTGTTCACGACTGGAGCGAGGAAGGCATTCGCGTTGAAAAAGCACGATGGGGAAGGCATCACATAATAAAGGGAAAAACTAAAATTGAGCTTCCAAAAACAGTCGATGCTGCTAAACTCACCCTAAAGGAAGTCCAATTAATTATTAAAAAAAATACCCCTAAAAAAAAGAGTAAAAAGGCTTAAAAAAAAATTAATTGATGAATACCAACCTGCTTTCTCCAATTTCTGACCGACTTGCAGAGGTTCTTAAATTATCTCATTTCCAGACGCTAGGTAGAAAGTTAAAGATACATAAATCTGATAATTTTCCCGATCTAGAAGGTGTGGACATTGCAATTGTGGGAGTTTTAGAATCTAGGAATTCTGAAAATTGTCTGGAAACCTCCTTTAATTTAACCGAGATTCGCAATTCATTGTACCGTTTGTTCCCTGGAAACTGGTCGAGCCAAATTGCAGATTTAGGTGATATTTTAATGGGCGATCGCGTAGAGGATACTTACTTTGCACTTTCAGAAACGGTTTCAAATCTTCTAAAAAAAAAGATTATACCAATTATCATTGGGGGGAGTCAAGACCTTACATATGCACAATATCGGGCGTATGACAAAGTTAAGCCTATGATTAATATTGTCAATGTTGATAAAAGTTTTGATTTGGGGGATTCATCAAAACCGATATCAAACCACAGTTATATTGGAAAGGTTATTTTAGAAAAGCCCTACAATTTGTTTAATTATTCAGCTTTGGGCTATCAAACTTACTTCAACGCACAGGAAGAAATAGACTTGATGGAAAAATTATATTTTGAATATTATCGACTCGGTGATCTACATTGTGATATAAAAACTGTCGAGCCGGTGATGAGAGATGCCGATTTGGTAACAGTTGATTTAAACTCGGTTAGATGTTCTGAAGTAAATATCAAACAGAAATATTCCCCAAATGGCTTTGATGGGCAAGAAATTTGCGCTGCAACACGCTATGCTGGTATCAGCAACAGAGTTAGTTCATTCGGCATATATGAATACAACCCATCTCCAGATGATGAAGCGACGACCATGCTAATCGCACAAATGATTTGGTATTTTATAGAAGGATTTAATTGCAGAGTAAATGACGATAACTTTGAAAACTTAGATGAATTTAACAAATATACCGTTCTAGTACAAGGGCATGAACTCATTTACTTTAAGAGCTTAAAAACTGGACGTTGGTGGATTCAAACGCCATTAACCAACAATCCAAATACTAAACGCAGCAAATACACGTTATTAGCTTGTACGCAAAGCGATTATGATATTGCTATTAAAGGTCAAATCCCTGAGCGTTGGTATAAGGCCTATAAAAAAGGTTGACCTGATTTAGTTTAACATTCAATTGAGAATATTAAACGAAAAAAAGTTGTAATTTTAAAAATATATAGATAAGTTTACCATCTTAAACTACAAAGGTTTAATCAACCTCTACAGATATACTATGAAAAAAACCATATTTTTAGTTTTAGCTTCAATTCTTTTTTTTGGATGTGGAAGCAAAAATAAAGGAAAGGGAGAGCTGATCGGTGTTAAAGGTAAAAGATGGCACCCTGAAAAGCCCTACGGTATGAGTTTGATTCCCGGAGGTGCTTTTGTAATGGGAAAGTCTGACGACGATATTGTAGATCTTCAAGATGCTCCAACAAGAACCGTCAGTGTACGTTCCTTCTATATGGACGATACTGAGATTACCAACAGCGAATACAGGCAGTTTGTCGAGTGGGTTAGAGACTCAATTTTGCGAGATAAACTTGCAGATTTAGCCGATCTAGAAGGTAAAACTCAAGAAGATGACGGTATCGGTGCTTATGCTTACGTCGATTCTGGAGATCCTGAAGATTTGTCCCCTTACGAGCAATATATGCTCGATACTTACGGAGATGAGCAACGCAAAATTAACAGAGACGTGGATTTAATTTTTGATGTTGAGGATTACCCAGACGTGTTATATGCAGAAGTTATGGACGGGATGTACCTCCCTCCAGATGAATGGTACAATGGGCAACGAACATGGGATGTTAGTCAGTTTGAGTTTCAATACACTTATATGGATATTGAGGACGCAGCAAACTACAAGGAACTCAAACGAAGTGACTTTATAGAAAAATACCCTATTAAAGTCTACCCTGATACAACTGTATGGATACGAGATTTTGAATACGCTTATAACGTTCCAATGCATAATGATTATTTTTGGCACGAGGCTTATGGAGATTATCCTGTGGTTGGAATAACTTGGGAACAAGCTGATGCTTTTTGTCAATGGAGAACGCTCAATAAAAACACATATCAAAAAGTTAAGAAAAAGCAAAACGTCAATATGTTTAGATTGCCTTCAGAAGCTGAGTGGGAATATGCAGCCAGAGGTGGTATTGAAGGCGCCACATTTCCTTGGGGAGGTCCTTATGCTAAAAATGACCGTGGGTGTTTTTTGGCAAATTTTAAACCCTTGAGAGGTAATTATGCTGCAGATCAGGCGCTTTACACTGTTGAAGCCGACGCATATGAGCCCAATGACTATGGCTTGTACAATATGGCTGGGAATGTTTCAGAATGGGTCAATACATCCTACAACTCCTCCTCTTATGAATTTTCTGCATCGTTCAATCCAAATATAAATGATAAAGAAAATCCAAAAAAAATAATTCGTGGTGGCTCGTGGAAAGACGTTGCTTACTTTTTACAAGTGAGTACCCGGGATTATGAGTACGCAGATTCTGCAAGGAGTTTTATCGGTTTTAGAACGGTGCAAGATTATCTTGGAGCCGATGCAACTGCGAACGCAGCAACCAATTAAAATAATTTTAGATACAATTTAACTTTGAAATATAACAAATTATGGCTTTAAAAATCAACAAAAAAGTAATGAATATGGCATACGGTCTTGGAGCTGCCGTTGTAATTATTGGTGCATTAATGAAAATTATTCACAAAGATCTTGGCCCACTGTCTGGCAACACTCTCCTTACAATTGGTCTTGTTACGGAAGCGATAATTTTCGCATTATCTGCTTTTGATCCCCCTGAAGAAGGCTATAAATGGGAAAACGTTTATCCTGCTTTGGTTGGCGATGACGCTGCATCAGAAGAAACAATGTCTGTAAAAGCTCCTGAGGCCCTTCAAAAAAAATACAATGAGCAGATACGCAAGGCAACAGATCAAATGAAATCAATCAATGATCTTTATAAATCACAATTAGAAAGCGCTTCTAAACAAGCAGAAATTAATACAGAATCCATAGAAAATGCCAATAAAGTCAAAGAGCAAATGGAATCTTTAGCCTCTAACTTATCCTCTCTCAATGGTGTCTACGGAGGGATGTTGTCAGCAATGACCACAAAAAAATAAAAGTTGTTTTTTAACAATAATTAATAATAATTTTAAATTTTTTAGAAAATGGCTGGAGCTAAAGAAAGTCCAAGGCAAAAAATGATCAACCTAATGTATTTGGTTTTCATTGCAATGTTAGCACTTAATATGTCTAAGGAGGTACTACAATCTTTTGGAATGATTTCTGAACAAGTTGAAACTAATAATCTTTCTCTATCAGATCGTATTGTTACTTTTGAAAAAACAATTGACATCAATTATGACAAAGAACCAAAGACCTGGCAAGAAAAGAAATCAGCAAAAGACGAACTCAAAAAAATAACATCCAAGTTTGTTGGCTACTTAAACAGTCTTCCTAGACCCGACATGCCGATGAAATTTGTCAAAGGTATCAAAGACTCCATAGTTGATTATGAAATTATGGATAAACCTGATTTCTATGATGAAAAGTTTTTTATTGGAGAAACTTTTACAGATGAAGGAAAAGAATTTATTCGAGAAATAGTATCTTTTAGAGACGATTTTGTAGCGCTTGTAGATTCTCTTAATAAGGGAAAATCTGATGAAAATTATGCCACTCTTATAACCCAAATTAACGACCTGTTAAAACCGGACGAAAAGGTGGTAAATCGCGATGGTGTAAGCATGGACTGGATCAGATATCACTATGAAGGATTTCCAGAGGTGGCATCAAATACAAAACTAACAGTACTAAAAGCCAATGCACTAGGATTTCAAGCAGAATTACTTTCAGCTATGATTGGTGGGCAGTATAAAATAAATGCTACTCTCGCAAACTTTGATGCGTATGTTGTTTCTGATCGAAGTGCTTATTTTCCTGGCTCAAAATTTTCTGGAAAAATTATCTTGGGTAAGAAATCTAAGAATCTTGAGCCTCAGTCTGTTGAGATAAACAATCAACAATTGAATCCAAGAGAATCTTTAAATGATGACGGCGCTATTATTCTAGACTTTCCAGTTGGAGGTATTGGAACTCGTGAAATTACGGGTAATGTTGTTTTTGTTGAGGGTGATAATGAACCAATAACCATTCCAGTCAGTGCTGAGTACGATGTCATTCCAAAACCAAATGCTGCTTCTGTTGAAGTCATTGGTAGAAATACGTTGTTCAGAAATTTTGACAACGAAGTCATTATTTCTGTTCCCGGGATACCCTCTAACTCTGTCAAGTTATCCACAACAGAGAATAACGCTGTAATTACTAGCAATGGGGATGGGCTTTACAAGATCAGACCCTCCAAAGGAAAAGAGATTGATTTAATTATAAGTGGAGTCTTTAGTGGTGGTGATAAGTTCAGCGACCAAAAAAAGTTTTTTATCCGAAGAGCTCCAGAGCCCACAGTTCTTTTTAATGGTCTAGAAACGGGTAAAATGGCTAGAAGAAGCATTTCGAATTCTGCCGTTTCTGCTATATATCCACCAGCTTATGGAATTTCTAAATCAGTTGTAATAAGTTCGTTTAATATCAAAATTGGCGCTAGGACTTTTGAATGTACTGGTAACAGACTTTCCGCTGCTGCTAAGAAATACCTTCAAAGAGCTCCAAAGGGCTTTGATGTTTCAATTAAAGATATTTTATACGTTGGAATAACTTCTGGCAAAAAGACCTTAGGGCCATCCATAACAATTAATTAAAATTAAATGAAAAAATTATTTTTAGTCTTATTGGCGCTACCTATTTTGTGTTTTTCACAAATGCCAGCGAATCTTTTAAACACAAAATCATCCAAGGATATTGAAAATGTTTCAAAGATTATTGAAGAATCGGATACACCTCTACAGTATGAATATGTTTCCGATGACGATATCATTTTTTCATTTACAACCTGGGAAGTCATTGATCTGAATCAGCGTGTAAATTTCCCACTTTATTTTCCGACTGAAATTGATCTAGTAACTTCAGACAGAAGACCCTTAATTCATTATCTATTGCGTGCCATTGAAGATCCAGTGGTGGGTGCTCAACCTTATTTGGATGAAAATTTTACGACTGAAATGAGTAAAAAGGACATTGAACGCATCCGAGTTTATAAAAGGCTCAAGCCTGGGACTGATGCAGATGGCTTAACCGAAGGGATTGAACATTTTGAAGAAGCAGGATCATGGAAAAAATATCTTGAGTCCATTGGTTATGATTTTCCGGAAGATGAAGCCTGGGTCAATTACGATCCGCTCTCGGACGCGTTTCTTGAGTTACAACGAGATGGGCGCAATGATGAAGTTAAAGAATATCGAGATCAATGGGAGGCCGCTGCCTCTTCTATTATGGGAGATGAAAATTTTAATTATCAACAGCTTGAGTACTCAGATGTTAGAAAATACCTAATTAAGGGCATATGGTATTTTGATAAAAAAGCGACACAGTTGAGATACAGACCCATTGCTTTGGGCCCAGTAGCAACCGATGCTGAAGAAAAGTTTACATTAGATGCAGACAGTTCTTCCAACAACCAATCATCTGCTTATGAAAATGACGACTTCGGTGGTTGGGATGATGGTAATGATGCTGATGAGGAAGTTACAGACAACTTTGAGGCAGTTGAGGAAACAACTGTCAGCAACGATATAGAAACCACAGACGATTCTCTTGATGATGACAGAGAGTATAGAGCAATGTTTTGGGTTTTCTACCCTGAAGTAAGAGATATTTTGCACAGGGCTTATGCTTTTAATGATAAGAATATGTCAAAACCTATTTCTTTTGACCATTTAATCAATTCTAGACGCTTTTCCGCAACAGTCTATAAAGAAGCCAATGTTTATCAAGATCGTGACATTAGAAAATACATCGGTAAAAATTCTTTAATGCAGCTTCTAGAGTCCCAACGTATCAAAGAAAAAATAAGAGAACGCGAGCAAGATATGTGGAGCTACTAAGAGCTACAATAAATAAACAAAACGCTTCTCTTACAGGGAGGCGTTTTTTTATAAATTTATCAAATGAAATTTGAGTATCTGATTGTTGGCTCTGGGCTGGCAGGCGTCATGCTTTGCGAAAGATTGCGTAAATGCGGCAAATCTTTTGTTCTCATAAGCAACAGTTCTCAACGCGCCTCCGTCGTTGCTGGTGGATTGTATAACCCTGTAGTTCTCAAGCGTTTTAACAAAGCTTGGGATGCCGATCAACAAACTCCGCTTGCACTGTCAACTTATGCAGACTTAGAAATACGTTTGAACATTAAGATTGATGATAAACGTCTAATTTATAGGGTTTTTCATTCAATTGAAGAACAGAACAATTGGTTTTTAGCATGTGATAAACCAGACTTGACCCCTTTTTTAGCTTCAAAAATTATAAACAACGATAACCCCATGATCAACGCTCCCTTTGGATTGGGAAAAGTGAATCAGACAGGGCGTATTGACACCAAGTTACTTTTAGATTGCTACCGCAATCACTTGAAATCTAAAACCCTCTTTATTGAAGAAACCTTTGATTATTCCAAATTAGATTTAGAAGGTAAAATCAATTATAAAGGGATAGAAGCCAATAAATTGATTTTTGCAGAAGGTTTTGGGATGAAACAAAATCCATTTTTTCAAAACTTACCATTAGAGGGTACTAAAGGAGAATTATTGGTTATATATGCCCCGGCGTTAAAATCTAATGTCATTCTAAAATCCAGTGTATTTGTGATCCCCACTACCAAAGATCACTATTTGGTAGGATCGACCTATGCCTGGAAGGATTTTGGCAACTGCCCAACAGAAGCTGCCAAAAACGAACTGCTTAATAAATTAAAAACCCTTATTAACTGCCCCTTTGATATAGTCCAGCAAAAGGCGGGTATTCGTCCAACCGTATCGGACCGACGCCCTCTATTAGGGCAACACAAGATTTATAAAAATTTATATATTTTAAACGGCTTGGGCAGCCGGGGTGTGCTCATTGCACCAACAGTTGCCAAGAATTTGATTGATTTTATTGAAGATGGGATTCCGCTCTCTGATGATATCAATATCAATCGATTTAAAGCACCGTTACAATAGGGGATATTACTTTTTTTAAGTCCTCTAATTGGTTATTTTTGCAGTCCATTAAAATAAAAAGATGTTAAACGTTCACCAGCTCAGTATTGCTTTTCAAGGAGAAGATTTATTTGACAATATATCTTTTCGTTTACAATCTGGAAACCGTATTGGATTGATTGGGAAAAATGGGGCTGGTAAATCGACCTTACTCAAAATCATTTCAGGTGAAATAGAATATAACTCAGGCCAGATTAGTTTTGAAAAAAAGGACCTTAATATCGGATTTTTAAAACAAGACATCGATTTTGCATGTGGTAAAACTATTTTGGAGGAGTCTTACGAGGCATTTTCAGAAATCAAAGCTTTAGAACGCCAATTAGAAGACATTAACAAACAACTTGCCCTGCGAACTGATTACGAGAGTCAAGCCTATCATGATTTTATGGTAGATTTAAATGAAGTACAGCAACAATATGAGATTTTAGGAGGTTACAATTACCAAGGTGAAACAGAAAAAATTTTAATTGGATTGGGCTTTAAAAGGTCTGATTTTGATAAGCTAACTGACACCTTTTCCGGGGGTTGGCGCATGCGTATAGAACTGGCCAAACTTTTGCTTCAAAAGAATGATGTCTTGCTCTTGGATGAGCCAACCAACCACTTGGATATTGAATCTATTATTTGGTTAGAGCAGTTTTTAAAAAATTACCCAGGCGCTGTGGTTGTTGTTTCTCACGATAAAATGTTTTTGGACCATGTGACCAACCGGACCATTGAAATTGTGCTGGGCCAAATTTATGATATGCCAAAGCCGTATTCTCAATATTTAAAGCTTCGTGCCGAGCAAAAAACCTTGCAAATAGCAGCCCAAAAAAACCAGCAAAAACAAATTGAGCACACAGAAAAGCTCATTGAAAAATTCAGAGCCAAGGCGACCAAAGCGACCATGGCGCAGTCTCTGATAAAAAAATTAGATAAAATTGAGCGGATTCGTGTCGATGAAGATGACAACTCCGTAATGAGTGTGCGCTTCCCTATTTCCTTAAACCCTGGAAAAGTTGTTTTGGAGACCCAAAATATTTCAAAGTCTTACGGAGATTTAGAAGTTTTAAATGATATTGACCTCATGGTAGAAAGGGGCCAAAAAATTGCTTTTGTAGGCCAAAATGGTCAGGGCAAATCCACCTTGGCCAAAATATTGGTAGGAGAGCTTTCCGCTAATGGAGTGCTTAAGCTCGGTCACAATGTTCAATTGGGTTATTTCGCTCAAAATCAAGCTGAATATTTGGATGGGAAGAAAACCGTACTCGACACTATGATTGATGCGGCCAATGAATCCAACCGCTTTAAAGTACGTGATATTTTGGGAGCTTTTTTGTTTAGAGGGGACGCTGTTGAGAAGTATGTCAGTGTGTTATCTGGCGGTGAACGCAACCGCTTGGCCTTGGCTAAATTGCTTTTGCAACCTCTGAATGTATTGGTCATGGATGAGCCCACTAATCACTTAGACATACAATCTAAAAACGTGTTAAAATCTGCCTTGCAAAATTTTGAAGGGACTTTGATTTTGGTATCTCATGATCGAGAATTTTTACAAGGCCTCAACGATGTTGTATACGAATTCAAAGATCAAAAAATAAAGCCTTATTTAGGCGATATAGACTTTTATTTAGAGCAACGTCAATTGGAAAACATGCGAGAGGCCGAGTTAAAAACACCCTATAAACAAATACAAAAAAAGAGTGACAACAAACGCTCTTATGAGGTACAAAAAAAATTAAAATCTCTTCAAAACCGTTTGAGTAAGCTGGAAGCTGCTATCGCGGCATTAGAAAAAGACATCAAAGCCATTGACTTTGAACTTGAAATCAATTATGAGACCACCGTGGCAGCCCCCAATTTTTTTGATGTCTATCAAGCCAAAAAAACAGAATTAGAACGCTTGATGTTTCAATGGGAAAACCTTACAGAAAGCATGGAACAGTACAACTGATGAAAGAACATTTTTACCAATGTCCCTATTGCTGGGAATCTGTTTCTATATTAGTGGATGTCTCACAATCTCATCAAAATTACATAGAAGATTGCGAAGTTTGCTGTAACCCCATTGAATTTAAAATCCAATGTTCCGCACAAACCGTTCTGCATTTAGAAGCCCAAAACATCGAACAATAATGCCTTAATTCAATAATTTTCTTTTTAAATAGGAAAAAGGTTGTATATTTGTTCTCCTATATCGCGGGATAGAGCAGTAGGTAGCTCGTCGGGCTCATAACCCGAAGGTCACTGGTTCGAGTCCAGTTCCCGCTACAAAGTAAAAAGCCGAGAAAAATTTCTCGGCTTTTTTTATTTTTAATTATTTCCTTCCAACATTGAAATCCCAAAAAACATTGGGCTATTGGAGTAAATTATTATCGGGGCTTACCTATTTTAATAGTTCATTAACGAATTTAACGCTTGTTTTCACTAAATTGTTAACAACGCTAATTCA
>JAYYCW010000016.1:0-4852 GCA_036161535.1 Bacteroidota bacterium | reverse complement strand
GCATAAAATCCCAAGTAATATAATAGGCTTTAACAACAGTCAGAACAATAAATATCAAGTTCAGACTTTTTGTGTAAATAAATGGAGATAAAATAATATTTAGAAGCGTTGCACCAAGCCCGCCTTCAAAAGCTTGGATTGAAGGCACCATTAAAATACCAGGCTTGTAGATCCCTAAAACAACTTCGATTGCAGTGATAAATGAAAGCAACAAAAGAACGCCCCATATTTTCTGGGTATTGGATTTGAATTTAATCAAGCCTCTAAAAATTTCTAATTTGTGTGCGTGTTCTGCCATTTTTTAAAAGTTATTTTAAACGAGGTAAAAGAATGTAAATACAAAAACCCAAACTAAATCTACAAAGTGCCAGTAAAGGCCTACTTTTTCAACCATTTCATAATTTTTACGACGCTCATAAGTGCCAATAATTACATTAAAAAAGATGATAATATTAATCACCACACCAGACAAGACGTGAAAACCGTGGAAGCCTGTTATAAAAAAGAAGAAATCTGCAAATAGTGGTGAGCCATATTCATTGGTCTCTAAATTGGCGCCCTTAACATAGCGTTTTCCATTTGTTTTTAGCTGCCTCAAAGACTCTTCTCTAGATAAGACCGTTTTTTCTCCCTCAGCATTGATGGTTTGAGTACGAACGAGAATATTGGGATTGGATTCCAGTCCTCTATAAACGTCGTTTACAGTATAGGTTGGTAAACTTCCTTCGCTAGTAAACCAAACTCCAGTTTTGCTCTCATGTTGAGTGCGATCGGTGTAAGCAGCTACCGCAAATTCTTCAACAGAAACTCTTTTGAACACATCTTCTCCACCAATTGTTTTGTAGGTCCCAAATTGTAAAATATTTCCGCCTTTGGTCTGGACCGCTCCGTAGTCGCCTTGAATAAAGGTGGCCCACTCCCAAGCTTGAGAGCCCACAAAAATAGCCCCACCTATGATGGTAAAAAACATATACCAAATCACTTTGGTTTTTTTCATTTGATGTCCTGCATCAACGGCCAATACCATAGTTACAGAAGACATGATCAAAACAAACGTCATAAATGCCACGTAAATCATGGGCAGTTCTTGACCGTGAAGAAACGGCACATGAGTAAAAACCTCATCTGCAATTGGCCAATAGTCAATAAATTTAAATCTAGAAAAACCGTAAGCGGCCAAAAAACCAGAAAAAGTCAAGGCATCCGAAACAATGAAGAACCACATCATCATTTTCCCATAACTCGCTTTGAATGGTCGGTTGCCACCACCCCAAGTAATTTCCTCTGTACCTGTGCTAACTGTTGTAGAATTCATAGGTGAAAAAGTTGTTTTGAGTTCCGCAAAAATAATCAATTTATTTTGTTAAAGAAATATAAAAAGAAAAAGAGATACAACCATAAAATATCAATGAAATGCCAAAAGGTTGCCGCGAGTTCAAAACCTTGTATTTTTGATGGGCTGTAACGGCTTTGTGTGTGATTAATTATTGTCACGCTGAGGCTGATCAAACCCACTACAACATGCAAAATATGGACCACCGCAATAACATAAATATAAGACATTGTTATATTGCTAGTTGGGCCAGTAAAATTGTAACCCGATGCAATTAGTTCATTGAAACCAGAAAACTGAGTAAATATAAATGCAAGACCCAATATAAAAGTTCCAATAAGTGTGGCTAAACTTAAAAAATACTGTTCTTTTTTTAGGGCCTTTTTGGAAATAAAAAGTACGATACTACTAAAGAAAATAATGAGTGTGCTGTAAGTGAAAGATTCTGGTAATTTAAAATTGAAAAGCCAATCTTCACGCGTACTGCTTACAATAAAAGCACTTGTCAAGCCCCCAAATGACATGATAAGAGATGCAATACCAAACCACAACATCATCTTTTTTGCACGACCTTTTTTTTCTTTTATAGTACCTTGAGTTAAATCCATAACTTTTAAATAAATTTATCTAAAACATAAATGAGTTGCATGCTCATTAAATATACAATACTAACCGCCATCAGTTTTTTTGCAGCGATATTTGTTTGATTTTTAAAAAGTTTAAAGCCATAATATAAAAATCCCATGCCAATGACTAAAATTGGCAGTGCAGCATAAAGCGAAAGTTCTAAACTTCCTGTAAAACTTAAAATAGGAACCAAAGAAATTATAAGTGTCCAGCATATATATCCAATAATTTGAAACGCTGTTCCTTTGTCCTTAGCTCCTGTTGGTAACATTTTAAAGCCCGCTCTTTTATAATCTTCGTCTAACATCCAGGCGATAGCCCAAAAATGAGGGAATTGCCAAAAAAACTGCATCATAAATAAGATTCCAGGTTCCAAATCAAAACGACCTGTAAAGGCGACCCAGCCCAACATAAAAGGGATGGCGCCAGGGATAGCACCAGCCAAAACAGAAAGTGCTGTTTTTTGTTTTAAGGGGGTGTATATGCTTGTATAAATAAAAATTGAAACAGCCGCAAACATGGCGGTGCGAGGATTAATGTTGTATAAAATAGTCAACCCAATAATTGTGAGCAGTGTCCCTAGGATAAATGCGTTTGTAACTGAAATTCTACCCATTGGGAGGGGCCTATTTTTGGTGCGATCCATGATGGCGTCTAAATCTCTTTCGATAATTTGATTGAATACATTTGAAGCGCCTACCATGCAATACCCTCCAACGGCGAGTAAAGAAAGAACAGAATAATTAATAGTATCTGCAGCCAATAAATAACCGGCCAGACAAGAGAAAACAACACTTAAGGACAAGCCCATTTTTGTAATTGTTTTGAAATCGCTCAAAAGACTTATAGAAACTTTAGAAGTGACAACATTTTGGGCCATAGCGTTGAAATCCAATTTTTAAATTAACAAAGATAATTTTTAATTATATCTAAATCAATATAAAACATTAAGAAAAAAGTGAACAATTAGACAAACCTTTAATTGATAAAGCGGTAGGTTGCTTTGACGAGAAAAATATTTTGAGGTTGTTGCTTTAAGATACCAGTCTCAAAACCGTCAATGAGTTCAGTTTCTGTAGAAATATTGGTTCTTATCCCTTGAGACCACACCAAAAACAATTCAGAGCCAGGAATGTATTCCCAGCGCAGAACCAAGTTAGAGTTGAACTGAACCACTGAAAAGTCTGGGTTCTGAATGTTATAGTCTGTTTGGCCGTCAATATCATCGTCAAAATAATAATTGTCTTGATCAAATTGTATTTGGGATGGATCATATATTTGAAAACGGTCTTCTAAGCGGCTGGCTGTAGCATTAGTTACATATTTAAAATCTTTATACCGCCCCTTGGAAATAAATGGTTGGGCGTAATATTGGATGCTTAAATTAGGATTTAAACTGTAATTGATGCGAAGCGTAGTGCGAAGCGTTTCTTGGTCAATACTCCCCAAAATATAACGTCTGTCATTCAAAAAATCTTTTTGGGTGATATATTGTGTTTTGTTGGGGCGTTTGGAAAACTCTGAGGACAATGAAAAGTTCAGAGCGGGCATCAATTGGTAATTTAAATCTAGTTCAAATTTTAAAAAAGAAATATCGTTTTGTTTAGACTCTGAATGAATAACTCCAAAATTAGTGTAAAATTTTCTGCGTTCGTCGGATCTGTAATATAGGGATCTAGAGTTTTGTTCCGAAAAACGCCAACGTGGCCCACCTCTAAGGGCAGAGTTGTCATAGATTCTAGGTTTGTGTGTAATCCATGAGCTGATCCGTGAATTGTTTAAAAACCTGAGGCTCGTTCTCAATTGATATTGTGATCTGTTGTGATTCCCTTGAAAGTCATAGGAGGCGAATTGATTAAGTTCTAAATTGATATTGCGAAAAACTGAAACTGGTTTTGCTGTTTTATATTCTAAGTTTAAAAATTGAAGCTTTGAGTCGGCACGTCTCAAGAATCCTAGATCATTCAATTCAAGCTCTGGTGAAGACCATTTAAAACCCGTACTGTAATTAAGATTTTGGCCACCATCTTTACCAATTTCAACCATACCTCCAGTGCCTGTCAAAGATGTTCTGTTGGGATCAACCTGTACATGGTTTGCATCCACCCTGTTAAACAAATGTGTTAGATTTTCTTGAGTCGCAAGTATGGCTTCCGGGCTTCCTTTGACATGACTCAATACAATGTTAGACTGAAAGAAATAAGTTCTATTGTCCCACTGGTGCCTAAAATCAAAACCTCCAGTGTAAGCCGCTTGTCTAAGTTCAGAGTCCTTATCTGAAAGTGAACGGTTGGTGGCAGTGAAAATCCCCCCCACAAAAGTGTTTCGTTGGTTCATATCTTTTTGAATACGGCCAACAAAATAATTTGAGAGGGGCTCAACAAGCGCATTTGAAATACTGCCATTGTCATTGATTTCTGCATATTCCTTAGAAGTAACACTTTCCAAAACGCCAATAGACCAGCCGTTTTTGGTCTTACCGCTGAATTTTGCAGCGCCAAGAATCGTGGTATTGGTCGGGCGATCCGCATTTGCACCATCAGGAATATCTGTATAAATTTGAGGGTTGCGCCCGATACGTCTTGAGAAAAACAAATTATTTCGATTGTCTGCAAAGCGATAATCAAAGATGTTTTTGTTCTCGACAAAAAAAGGCCTTTGTTCTCTATTAAAAATTTCAAATCCATCCAAAGCAATAGCGGCAGGGTCCGCTTCTACTTGTCCAAAATCTGGATTTACGGTGAGGTCTAGTGTCAGATCGTTGGTAATACCTATTTTAGCATCTAAACCAGCATTTAATTTAGAAGTACTTCCATCTCTGTATGGATTCCCTACTTCAGCTTTGTAGGTCTCTTTTTGAGACGCTAAAAAAGGCTGAATTTCGAGCTGTTT
>JAYYCW010000015.1:0-7417 GCA_036161535.1 Bacteroidota bacterium | reverse complement strand
TTCGATCCACGTTGCGTTGACAAGCAGAGAGACAAGCCTTCTTGGTCAACTCCCTTTTTACCAGAACACAAATTAGACTATCCAAGTGATTATGGACCTCCGGCGATAGGATTTTATCAAAATCCTGAAATAAAGGAAAAGATTAGGGCTTTAAGAAATGAAGCGAAATCCAAAGGTGAAAAAAATCTTGGGAAATACGTAAGGGACCGTTACAAGCCTCCTTTTGCAATGAGTGATGCGCCCGATGCAGCTTATGTCGATGGCGCTCTAGCAGTTCAAACCATCAAATTATTAGATTCATACAAAGACCAAAAAACAAAGCCGTTCTTCTTAGCAGTAGGTTTTAAGCGTCCACACTTACCTTTTACAGCCCCAAAAAAATACTGGGATTTATACGACTCTTCAAAATTTGAGATTGCTGGTTTTCAAGGTGATTCTAAAAATGGTCCTCGCATTGCTTATCACAGTTCTGGTGAATTACGATCTTATATCACCCCAGAAATTTCTTATGAGCTTTCAGAAAACAAACGCGTTGTATTGTCAGAGACATTTCAGAAAAAGTTGATTCATGGCTATTACGCGGCTACAAGCTTTGTCGATGCTCAAATTGGGAAAATATTAGATAAGCTAAAGGCAACAGGTCTTGACAAAAATACCATTGTTGTGGTATGGGGAGATCATGGATGGCACCTTGGAGATCACGGTCTTTGGAACAAACATTCAAATTTTGAACAAGCTACCCGTTCCCCTTTAATCATTTATGACCCAAGCATAAAAAAACAAATTCAAGTTACTTCCCCCACAGAGTTTGTGGATATATTCCCCACGCTTTGCGAGGCTTCTGGATTAGAAATTCCCAGCAATTTAGATGGGGTAAGCTTGCTCCCACTTGTCAAAGGTGAGCAGTTATCCGTTAAACCTTTTGCTGTAAGTCAATACACCAATTCTAACAAAACGGGTTATAGTTTTCGCACGGATCGCTACCGCTACACCGTATGGATTGAGGACAAAAAAAGTACGGATCCCATTTTTCAAGAAGATATTTTTGCTGAGGAACTTTACGACTACAAACTAGATCCCAATGAAACTCAAAATCTTTCCGAAGCAGAGGACAAGTCTAATTTAATGCACAGATTTCAAAAATTGGCGGCCAACTACTTCAACAAACAGGCCGAAACACCTCTCAAAAATTTTATTAAAAAACCTCAAAACAAGCTCAAGATTGGTGCGACCCTCAATCATTATGGGCTCAACTCTAAAAAAGAAGAACTTTTTTTAAAAGATTTTAAATTTTTGACGCCTGCTAATGCAGCCAAACAATCTCGTGTACATCCGCAGCCAGGTGTCTGGCAATGGGATCGTGTAGAGGACTTTTTGGAATTTTCCAGAGTCAATCAACTCACTCTAAGAATACATGGGCCTGTCAGTCCTCAAGCTTCAAAGTGGGCCAAGGAAGACCACAGAACAGCTGAAGAACTCGAGGCTTTGATGACCGATTTTATGACGGCTTCTGCCAAACGCTATAATCTAGAACCTATCGTAAAATATATGGATGTTGTCAATGAAACTATTTTGCCCAGTGGAAATTGGTTTGGCCCGAAAAAAGGGACCAATTTATGGGAAAATCCATGGCTCAAAATGGGATTTGACAAAAATGGTTTTCCAAAATACATTGTCAAGGCTTTTGAAATTGCAACCAAATATGCCCCAAATGTAAAGTTGGTTTACAATCAAAATGCTGGGATGCAAAAGCCCATGTGGGATAAGCTAAAAGAAACAATTCTTTACTTGCGATCAAAAGGATTACGTGTTGACGGTATTGGTTGGCAGGGTCACCTAAAACTGAGCAGATCAACCATTCGATTTACTGAGAACTCCGATCAAGCCTTAAAAGATTTATCTGAACTCATTGATTGGGCCCACTCAAACAATCTGGACTTTCATGTCACTGAACTCGATTATAAATTGACTGACCAATCAAATTTAGCAGCAGAACTCCAAGAACAAGCGCAATTGTATCATAAAATTATAAACGTTTTGCAGTCTAAAGTTAATACAGGAGTGGTTACTTTAAATCTATGGGATTTAGGACAGCGTCTAAAAAAACCCAATATTTATTTTCAGTCAATATACGATGCAAATTTAAAGCCGACACCAGCCTATACAGTCATTAAAAATGCCATAATCAACAATCAATAACATCATGCGTGCACTAAAAATACAATTCAGTCTTTTTTTACTTGGTAGTTTCTTTTTCGGAGTCTCACAAAATCCAACTCCAGGATATTTAAACCCCAATATTTCAGTAGAAAATCGTGTCAAAGACTTGATGAGTAGAATGACCCTAAAAGAAAAAGTTTATCAAATGAACCAATTTGTAGGCCTGGACCATATGCGAAAAGCAGAAGTGGATTTAACGGAGGACGAATTACATTCTAACGATGCTCAAGGGTTTTATAAGGGCTTATTTAGTAATGATGTTGCTGAAATGGCCCGCCGTGGTGAGATTGGCTCTTTTTTACATGTTTTGACTGCTGAAGAGTCCAATTTGCTTCAAGAGCTTGCAGCTGAGTCAAGGCTAAAAATACCATTGCTCATAGGAATTGATGCCATACATGGCAATGCTTTGGTTTCAGGATGTACTGTCTATCCCTCTCCAATTACATTGGCCTCAACTTGGGAGGATTCCTATCTTGAAACTATTGGTATACAGACTGCAAAAGAAATGCGTGCCACTGGATCTCAATGGGCTTTTACCCCCAATATTGATGTTCTGAGGGATCCACGTTGGGGACGTGTGGGAGAAACCTTTGGTGAGGATCCTTATTTGATAGGCAAGCTAGGGGCCGCTATGATTCGTGGATTTCAACAAAATGATTTTACAGGAACCGAAAAAGTGATTGCATGTGCCAAACATATGATTGCTGGCGGAGAGCCGATTAACGGCCTCAATGCCGCGCCTATGGATGTTTCAATGCGGACTTTGAAAGAGATACACTTAAAGCCTTACAAACAAGCTATTAATGCAGGTGTCTACTCCATCATGGCGGCTCACAATGAACTTAATGGTATTCCCTGTCATATGAGCTCTTGGCTCATGACAGACTTATTTCGAAAACAATGGAGTTTTAATGGGTTTTATGTGAGCGATTGGATGGATATTGAGCGTATTGAATCCTTACACCAAGTGGCTGGGAGCCTCAAAGAGGCTTCTTATTTGTCTGTAAATGCAGGAATGGATATGCATATGCATGGACCAAAGTTTCCAGAGGCAATTGTGGCTTTGGTCGAGGAGGGAACCTTGCCTTTGAGCCGCGTAAACGAGGCTTGTGAAAAAATATTAACCGCAAAATTTAAACTTGGATTGTTTGAAAATAGAACGGTTGATTTGAATGCAATCAAAGATAGAATTTTTACTACGGAACACCAGCAAGTTGCCCTTGAAACAGCTCAAAAGGGTATTGTTTTATTAAAAAATAATGGTCTTTTACCGCTAAAAAAAACGAACTCTAGAAATCGTATTTTAGTGACGGGTCCCAATGCCAACAATCAAACCATTTTGGGCGATTGGCATGCACCACAGCCTGATGATAATGTAACCACCATTTTTGAAGGTCTTAAAAAAGTTGGTGATGAAAATGGTTATGAGGTTGAATTTTTCGATTCTGGAGAAAATATCCGTAAAATAAAAGATACAGCCATTGCAATGGCTGCAAAAAAAGCTTCAGCTGTTGATTATGCTGTAGTAGTGGTGGGGGACAATGCTATGCGTTACCGCTGGAAAGATAAAACATCAGGGGAAAATATGGGGCGTGCAGCCTTGGATTTACCGGGAAAGCAATTGGATTTAGTGAAAGCCATTAAAGCGACTGGAACTCCAGTTATAATCGTGTTGGTCAATCATCGTCCAATTTCTGAACCTTGGTTACAGGATCAAATCCCAGCAATTTTAGAAGCTTGGGCACCTGGTTCTATGGGAGGACAAGCAGTCGCGGAAATTATTTTTGGAGATGTCAATCCAAGTGGAAAGTTGACCCTGACCGTGGCGCGCGACGTCGGTCAACTGCGAATGATCTACAACCACAAACCTTCGGCTTATTTTCATAAATATGCCTTAACTAAAACAACACCTTTATATCCTTTTGGATATGGATTGAGTTATACTGATTTTGAGTATTCAAAACCTAATTTATCGACACCAATTTTAAATTCAAATGAAACCGTGTCAGTTTCTGTTTCCGTTACAAATACGGGTAATTATGATGGAGATGAGGTGGTTCAAATGTATATAAGAGATCAAATTAGTAGTGCCACACGTCCTGTCAAAGAATTAAAGGGATATCAGCGGATATTTTTGAAAAAAGGCGAGACCAAACAAGTTTCTTTTGAAATAAACAAAGAGACTTTGGCTTTTTATGATATCGATATGAACTACTGCGTAGAACCAGGAGATTTTTCAATTATGATTGGAAGTTCTTCTGATAATAATCACTTAAAATCAACTACTTTAAAGGTTAACAAACGCATGATAGTAGATGAATAAATCCCTAAAATATATCCTGGTTTTTTTGGTTGCTATACAAGTAAACTCACAAAATACCAACCCAACACCAAATGTGCTTTTTATCATGGTGGATGATTTGCGCCCTGAGTTAAACGTATACGGACAGGTTTTTATAAAAAGCCCAAATATTGATGCCCTGGCTTCTAAGGGAATTACTTTTAATAGGGCTTATTGTAATGTTCCAGTTTGTGGTGCTTCTAGGGCTAGTTTGCTCACGGGTATTCGACCCACTGCAACCCGTTTTTTAAAGTATTATGCCAGTGTTAATGAGGCCGGTCCAAACACTCAACATTTGGTGGATTATTTTAATGATAAGGGTTACACAACAATTAGCAACAACAAAATCACCCATTTAAAAAATGACATCAAGACTTGGGATGAAGAGTGGTATCCCAAAGATATAAGTTGGAGAAATTATCAGGATGCTGAAAATCGTATTTTAAATATCAATAAAAAACCAGCGGCAGCATATGAAAGATTGGATGTTGATGACTCTGTTTATTTTGATGGTCAAACGGCCCTTAAAACGATTGAAGATTTAAAAAAATTAAAAGCTTCAAACCAATCTTTTTTCTTGGCTGTTGGATTTGTGAAACCACATCTGCCATTTACTGCACCCAAAAAGTATTGGGAGCTCTATGATACAAATAAAATACAACTGCCTAATCATTCCACATTTCCTGAATCAGCTCCCAGAATTGCAAAACATAAATGGGGGGAATTACGGGCTTATAAAGATATACCAAAAGAAGGTCCGATTGATGATGATATGGCAAAAACCCTTATTCACGCTTACTATGCTAGCGTAAGTTATGTGGATGCGCAAATAGGCAAAGTAATCAATGCTTTGGATACATTACAGCTTCGTAATAATACAATTATTTTTTTGGTTGGGGATCACGGGTGGAGTTTGTCAGACCACGGACTTTGGGCCAAGCATAGTAATTTTGAAGTGGCCCTTCAGGTTCCTCTCATCATCAGTGCCCCTGGCTATATTGAAAATGAAAAAACCAATTCCATAGCCGAGTTGGTAGATTTATATCCTACAATTTGCGACTTAACATTTGGAGATTCTCCAGCGCATTTACAGGGAGTTTCATTGGTTTCAAGCCTTAAAAATCCTGAAAAAATTTATAAAAAAACAGCACTTGCTCGTTGGCAAAAAGGAGAGACCCTGATTGACGATTCCTATTTCTATACTGAATGGACCCTTGGATCAAATCGAATTCAACGGATGTTGTACGACCATTCAGTTGATCCAAATGAAACGGTTAATCTAGCCCCGTTAGAGCGCCATCAGAATCTTGTTGAAACTTTAAGCCGACAACTAAAATTATTTAAATTATCCTTCAACTGAAAAATTATGAGAAATTTATTTTTTGCTACTATCAGCCTTTTTTTATCATTACAATCGTATGCCCAAACTGATACAAATTCTGTAGTTACAGAGCGTCCAAATATTGTGTTTATAATGTCAGATGATCATGCGGTAAGTGCAGTCAGTGCTTATAATGATTGGCTTTCAAAGGTTGCCCCAACACCCAATATTGACCGAATTGCAGATAACGGAATGTTGATGACAAGAACTTTTAATACCAATTCCATTTGTGGACCTAGTAGGGCCTCAATTTTAACAGGTAAATACAGTCATGTAAATGGATTTTTTAAAAATGAAAAAGGCGGTGATTTTGATGGCAGTCAAATGACTTTTCCTAAGCTATTTCAGAGCGCTGGTTACGAAACAGCCGTTGTTGGAAAGTGGCATTTGGGTACCAACCCTACGGGTTTTGACTATTCTAAAGTTATGATCAACTGGGGTGGACAAGGCACTTATTTTAACCCTGTTTTTTTGGAAAATGGAAGAGACACAATTGTTGAACGCCAACGACATTCTACAGCCCAAGTGGCGCACGATGCCTTAAAGTGGTTGGATAAAGGCCGTGATAAAGACAAGCCATTTATGCTGATGTATCAATTTAAAGCCCCCCACCGTCCATGGGAACCTGCGGAAGAATTTCAATCTTTATTTACGGACGGAGATTTGCCACAGCCTGCAAATTTTAACGATGATTATAAAGGCCGTAAAGCCGCAAAGAATCAGTGGATGGAAATTGAAAATCACATGAACCGCAGGGATCTAAAAATACCTCCACCAGCAGGTTTATCCAGGCTTGAGCAAAATGCTTACTACAAGTACGGAAATAAAGGTGAGTTTTGGACTCCCAACGACAGCCTACAAGGAGCTGACTTAAAAAACTGGAAATATCAAACCTATATCAAAGATTATTTGCGTTGTGTAGCCGGGGTTGATAAAGCTGTCGGTCTAATGCTTGATTATTTAGAAGCCAACGATCTGTCAGAAAATACTGTAGTTATTTACACATCCGACCAAGGATTCTACCTTGGTGAACACGGATGGTTTGATAAGCGGTGGATGTACGAGGAATCATTTAGAATGCCCTTTATCATAAGTTACCCTAAAATGATTCAGCCAAAATCAGAAAATTCTAATCTGCTTTTAAACATCGATTTCGCTCCAACGCTACTCGAACTTGCAGGTATCGAAATTCCTAAATCGATACAAGGTACTAGTTTTGTACCCCAGTTAAAATCTAATTTTGAGGATGTTAGAGATGCTGTATATTACCATTATTATGAATATCCAAAGTGGCATATGGTACAACCGCATTATGGCATAAGAACAAAACGTTTTAAACTGATTCATTTTTATTACAGCATGGACCAATGGGAGCTGTATGATCTGGATAGTGATCCGAACGAGATGAATAATTTGTATGAAAATGCAAAATATAAAAACTTGATTGGAGCACTCAAGAAAAAATTAAAAGGTTT
>JAYYCW010000014.1:0-8463 GCA_036161535.1 Bacteroidota bacterium | reverse complement strand
CTTTCTCAACTTATACAGTTCTTGAAGATGGTTGTTTTTCCACAAATCATCAGCATCTAAAAACACAATCAATTTAGAAGTTGCTTTTTGAATTCCAAAATTTCGAGCTTTGGACACCCCAGCATTTGAAATGCTGTAAGTTTTAATACGCTTGTCTTTTAGTTTGTTCACAAGCTCCAAACTTTTATCTGTGGAGCCATCATTGACAACAATCAATTCAAAATCTTCAAAGGATTGTCCTAAGACACTTTGAATGGTGTTTTCAATGAACTTTTCTTTATTGTAAAGCGGTATGATTATAGAAAAAAATGGCATTTAATCTTTTGTTGTATAACAGAGGTGGCTTAAACGATATAAATCAAAAACAAACAAAGAGGGTTTATTTGATAGTAGGTTGGCTTCAAATTTTTTTTTGGTCAAGGGATAGCTTTTCGAAAAGACAAAATCCAATCTGTATTTTTTTAGCCAGTATACGGTTTTTGTAATCTTGGTATAATCAACGGCTATAAGCTTCTTTTTTAAAAATAAATTTAGGGCGTCTTGAGACTCAATTGTTTTTTTTAAAAAGGTTTTACTGTCATCTATACCACAGTGGTAAACAGGATTGTCAATGTGTTCAATGTCAATACCTTTTTGCTTTAAATCGTATGAAAACAAGGTGTCTTCATGTCTTAAATTCGGGATTTTTTCATTGAAAGATACTGTCTTGAAAACGCCTTTTCTAACAATAAAATTTAGAGTTAAGAATCGCAAGTGGGTATTCTTTTTTCTTTGTTTGGCACTTAGGGCTTCCCTTTTTTTTCCGTAAACCCAGCGTAACAAGTGGGTTTTATTGGGTTTTTTATGGGGATATAGAATTCCTCCATATACTATTTTTGTCTCTTTTGAAATGGCTTTTAAGTATGTAGAAATAAAATCCTTTTTGACTGGAATGACATCAGCATCTAAAAACAATAGCAAATCAAAGCGGGCATCTTTTGCCAATAGGTTTCGAATTGCACTTCGACCGATATTGCTATCCAGAATTTTGTATTGGGTATTTTCTAAGGCCGCGATAGATTTGTTTGCTGTTGTGATTTCTTTCTTTGTGGAGCAGTCGTCATAACACAGAATTTCAAATTTTATTTTGCAATCCACTAATTGAGCGTGAACTTTGTCCACCAAGGTTTGAATGTCGTAATTGTAAGTTGGAATTAAAATGGAAAGCATCAGGGGTCTTTTCGTTGAACAACTTCAAAAACTTTATGGTCTTCACACTTGAGTGTTTTGCTGGGGTATTTTAAAATTATAGCATAATCGTGTGTGGCCATAAAAATGGTGTGGCCTTTTTTGTTCAAGTCCTGTAAAACCTGCATCACTTCCATACTTGTTTGTGGATCTAGATTCCCAGTGGGCTCGTCTGCGAGAATGAGCTCAGGATCATTTAAAAGCGCTCTGGCGATTGCAACTCGCTGTTGCTCTCCGCCCGAAAGTTCATAAGGAAATTTATTGGCTTTGTCCAGCATGTTTACTTTGGTCAAAACGGCTTCAATTTTTTCATTAATTTTCAAACGGTCATTCCAGCCCGTTGCCTTTAAAACGAATTCTAGATTCCCGTGAACACTGCGCTCGTTCAATAATTTAAAGTCTTGAAAAACAATTCCTAGTTTTCGCCTTAAAAAAGGAATGTCCTTGTCTTTTAAAGTTTCAAGTTTGAATCCAACAATCTCGCCTTGCCCTTCAGTCAATTGCAAATCTCCATAAAGCGTTTTTAAAAGACTGCTTTTACCAGATCCTGTCTTGCCAATTAAATATACGAAGTCCCCTTGTTTTACATCAATGTTGACCTCACTGAGGATTAAATTTTTAGCTTGAAAAATGCAGGTCTTTTCTAACCTTAAAACAGAAGTGGACATAATTTATAATTAGTTTATAAAAGTATACTATTCAAAGCAATAATCAAATTTCATTTTAACATTGCGCCGCTGACCTAGGGATATAACAGATACTTGGCCCGTTTTTCTTTGAAAAGGTTCAAGTCATGGGTCCATGATTTTTTTATTTCCAAAGCAGTCCAACCATTTTCAATTTGAGACTGCAGCATTGTTTGTCCTGCCAGTTTGGTAAAAAATGAATTAAAAAATACAGATTTATTCTTGCTGTTTTGATAGGCCTCAATCAACCAATTCAATTGAATCTCATTTAAAAAAGCAGTCTTTTTTAGGTATTTTCCATAGCATATTTGTCCTTTGTGCTTGGGAGTTTTTGCGCCAAAATTTGGTTTTGGTATAAATTGATAAGTATATTTTTGAGCTTCAAAATAAGGACTGCCAAAAACTTGAAATTGGGTTTCAGTTCCGCGACCAACGCTGACATTCGTGCCTTCGAAAAGACAGAGACTTGGATATAAATTGATTGCCTTTGGATTTGGAAGGTTGGGCGAAGGTTTGATGGGCAGTAGATAAGGGTTTTTACGGTTGTAATTTGAGATGGGAATCACTGTTAGGTCACATTTCAAATTATTATTTAGCCAGCCTTCACCATTGATCATATTTGCAAATTCACCAAGAGTCATGCCGTGCGCTATGGGAACCGGATGCATACCAACGAAACTTTTATAACGCATATCCAGCACTGGGCCGTCAATATAATGACCATTGGGATTGGGGCGGTCCAGCAAGACCAGCGGAATATCAAAAGACGCACAGGCTTCCATCATATAATGCAAAGTCGATACAAAGGTATAGAAGCGGGTCCCAACGTCTTGTATATCAAAAAGAATAACTTCTAAATCTTTTAGGACTTCAGGGCTTGGCTTACGGTTGCTGCCATAAAGCGACACAATTTGGAGGCCTGTTTTGATATCAACTCCGTTTTTGACATATTCCCCAGCATCCGCTTGACCTCTGTAGCCATGCTCTGGTGCAAATACTTTTTGGATTGATATGCCGCGATCCAACAACGAATCTACTAAATGTCTCTTTGTTTTTTTTGGGGACTTATTATCAAAAATAACAGAAGTTTGGTTGGCAATAACTCCGACCTTTTTGTTTTTTAGCAATGGGAGATAGCGTTCTAATTGATTGGCACCAACTGTTGGTGTATTTTGATTGTTTGGATTGGCATTGTTTTCACATGCCACTAACACAAGAACAAATAATAAAACTGTATTTTTGATGTAACTAAATCGCATTGGATTTTGAATTTTGAATTTTTTATAGCCAAACGCCTCATCAGCGCTCAGTCCTATAAAAGTAAGGTATCGGCACCAATTATAAAAATTGGTGTTTTGGCCATTGCTATCAGTATCGTTGTCATGTTGGTTGCGGTTGCAGTAAGCCTTGGCTTACAGCAAAAAATTAGAGATAAGGCGGTGGCTTTTAACGGCCATATCACCATCTCAAATTTTGATGCCAACCTATCCGAAGGGGCTCAAGTACCCATTGAAAAAAATCAGCCCTTTTATCCTAAGTTCAACAAGCTAAATGGTATTTCTCACGTTCAAGCCGTCGCTCAAAAATTTGGAATCATTAGAACAAAGACTGATTTTGAAGGTCTTTTTTTAAAGGGTGTAGGCGAGGACTACAATTGGGATTATTTTAAAGAATTTTTAATTCAGGGCCGTCTTCCAAGCTATTCAAAATCCTACAGCGAGGCCGTCTTAGTTTCAGAATATTTGGCAAATCGCCTGGGCTTTAAATTGGGGGATAGTTTTCAAATGTACTTTTTAAAATCTGATACCAGCCGGCCCCCAAGTATCATGAAATTCAATATTGTAGGAATCTATAATTCTGGATTTGAAGAGTTAGATCAAACTTTCCTGATCGGAGATTTAAATCACGTACAACGCCTCAACCGTTGGTCAGTGAATCAAATAGGGCAATTTGAAGTTTTTATTGACGATTATAAGGATTTGGACAGCAAAGGTGTAGAAGTTTATTCGGAAATAGCCACTTCATTAAATGCTGAAACCATTGAGCAAAAATACCCAGTAATATTTGAGTGGATTAAAATTTTTGATAAAAATACTTATGGGATTATCATTATGATGATTATTGTTGGCGTGACCAATATGGTCACAGCTCTGCTAGTTTTGATTTTAGAAAGAACCCAAATGATTGGCATTCTCAAAGCAATGGGGAGCCGCAGTTGGAGTATTCAAAAAATATTTATTTACACAGCAAGCCACCTGGCAGTCACAGGGCTAATTTTAGGGAATGCAATTGGGTTGAGTTTACTTTTAATACAAAAATATTTGAGCCCTATCCAGTTGGACCCTTCTATTTATTACGTGACAAAAGCCCCAATCAGCATAGATCTCCCTACAATTCTTATACTCAACATATCTACTTTTTTAATCTGCCTCGCAACACTCGTCATTCCTTCATATTTAATTGCCAGAATAAGTCCAGTCAAAGCTATTCAATTTGATTCTTGAAATTTTGATATTAAAGCATTTGTCTTCGCCTACAAATTGATGTAAATTTGTAAAAAATTCCCAGATGCAATACGCCAAAAATATACTAGAAACCATTGGAAAGACCCCTTTGGTTAAATTAAACAGGCTCACCGCAGATTTGCCTTGTCTGGTCCTTGCAAAGTACGAGACTTTTAATCCAGGTAATTCTGTAAAAGACCGCATGGCTCTACAAATGATTGAAGATGCTGAGGCGGATGGTCGGCTTAAACCCGGCGGTACTATTATAGAGGGCACTTCGGGCAATACGGGGATGGGTCTGGCCTTGGCCGCAATTGTAAAAGGCTATAAATCTATTTTTGTAATGAGCGACAAACAGTCCAAAGAAAAAATGGATATATTAAAAGCGGTGGGCGCTGAGGTTGTGGTATGCCCCACAAATGTAGCACCCGATGATCCACGTTCTTATTATTCGGTATCAAAACGCCTTGGAGACGAAACCCCCAATTCTTGGTATGTCAACCAATACGACAATCCAAGCAATACCAAAGCACATTACAAAAGCACCGGTCCAGAGATTTGGGAGCAGACCGGCGGAAAAGTGACTCATTTTATAGTTGGGGTTGGAACTGGCGGTACCATTTCAGGCGTTGGTGGTTTTCTGAAAAAGAAAAATCCCAATGTAAAAGTGTGGGGAATTGACACCTACGGCAGTGTGTTTAAAAAGTACCATGAAACGGGTGTTTTTGACGAAAATGAAATTTACCCTTATGTCACTGAGGGCATCGGAGAGGACATTTTACCAGCCAATGTCAACTTTGACTTGATTGATGGCTTTACAAAGGTCACTGACAAAGACGCCGCAGTTTACACCCAGCGTTTGGCCAAGGAAGAGGGGATGTTTTTGGGAAATTCCGCTGGCGCTGCGGTCAAAGGAGTCTTGCAGTTAAGAGAACACTTTAATTCCGAGGATGTCGTTGTTGTTTTATTTCACGACCACGGCAGTCGCTATGTTGGTAAAATGTTTAACGACGACTGGATGCGCGAGATGGGCTATTTGGATTGACCATTAATGGTCTGCAGAGCAGCTGTCTTTTAAAGGAAATGTTTAACTTGCAGATTATGAAGTTGTTTTACGAACTTTTATTTTATCTACAGCGCCATGGATTTCACGTCTGTCAACGCATTGCTGATCGCTTTGGAATGCGGGCAAGAGTGGTTCGAACATCCTTTATCTATGTTACTTTTGTAACGGTTGGCTTTGGCTTTGCACTTTACCTTTTCATCGCTTTTTGGCTTCGAATTAAAGACCTTATTTTTTCAAAGCGAACTTCTGTTTTTGACATATAAGCCATGACCAATCCGATTGTCAAAATTTTTAGATCAAAACTCAACACAGCTGTTGTGTTGCTCATTTTTTTAGTAGTGGCTGGCGTGGTTGGATTTAAATTCATTTCAGAATTTTCATGGACGGACGCGATTTATATGACCGTCATAACCATCTCCACCGTGGGATTCGGCGAGGTACAGCCTTTGGATTACAACGCCAAACTCTTTACTATTGGTCTTATCTTGGCCAGTGCAGTCATTGTGGGGTATGCTCTTAAGATCATCACTGAATATATTATTTCAAAGAACGATATCAACGAACTAAAACAAAAGAAAATGCAAAAGAAAATCGATACCATTTCCAATCACGTTATCATATGTGGTTATGGAAGAAATGGAAAGCAAGCTGCGATGAAATTACAAGAACACAATCGCAGTTTTGTCGTGATAGAAAAAGATGAAACAGTCTCGCAAAAAATTGAAGATGAAACCATCAGTTTTATCAATGGTGATGCGAGTGAGGATGCGGTTTTGATTCGCGCAGGGATTCACAGAGCTTCCTTCCTTATTTGCGCCCTTCCAAATGACTCCGAAAATGTGTTTGTAGTATTATCTGCAAGACAAATAAACCCAAAAATTAGAATCATTAGTCGTGCTTCACACGAAACAACTTACAGCAAATTAAAACTAGCAGGTGCCAATAATGTGATTCTTCCAGACCGCATTGGGGGCAATCATATGGCTTCATTGGTTGTGGTCCCCGACCTTTTAGAGTTTGTGGATAATCTGTCCATTGTTGGTGATCAAACAATAAATATAGAAGAAATTGAAGTAGAACAGCTATACAATACTACGGAGCAAAAGACGATTTTAGAATTAGACCTGAGAAAGAAAACAGGGTGTAATGTCATTGGCTACAAAGATGAAAGTGGAAATTACCACATCAATCCAGAGGCTGATCAAAAACTAGTACCCGGCTCTAAAATCATTGTTTTGGGCAGGCCAGAACAAATTCAAACGCTCAATTCTATGTACAATATTGAGCTGAGTTAGTTGTTTTTAGTTTTACATCATCGAAAACCACTCTTTGTTCATCTGTTGCATAACTCATTTTTTTTTGGCATCTTGTTGCCACCTTTTATACCACTAACGACAACTTTATGAAACTTAAATTACAAACATTAATCGCTTCAATTTTACCATTATTTTCATTTGCCCAGGACAAGGGTATTGATCAAATTATTGATGAAAAGTTTGGAGATGCCACAGGCTGGTTTGTAAACTTTATATTTTATCAAATTGAGTTTTCAGACGATATCAAAATCTTTTGGGTCTTATTTCCACTGATTTTTGGTGCGGCTTATTTTACAATTTATTTTAAGTTTATCAACTTTCGTGGTATACTTACTTCAATTAATATAGTTCGAGGAAAACACGACAGTGTAGACCATCATGAAACTATAGAAGCTGCAGGCGATGCTACGCCCGGAGGTGACAGTATTGAAACCATCGCAGTCGAAGGACACGAGGGTGAGGTGTCTCATTTTCAGGCCCTGACTGCTGCACTTTCGGCTACCGTTGGATTGGGAAATATTGCAGGGGTCGCAATTGCTGTTTCTATCGGTGGAGCAGGAGCTACCTTTTGGATGATCATTGCTGGACTTTTGGGAATGGCTTCAAAATTTGTGGAATGTACACTGGGTGTAAAGTACAGGGATATTGATGAAAATGGCGTGGTATATGGTGGCCCTATGTACTATCTTACAAAAGGCCTAAAGTCCAATGGATTAGAGAAGCTTGGTAGGGTTCTCGCAGTAATGTTTGCGATTTTTGTAGTTGGTGGTTCTTTTGGTGGTGGCAATATGTTTCAAGTGAATCAAGCCTTTCAATTGGTCGAAAGTATTACTGGAGGCGAAGCTTCTTTCTTACATCAGAAGGGATGGCTTTTTGGGGTGGTTATGGCTGTACTTGTTGGCATAGTTATTATTGGCGGTATCAAAAAAATTGCTAAAGTCACGGATAAAATTGTACCGTTTATGGTCGTTATTTATGTAACGGCTTCATTGTTTGTTATCTTTTCTAACCTAGGAATGATTGGGGATGCATTTGCTCAAATTTTTAATGGCGCTTTTAGCCCAGAAGGTGTAGCTGGTGGTGTGATTGGCGTATTGGTACAAGGATTTAGAAGAGCTGCCTTTTCTAATGAAGCGGGTATTGGCTCCGCTTCTATTGCGCATTCTGCAGTCAAAACAAAATATGCGGCTTCTGAGGGTTTGGTAGCGCTTTTAGAACCTTTTATAGATACCGTGGTGGTTTGTACCATGACGGCTTTGGTTCTCATCATTACGGGATATGTAGATCCCTCAAACTCAAGTCTAAACAGCTCAGAAGCCATATTATTGACTTCTGGTGCTTTTGAATCTGCAATTTCTTGGTTCCCTTATGTTCTGACCATTGCTGTAGTTTTATTTGCTTTCAGTACCATGATCTCTTGGTCCTATTACGGATTTCAAGGCTGGGCTTATCTCTTTGGACGGTCCAGGAAAATGGAGTATACATATAAGCTTATTTTTTGCTTTTTTGTTATCATCGGCTCAGCTGCTAGCTTGGGATCGGTCATTGATTTTTCGGATGCTATGATCTTTGCCATGATGGTTCCCAATATGATTGGAATCGTCATTTTAGCCCCCAAGGTAAAGAAGGAACTTGACAAATATTTGTCCGCCATAAAAAAATAG
>JAYYCW010000013.1:0-7228 GCA_036161535.1 Bacteroidota bacterium | reverse complement strand
ACAACCCTTTATTGTCTTTTGCGTGGCTAGAGTAATTAACTTTAAAAACCTTCAAATCTGCTTGACTGGCATAATCAACAACATAAACCTTGACTTCTGCTTGAGAGTTATAATCGGTACTAAAAACAGCTTGGGAAAACGATATATACGATCCTAATATCCAAATAATTTTCAGAAATATTCCCTTTAAAAACATGACTTATTTCTTAATAAATTTGTGTTGTTTATTAGATTGAGCTCCCTGAAAACTCAATAAATATACACCACTAGGGAGTTCGGAAACGTCGACTTTTTTTTCATTATGACACTCCAATAGTTTTTGACCTAATTGATTGAAAATTAAGATTTTAAACTGATTTGAATTGACTCCACTAACGCTGATTGAATTTTCAATGATCGTGGGTGAAATTAAAATTGAATCTAGATTGCTGTTTACGTTTGAAAGGACCGTCCAAGAGTCATTAGCTTGGGGTCCGTTCCAAATTTTACTGGCCAAAAAGGGATTGTCAATAAAAGGATTCCGATTTCCTTGGTAGGAGTAAATTATCTCATTTCTTATAAGTTCAAGTTCAGAAACTGGATCCTGCTGGTTCCACTCTAAAAAAATATCGGGCATATCATTTTCAGGTGCATATGTAATTACACTATCTGAAGTATCAATCGCCTCGCACTGACCTGGATATCGTAAATACATGTACATTATTATTCTAGCAACATCTCCCTTCCATTCATCTCCGGGGAAAAAATAGTTATTAATAATTCTTGAGTTTCCTGAAGCATCAACAAAAAGACGATTACTTTTTTGAGTATTTTTTTGAGAATCACAAGCTCTTAAGTTGTGTATGTCTGTGCCAGGCCCTGGATCAATGGTGGTCAAAGCGGGATTTGCCAAAGACCTAGCAAAAACATGCTCGCGAGTCCAAAGTCCAATACAAGAACTTGAATGGCAAGAGTCGTCAATTGATCGGGTTCTATCCGATATAAATTCACCATCACCGTCATCATATCCATACATCAACAGAACAAAATCAGTGTTTTCTGGTGTTAGATCACTGGTCTTTATGACATCCCAAGTATCGGTAGAACTGGAAGAATACGGTAAAAAAGTATGATGGGTGTCACTGATAAGATTTGAGAGTTGAATTCTGAGGGTAATGCCTACTTGATTGAAGTCAATTGTTGAATAATAATCTGGAATTTGCGCAATTGAAAATTGACAAATAAAAGCGCTGAAAAAGCACAAATACAAATTAAGCTTGGCCATTTGATAGTTAATTTGGTTATACACAAATTTAATAAATTAAGTTCATCATTTGCTGTAAAAAACTATTTTTGTACAACATTAAATTACATGAGATGGTATTATTACTCATGGCTGCAGGAAGTGGCAGCCGCTATGGAAAATTAAAACAGTTTGACAGCTTAGGCCCAGCGGGTGAGTTTCTCATGGAATACAGCATATTCGATGCTGTTAAATTCGGATTTGATCACATTGTCGTAATTACCAAAAAAGAAAACCAATCTTACCTGAAAAACTACCTTTCGCAAAGGTTGGATACATCTATCAAAGTGGATGTTTTAGTTCAGCGTATTGAAGACATTCCTAAAGATTCCTCATACAGCAGCGAACGTCAAAAGCCCTGGGGTACAGCCCATGCGGTATGGACGGCTAGAAAAATTATTGACAGTCCATTTGTCATTATCAATGCCGATGATTACTACGGACAAAATGCATTTAAAGGAGCTGCTGAATTTATCAAAAAGCAGAAAAGCAATAAAATTTTTGGCCTTTTGGGCTACCAACTCAATGAAACACTCTCAGATTTTGGAGCCGTATCAAGGGGGGTTTGTAAAGTTAAAAACAATCAACTAGAAAGCATAGTTGAACGAACTAAAATTTCAAAAATAAACGGTGTCATAAAGGATGAAGAATCCGCTGAAGTATTGGATTCCAAGGCAACCGTTTCAATGAATTTTTGGATTTGTTCTCCAAAAATATTTGAATTTACTGAACCCTATTTTAAAGCGTTTTTAGACAAGACTGAAAATCATGAAAAAAATGAGATTTATCTTCCCTTTCTCGTTCAGGAAATGATGGAAAACGGCGAGATCTCTGTGGAAGTTATCGCAGCAAACAGCCAGTGGTTTGGAGTAACATATTACAAAGACAAGGACATAGCCGTAGAAACACTCTCAAGTTTGACAAGCTCAGCTAAATACCCAAGTCCACTTTGGAAATAAAATTATTTAACTATTTGGTTTCCTTCAAAAATCCATTGAATTATACCTCCTTCCAAGTCGTAGACAAACACATAGTCTTTGTCGAATAACTTCAAAACTGATTTTGCGCTTCTTCGCCCAGATCTGCAATATAGAATTAAGGGCTTGGAATTGTCTAGAGCAGCCATTTTAAAATCAAAGTCATGACTGAAAAAATCAATATTTATAGCATTCTTAATGTGGCCTTCACAAAACTCCTCAGCAGTTCTAACATCAACCAATTGCACACTATCTTGCTTTAAAAGCTCTTTCATTTGATTTGACGAAATCAATTGCGGAGATCTTTCTTTTGAGCGCTTACATTGAAACAGCAAAAAAGAACTAATAAATAATGTTATGATGATTTTATTCATATCAAATGTATACTATTTTTCAATAGCACCCATCCACTCTGAAAACCCACCGTCTAGGTTATAAGTATATTCAAATCCCAACTTATGCATCAATGCACAAGCTTGGGCACTTCGTGTTCCAGCCTTACAATAAACAAAATAGTGAAGGGTCTTGTTTAATTTTTCAATTTCAGCCATAAACGCATGAGGGTTTAAAATGTCTATATTATGAGCAGAGGGTATTTTACCCGCCTCTACTTCAACTGGCGTTCGCACATCCAAAATTTTAGCATTCTCATTTGTTGACAAGGCCTCGGACCATTCCTTTTGCGTTAGATTTTTCATAGATATTTGGTTTTAAAGCACTTTAAAACTTTAACAAAAGTTTAGCCACTAATTTACAATTTTTGAAAGTAAATTTAGAACTTTGTACAACAAATTACATTATCATGAAAACTATCAAAACATTCACTTTATTTCTATTTGCATTCACATGCCTTGCTTTTACAAAAAATACAACCAAAAAAGTTGATGTTGAAAAAAGTGTTGTCAAATGGGTGGGTTATAAGTTAACCGGCCAACACGAAGGTACCATTAGCATCAAAAAAGGAGAGCTTAATTTTGAAAATAATGTTCTAACGGGCGGAACTTTCACAATTGACATGGGCAGTATCAATACCACAGATTTAGAGGGCGGCTCCAAAAATCGCTTAGACGAACATCTTAAAGATGAAGATTTTTTTGATGTTGACAAATACAAAACAGCGGCCATGGTTTTTAAAGAGATAAAACCTTCTGATAAAGATTATTTGATAAAAGCAGATCTCACAATCAAAGGAATCACGAACGAAATTTTATTTAATATGTCGGTTTCTGAAACTTCGGCAACCGCCAATTTAAAGATTGACCGCACCAAATTCAATATAACTTACAAATCAGCAACCTTTACCAACATCCTTAAAGACAAAGCTATTTATGATGAATTTGACCTGAGTGTAAAATTATCTTTTTAAAAATCTAAAAAAACATTTGTAGACTTGTAAAAGGTTTATATATTTGAAATTCAAATGCTTAATTTAAAACAAAATACATGGTGGTGGATGACTCTATTTCATAAGTCGTGAGCTCCTATTGTGTAAAAACATACCAAGGCTTGTCTTCACGACAGGCCTTTTTTTTGTAATGAAAACATTCAAACTAAAAACACATCACAAAACTATATTGGCAGATACTTTGTCTCCAGTGAGCATTTACCTAAAGATCAGGGATAAATTCCCCAACAGCATACTTTTGGAAAGTAGTGACTACCACGGCAATGAAAACAGCTTCTCATACATATGTTTCAACCCCATTGCCAGTTTAAAGATTGAAGGAGATACTATCTATAAAACATACCCTGATAAAAGTAAAGAAGAATACACATTGACTCCAAATAACACCACTGCTGAAATTGACAAATTTATCAAGCAGTTTGAAACAACTCAAGAAGACTTTAAGTTCATAAACAATGGCCTTTTTGGATACACCGCTTATGATGCTGTTAAATATTTTGAAAATATTAAAATATCAAAAAAAGACAATGGTGTAAAAATTCCTGAAATTCAGTATGCCATTTATCAAAATATCATTGTGATAGATCACTTTAAAAACGAAGCCTATCTCTTTGCACATTGCTATGATACAAAAAGTAATATTGAAGAAATCCACCACACCATAGCCATGGACCGCTTTGCTTTATATGACTTTAAAACAATAGAAAATATCGCGTCCAACCTAACTGATGAGCAATTTATGGCAAATGTAGAAATTGCAAAAAAACACTGTCAAAGAGGCGATGTATTTCAATTGGTTTTATCCAGAAAATTCCAACAAGGTTATAAAGGAGATGATTTTAATGTCTACCGTGCCTTGCGCAGCATCAACCCCTCACCCTATTTGTTCTATTTCGATTATGGAACCTTTAAAATCTTTGGGAGTTCCCCTGAGGCCCAACTCATTGTTAAAAATCAAAAAGCAGAAATCCACCCTATCGCTGGAACCTTTGCGCGGTCTGGAGACGATATGAAAGACACCGCCTTGGCCAAGGCATTGGTCGCGGACGCAAAAGAAAACAGCGAACATGTGATGTTGGTTGACTTGGCTAGAAATGACCTCAGTCGGCATTGCAGCCAAGTAAATGTTGAGAATTACAGGGAAATACAGTTTTTTTCACATGTAATTCATCTGGTTAGTAAGGTCGTTGGGGACCTGCGAAAAAAAATCCCTACAATGCAAATTGTAGCCGATACCTTCCCCGCAGGTACACTGTCTGGTGCTCCAAAATACAAGGCCATGGAACTTATTGAAACTTATGAAACAACCAATCGAGGATTCTATGGCGGAGCCATAGGGTTTATGGATTTCAATGGAAATTACAACCACGCCATCATGATTCGAACCTTTTTAAGTAAAAACCAAAAATTACATTGGCAAGCCGGTGCTGGTGTTGTTTCAAAATCCAATCCCCAAAGCGAATTACAAGAAGTATACAACAAATTAGGGGCACTTACCAAGGCCATTAAACGCGCTGAAACCATTTGAAATGAAAAATATTTTAGTCATAGACAATTACGACAGTTTCACTTACAATCTTGTCCACTACTTGGAAGACTTGGACTGCAAGGTCAATGTTTTTAGAAACGACCAAATTGAGTTGAAAGCCATTGCAGCTTACGATAAAATCGTATTGTCCCCCGGTCCAGGAATTCCAGATGAAGCTGGCTTACT
The DNA here is from genome assembly GCA_036161535.1 of Bacteroidota bacterium. Lineage (GTDB taxonomy): Bacteria > Bacteroidota > Bacteroidia > Flavobacteriales > Flavobacteriaceae > UBA3537. Next base: position 1,850 of record JAYYCW010000013.1, on the reverse strand, counting down.
AAAGCCCATTATCGAAGCCTATGCTGAAACCAAGAGCATTTTGGGGGTATGTTTGGGAATGCAAGCCATTGCTGAAGTCTTTGGCGCACAACTTTTTAATTTAAGTAAGGTGTACCACGGCATTCAAACTAGGGTAAAAATCACTTCAAAAAATGAGGTTTTGTTCAAGGACTTAGGGCCCAAAATTGAAGTTGGTCGTTACCATTCATGGGTTGTTAAAGGAAAACTTCCCAAATGCTTGGAGGTGACATCCCTAGACGAAAATGGAGAAATTATGGCAATTCGACACAAGGAGTTTGATGTAAAAGGCGTACAATTTCACCCGGAATCTGTATTGACTCCAAAAGGAAAAATAATTTTAAAAAACTGGATCCACTCATAAGATGAAAATACTTTTAAATCGCCTTATCAATCACGAAAGTATCAGTGCAGAAGAAGCCAAGCAGATTTTGATTAGCATCTCCAAAGGAGACTATAACCCATCTCAAATTGCATCTTTTCTTACCGTTTATATGATGCGAAGTATCACCGTCGAGGAATTACAGGGATTCCGAGACGCTTTGTTGGAGCTTTGTATACACATAGACTTGGAGGCCTATAACCCCATTGATTTGTGTGGGACAGGCGGCGACGGTAAAGACACTTTTAATATCTCAACACTGGCTTCGTTTGTCACAGCTGGTGCAGGCGTCCCAGTCGCCAAACACGGAAACTACGGTGTATCTTCGGCTTGTGGCTCGTCCAATGTGTTGGAGGCCCTTGGTGTGAAATTTTCTAATAATAAAGAACACCTAAAACGGGCAATTGAAACAGCTAATATTTGTGTGCTGCACGCCCCTTTGTTTCACCCAGCAATGAAAAATGTAGCACCAATCCGCAAGGCATTGGGCATCAAAACATTTTTTAATATGTTAGGTCCTATGGTCAATCCCGCTCTTCCGAAACATCAAATGGTAGGAGTATTTAACCTCGAATTGTTGCGATTGTATAATTACATCTATCAAAAAACAGATAAAAATTACAGCATAGTTCACGATTTGGGGGGCTATGACGAGTTGTCTCTTACCAATGCTGCAAAAATAGCATCTAATAAATCGGAGTGGTTATTCTCTCCAGAGGATTTAGATTTTCAAACCGTTGCGGCAGATTCCATATTTGGGGGCAATACCGTTCAGCAGTCGACTCAAATTTTTAAGTCTATCATATCGGGTAAAGGAACCAAGGCCCAAAACAATGTCGTTTGTGCCAATGCTGGATTGGCCATTGCCACGGCCAAACAAATTTCTCACAAAGCAGGTTGTGAATTGGCCAAAGAAAGTTTAAAACAAGGCAAAGCTCAGGCCTGCCTTACCAAATTAATCGCTTTGTAGTATGAGTATTCTCAAAAAAATTATAGCGGATAAAAAAAGAGAGCTTAAAGCTCGAAAAAGCCTTATACCTCTTAAACAATTAGAGCGCTCCGAATTGTTTGAAAGGCCTAAAAATTCACTTAAAGCACGATTGTCAAATTCTGTTTCTGGCATCATTGCCGAACACAAACGTCGCTCCCCATCTAGAGCTGTAATAAATCAAAATTTAAATATACAAGAGGTTACTGAGGGCTATGAAAAAGCGGGTGCTTGTGGCATATCCGTACTGACGGATCAAAAATACTTTGGAGGCTCAATTGAGGACTTACTGACCGCAAGGGCCAGCTGTAACTTACCACTGTTGCGAAAGGAATTTATTATAGACCCCTACCAAATAACAGAGGCAAAAGCTTATGGAGCTGACGTTATTTTACTCATTGCGGCAGTTTTGAGCAGAGAGGATATTAAAAATTTATCAGTCTGGGCGCAACAACTTGAAAT
>JAYYCW010000012.1:0-8905 GCA_036161535.1 Bacteroidota bacterium | reverse complement strand
TGGTTAAAGACTTCTTGCAGTTCTGCAACAGGCGTTTCAACTTCGAATGGTTGAATGTCATTGATGATAAATTGATTTAGTGGCATAACGGGCTTTATATCTCAATGCAAATTAATTAAAAATTACAGATTATAAGCGCAGCACTTTGTATTTTTGCGAATAAACTGCGAATTCATGACAAAACTCAGTGTAAATATTAATAAAATTGCAACCCTAAGAAATGCTAGAGGTGGAGATATTCCCAATGTAGTTCAGTTTGCAAAGGATATTCAAGAGTTTGGAGCCCAAGGTGTAACCATTCATCCCAGGCCTGACCAGCGCCACATTCGCTATCAAGATGCCTATGATTTAAAACCTGAAATTTACACCGAATACAATATTGAAGGAAATCCCATTGCTAAATTTATAGAACTCGTTCTTGAAATAAAACCCACCCAAGTCACTTTGGTTCCAGATGCTGTTGAAGCCATTACCAGCAATGCTGGTTGGGACTGTATCAAGCACCAATCTTTTCTTTCAGAAATCATTTTAGAATTTAAAAATAACGGCATTAGGACCGCAGTTTTTTTAGATCCAAATCCATATCAGCTGGAGGCCGCAAAGGCTACAGGGGCAGACAGAATTGAGTTATATACTGAAGCCTTCGCTCGTGAATATGCTCTTGGCAATCACAATTCTATAAAGCCGTATACTGACTGTGCAGAACTTGCTAGTGAATGTGATTTGGGAATCAATGCAGGCCACGATTTATCATTAGATAATATAAAATTCTTTAAGCAAAACGTACCAAATTTATTGGAGGTTTCCATTGGACATGCGCTTATTTCAGAGAGCCTTTATTTTGGTATTGAAAATGTAATTAATATGTATAAGCACCGCTTGAAATGAGGGTATTGCATTCTAGAATTATTGGTGAAGGCGTTCCTTTTTTAATTTTACATGGTTTCCTGGGGATGGCTGATAACTGGAAAACAATGGCTTTGCGCTTTTCCAAACAGGGATATCAGTTACACCTCATTGACCAGCGAAATCACGGTCGCAGTTTCCACAGTGACATTTTTGATTATGATGCTATGGCCGCTGACTTGGAGGCTTATTATCAGCACCATCAATTGGAAAGCGCATTGCTTTTAGGCCATTCTATGGGAGGCAAAACAGCCATGTTATTTGCCGCCCTTTATCCACAGCGGGTTCAAAAATTGATCATCGCCGATATTGCGCCCCGATTTTATCCAACACATCATCAAACAATATTAGATGGACTTTCTAGCTTGGATTTTTCAATAATCAAAAGTAGAAAACAAGCTGATTTACAGCTTTCAAACTATATTCCAGAATTTGGAATGCGTCAATTTCTTTTAAAAAATCTATATTGGAAATTTCCCGGTGAATTGGGCTTTCGCTTAAATCTTGAGGTCTTAAAAACTTGTGCTGGAGCTGTTGGAGAGGCCTTTCCACAGAATTGTAAGGTTTCGATTCCAACATTGTTCATAAGAGGAGATCGATCGGAATACATCAGTTTGGAAGATGAAAAACAAATTTCCAATCAATTTTTGAATTACAGACTAAAAACTATTTCCAATGCGGGTCACTGGTTGCACGCCGAAAACCCAGAGGCCTTTTTTACAACTGTATTTGAGTTTTTAAGTTGATTTTCAAAGCCCTGAAATATTTGTACTCCATCAAAATTATTGTATTTTTGCCACCCAATTTTTAATTCACCACAATGAATATTACTAGAGAAAATAAAGATACTTTAAATGCCGTAGTCACTATTAATATAGAAAAAAAGGACTATGCTGAAAAAGTGGATAAAATATTGACAGACTGCAGAAAATCGGCCAATATCCCAGGCTTTAGAAAAGGCCAAGTTCCCATGGGTCTGGTGAAGAAAAAATATGGAAAAGCGGTTACCATTGATGAGGTTAATAAATTGCTTCAAGAGTCTTTAGGAAAATACCTAAATGATGAAAAATTAGATGTATTGGGAAGCCCCTTGCCCATGGGCCAAGACAGCATTGATTGGGATATGGATCCCATATCATTTGCTTTTGAAATTGGTTTGAGTCCAAAATTTGAGATTAAACTCAAAGGCCGTAGAGCCTTGACCCATTATAATATCGTGGCCGATGACAAATTTATACAAGAGCAAATTACCAATATTCAAAAACAATACGGTCAATTAATTTCCAAAGACATTGTCAGTGATGGGGATGAACTCACAGGTGTATTTTTTAACGACCAAGCGGGTATTGAATCCACCACCACTCTTAGTTTGGACAAAATCAAAGGCAAGTCAAACTTAAAGAAGTTTATAGCTGCTAAAGTTGGAGATGTTATACCTCTTAAAACCAAAGGCCTTTTTAAAGACGAAAAAGATGCGGAGACTTATTTCAAAATCGACGCGGCGGCGGCAAAGGGCTTAAACACCCAAGTCACTTTTACCATAAGTGAAATTAACAGCAGATGCTTGGCGGATTTAGACCAGGAATTATTTGATAAATTATTTGGTAAAGACAGGGTTAAAACCGTTACAGAACTCAAGGACAAATTAAGTGCAGACGCTGAAAAACAATTTGTTCAGCAATCGGATCAAAAATTATTAAACGATGTTACCGAATATTTGGTGGACAATACCAAATTTAAGTTACCAGTAGAATTTCTTCAAAAATGGTTGCAAACTGTGGGTGAAGAACCAATGGATGAATCCCAAGCCAAAGAGGAATATGAAAAGTCTGAAAAAAGTATGCGCTATCAGCTTATTGAGAGCAAGTTAATTGTGGACAATAAGCTTCAGGTCAACTTTGACGAGCTAAAGGCTTTTGCTGGGCAAATGATCAAAGGGCAAATGGCTCAGTTTGGACAGTTAAATCCTTCGGAAAAAGAAGTAGAAGATATCGTAGCTAGAGTGCTTTCAAACAAGGACGAAGTCAAGCGCATGTCCGAACAATTGACAAGTCAGAAACTCTTGGCTTTTTACAAAAAAAACGCCAAACTCAAAGTTAAAAAACTGAGTTATGATGCTTTTGTAAAAGAGGTTTACGGCAAGTAATTTTAGGGTACTTTTTAAATCTCAGAAGATATTTTGGTTGTGTTTTTTTGTCCTTAAAAGGCAAACATACCTCTTAAAATAATAGTATATTTACAACTTTAAACAGCTATAATTATGGATTACGGAAAGGAATTTAAAAAATTTGCGACCCAAGACCAAGGCATTAGCAGCACCTATTACGACAAGATAGTGAGCAGTATGAATCCTATAGGTCTGACTCCCAACATCATTGAAGAACGCCAAATGAACATCGCTATTTTTGATGTATTTTCACGATTGATGATGGATCGTATTATTTTCCTAGGCACTGCTATCAACGATCAGGTTGCCAATATTATACAAGCTCAGTTGTTGTTCTTAGAAAGTACTGACGCCACAAAAGATATTCAAATTTATATCAACTCACCTGGAGGCAGTGTCTATGCGGGTCTAGGAATTTATGACACCATGCAACTGATCAAACCAGATGTTGCTACCATTTGTACGGGTATGGCTGCTTCTATGGGCGCTGTATTATTGTGTGCTGGAGAAAAGGGAAAGCGCAGTGGATTGACCCATTCTCGCGTCATGATTCACCAACCCTTGGGCGGTGCTCAAGGACAGGCTTCTGATATTGAGATCACAGCCCGTGAAATTTTAACGCTCAAAGAGGAGTTATATAAAATCATTTCTAAACACTCTGGTCAAGACTATGAAAAAGTCTACGCAGACAGTGATCGCGATTATTGGATGAAGGCCGATAAGGCCCTTGCATATGGAATGATTGATGAAATTCTATCTAGTAAAGCATAATAACCTAAATTCTAAATCACTATTTCCATGACGAAAGAAGCCCTAGAATGTTCATTTTGCGGAAAACAAAAATCAGATACCCATTTATTGATTGCTGGGCTTGGTGCCCACATTTGTGACCTTTGCATAGAACAAGCCCACGGCATTGTTTTGGAAGAATCTAAGTATAAAAACCAAGATGCGAACTCTGATTTGATACTTAAAAAGCCGAGAGAAATAAAGGCTTTTTTAGATGCATATGTCATTGGCCAAGATCAAACAAAGAAAGTAATGGCCGTAGCGGTTTATAACCACTACAAGCGGCTACAGCAGCCCACCTCCAAAGATGCTATAGAAATTCAAAAAAGTAACATCATTATGGTTGGAGAAACGGGAACAGGTAAAACGCTTATGGCCAAAACCATCGCCAAAATGCTCAACGTGCCATTGGCCATTGTCGATGCCACAGTCATGACGGAAGCGGGATATGTTGGCGAGGATGTGGAAAGCATGCTGACCCGCTTATTGCAAGCAGCCGATTACGACCAAGAAAAAGCGGAACGCGGGATTGTTTTTATTGACGAGATTGATAAGATAGCCCGCAAGAGTGACAATCCCTCTATCACAAGAGACGTTTCTGGAGAAGGTGTACAACAAGCCCTATTAAAACTCTTAGAAGGCACTGTTGTGAATGTCCCACCAAAAGGGGGTAGAAAACACCCAGACCAAAAATTTGTAGAGATCAATACAGAAAATATTTTGTTTATTGCTGGGGGTGCATTTGACGGTATTGAGCGCCATATATCAAAGCGCATGAACATGGCTGCTATAGGCTATAAATCCGCTCAAGAAGGACCTGCCATTGACAGTAAAAATCTCTTGCAATACATCACACCCAAAGATTTAAAAGATTTTGGACTTATCCCTGAAATTATTGGACGATTGCCGGTTTTAACACATATGAATCCGCTTGATACCGCCACCCTAAGAGCCATTCTAACAGAACCCAAAAATGCCATTGTCAAACAATATATCAAGTTGTTCGAAATGGACCGTATTGAACTTTCATTTGAAGAAGATGCCCTTGATTTTATTGTCCAAAAAGCGGTGGAATATAAACTAGGTGCCCGTGGCTTGCGCTCCCTTTGTGAGGAAATTTTAACTGACGCCATGTTTTCACTGCCTGGCAGCGAACAGACTTCGCTCTCTGTCGATAAAACCTATGCTGAAGCTCAACTTGGTCACAGCGGTTTAAAACAATTAAAGGCCGTTTCTTAATTTTTATCAACAACAATTTATTTAAGAGCGTTTCTGTAAAGTATCTAAAAGCAAGCGAGAATTAGACAGCCGTGGTACTTTATGCTGCCCCCCCAACTTGTTTAAACTTTTCAGCCAATCCTGAAAAAGGCCTTTTCGCGCCACTACAACTTTTGGGATGTTTAATGTTGTATTATTGTAGCGTTTGGCCTCATAATCTGAATTTAAAGCTTTTAAAGCATTGTCCAAAAGCTCTGTAAAATAATTAATATCCTTTGGTGGTGTTTTAAATTCAATCAACCACTCGTGTGCCCCTTTTTCTTTACCTTTCATAAAAATTGGGGCTACTGAATAATCGCGAATCCTACAGCCTATTTTTTTTGAGACAATTTCTAGTGCCTTGTCGGTATTTTCGACAATGAGTTCCTCACCAAAAACATTGATAAAGTGTTTGGTACGACCTGTAACCCTGATGCGGTAGGGGTCAATGCATGTAAAGCGAACGGTATCGCCAATTTGGTAACGCCAAAGTCCTGCATTTGTGGTGATTACCATGGCATAATTTTTACCTTTTTCAACTTCGTACAAAGGGATGACTTTTTGATTTTTTGTACCATAGGTTTCCATGGGGATAAATTCATAAAAAATACCATAGTCTAGCATCAGCATCAGTTCTTGAGAGTGGTTGCGATCTTGTATGGCAAAAAAACCTTCCGATGCGTTATAGGTCTCATAATACTTAAAACCTTTTGATGGGATGATTTTTTTATATTCTGAAGCATAAGGTAAAAAGCTCACACCTCCATGAAAATAAACTTCTAAGTTAGGCCAAAGTTCCAAAATATTTGAATGCCCAGTTGTTTCCATGATATTGTTTAAGAGCACCAGCATCCAAGAGGGTACACCCGCCAAGCTTGTTACATTTTCACTTTTTGTTTCTTCTACGATGGCCCGCATTTTGGCTTCCCAATCACTCATCAAGGATACTTTGTTATTAGGCGTGCTGCTGAATTCAGCCCAAAAGGGCATATTGTCAATTAAAATGGCCGATAAGTCTCCAAACACAGTTCCATTCTCTTCATACAATTCTTTGCTGCCGCCTAATCGCAAGTTTTTACCATTGAACAACTCAGATTCTGGGTTGTTGTTTAAATACATACAGAGCAAATCTTTTCCAGCGGCATAGTGACAATCCTCTAAAGAGGCATTACTTACAGGTATAAATTTACTTTTAGCATTGGTAGTGCCACTTGACTTAGCAAACCATTTGATGGCAGTTGGCCAGAATATATTTTGTTCTCCTTTAAAAGAACGGTCAATAAATTCATGATAACTTTCATAGGTTGAAACTGGAACACGTGCTGAAAACTCACGGTAGGATCGAATGGATTTAAAATCATATTTCTGCCCCAGTTCCGTATTTTTAGCCTCACCCAAAAGGTTTATAAGAAGTTCATTTTGTACTTCATAAGGGTATTTCAAAAATAAATCAATTTGATGAAAACGTTTCTTTAGAAACCAAGAAGCAACAGAATTTACTAATGGGATTGGCATAAAATTAACTATATTTAGGAGTTTAAAAGTAACAAAATTTCTTCATGCTTTTTCAAGGAGTCCTTACAAAAATGCAAACCGAGCTTAGCGCCCCCATCAATTACTATTTGACACTTGGTAATGACCTTGTTCAAGTTCATCAATTAGTTTGCAAGAAACTCAAATTGAAATTTATGGGCTATCAGTGTTTGAGTTGTGGGAGCGATGCTGTTATATTTCGTCAAGGGTTTTGTAAGTCTTGTTTTTTTGAATTGCCACAAACGGCAGATTGGATCATGCACCCAGAAAAAAGTAAAGCCCATCTTGGTATTGAGGAAAGAGACTTAGAGTATGAAAAAAAAGTGCAATTGAAACCCCACATCGTTTACTTGGCCAATTCTAGCAATGTAAAAGTGGGGGTCACTAGAAAAACACAAGTTCCTACAAGATGGATTGACCAGGGAGCACAAGCGGCTTTAGAAATTTTAGAAGTCCCCAATCGCTACTTAGCCGGAATCGCGGAGGTCGCCTTGAAAAGTTATGTAAGTGATAAAACAAATTGGCGAGAAATGCTCAAGGGAAGGGCTGCAGAGACTGATTTAACAGTTGTGCGTCAAACATTAATTTCTCGTCTGCCTCAAGAAGTTCAACCCTATGTTTTAAACGATAAGACGCCATTAAATTTAAAGTTTCCAGTAGAAAAATATCCTGAAAACCCCAAGAGTCTGAACCTCAGTAAAATACCTGAATATGAGGGTGTTTTGATGGGCGTCAAAGGGCAATACCTCATTTTCGAAGACGACACCGTTTTTAATATACGCAGCAACGAAGGGCTGATCGTGGGCCTTGATATTGGAGTCTAATCCAATATAATTTCTTGATTGATTTCTAAATTAAAACGCATTCTAAATAAGAACACCCCTAAGTATAAAAAAGGCGTATCTAAGGCGGCAATAAAAACTTTAAAGAGGAATCCAGCCAGTAGAAGACCAACAAATAAATCCCATTCAATTTCACCAAATGCACATAAAAGCAGTAAAACAGTAGAAGTATCTACCAATTGAGATAAAAAAGTAGAACAGTTGTTGCGAAGCCAGAGATGCTTACCAATAGTTAGGCGTTTCCAGTAATGGTAAATTTGAATATCGATAAACTGAGCCAGTAAATAGGCCATCATACTAGCGAAAACTGCTATGGCTGCAGAACCAAAAACTGTAGAAAATAACGTATCTGTAACAGGGGACCAATCGGTTGCGGGAACCGAATTGGCAATAAAGAGAATACCCATGGCAAAAAAGGAAGCAATGATACCGCCAACAACTACCTGATTAGCTTTTTTCTTTCCATAGATCTCACTGATCAAGTCCGTAATTAGAAAAGTAATAGGATAGGGTAAAATACCTACGGATATTTCAAATAACTTGACTCCAAATATGGAGATATCGAATGGGTAATAGTAAAAGAATTTTTTAAAAATTAGATTTGAAATTACTAACGAGGTCATAAATAAAAGCCCTAAAATTAGATAAAGCCGTCTTGCAAAAAGGGTGTCTTTGGATGTCATTGGTTGTCGATAAATACTTGAGTAAAGATATAATATTAATTTTTCTTTTACTTAAATTGCTGTTTGCTATGCGTGAACAAAAACGAATTTATATTGGTCTAGGCAGTAATGTAGGCAATCGATTTTTACAACTTCAATCGGCCATTGATGCTATAAATTATGAGATTGGAAGTATTGCCTCCATTTCCAATTGTTATAAAACTCCAGCCATGGGCTTTGAGGGCGCCGATTTTCTCAATGCTTGTATCGAATTGCGGACTTACTTATCCCCAGAGTTAGTGCTTTCAAAATTGTTGCAAATAGAGGAAAAGTTTGGTCGAAAACGCTTTAATGATGGCCAGTACCACTCTAGAACTCTGGATCTTGATATTTTATTTTATGAAAGTCAAGTCATTGAAAATGAATTGTTATGTCTACCCCATCCACGAGCAGAGCAGCGGTTATTTGTGTTAAAGCCCTTGGCGGAAATTGGTGCTGAGTTTATTCATCCCATATTCAAAAAAACGATTGCTCAACTTTTAGAAATATGCCCGGATGCGAGCGCTATTTCAAAGCATGAAAAAACCTTGAAAAATCCTTTAAAGAATTTCGATTTTTCAGCTTATAATTTTATTGCTATTGAGGGGAATATCGGAGCTGGTAAAACAAGTTTGACAACAATGATGTCCAGTGATTTTAATGCGAAACCAATTTATGAACGCTTTGCAGACAATTCATTCTTACCAAAA
>JAYYCW010000011.1:0-17430 GCA_036161535.1 Bacteroidota bacterium | reverse complement strand
CAGTCCAAGATAATTTTGTTTAAACTTTTTAAATGCAGATGCCGTAAGTCCTGACATATAAAACTGTTAGTCTTTTAATGCGGAAAGGCCGTTGCCCAAAGAGTTCATTGTAAGGTCTGAAAGAACATTCAATGCCTCTTCAATATACACATCTTTTTTCAAAGTTTCGTGCCAACGCTCTCGGTTTTTCTTAAACACTGAATCTTTTTGCATAATTGGCAGTTCATAAGGTAAAGACTCAAAACTAAGATTCGATTCGTAGTCGGAGAGTGCATCAAAGCGTTTGGACTCCTCTTCGTTTTGTTCCAATTCGCTGCTGTAGTCCTTATAACTCAAACTGTACAAGTCCTTAGACTGTACTTTTTTAATCCACTTAGCATTTTCATCAATAAGCTTCATCTGAGGACTCTTTTGCATGCGATCACGACTGCGTTCAATCATCAGCTCATAGTCAATTGAGCTGTCCCACAGCGTGTAAGAGGCGGCTTGAATTTCGTCCCAAGGTAATGGGTTGTCTTGGTCTTTTTCACCCATGTCTAAATAAGTGTATCGGTTGGGGACGACCACATCACTTTTCACTCCTTCCAGTTGAGTAGATCCACCATTAATTCTGTAGTATTTTTGAGTGGTAAACTTAAAAGCTCCAATATCGCCATTGGTGTTGTTAAGCACCATTCTATTGAGATCTACAATATTTTGGACGGTTCCCTTCCCATAGGTTTGTTGGCTTCCAATAATGATGGCACGTTTGTAATCTTGCATAGCGGCGGCTAGTATTTCTGAAGCGGAGGCTGAAAATTCATTGACCAAAATAACCAGGGGGCCTTCCCATTCCACACTTTGATCGCGGTCTCTCAAAACCTCTCGGCCTGAACCAGCAGAATGCACCTGAACGATGGGGCCCTGCTGAATAAACAAGCCACCAATATCAACCACAGTCTTTAGAGACCCTCCACCATTGTTTCTAAGGTCCAAAACTAGTCCATCCATCCCCTGCTTTTTAAGGCGTTGGATTTCTCTTTTCACATCCGTTGTCGCATTACGGCTGTTTACATCTTCAAAACTTATGTAAAATTTTGGCAGGTTAATGACTCCAAATTGTCTGTTATCTTTTTTGACAATACTGGACTTGGCATAGGTTTCTTCCAATTCAATTTCATCCCTAGGTATCATGAGATCCTCTATGGTACCATCAACGCGTTTTAAAGTTAAAATCACTTTGCTACCTTTGGGGCCTTTTATGAGTTTGACAGCATCATCCAAGCGCATTCCAACAACACTAACAGCTTCGTTCTCATCTTCTTGACGAACCTTTAAGATCACATCGCCTACTTGTAGTTTATTTTGCCGCCATGCTGAGCCACCTGAGATGAGTTCAGTGATGCTAATTTCATCCATTTTTTTCTGTAGTCGCGCGCCGATACCCTCATATTTACCGGACATAGAAGCATCAAAGCGATCTTTGTCTTGAGGTGCAAAATAGTAGGTGTGAGGGTCAAAGGATTCCGCAATAGAATTGATGTAAATAGCAAACCAATCATCGCGGCGTAAATCGTCAAAATAAACATCGGTCTCCTTTAAATTTTTGAGTGTGGAAGCACGGGCTTCCGCTTCTAATTCGCCTTTGGTTTTTGGAATGAAATCTGCATCCTCTGATTTGGCAGATTGTTCAGAAATCAAATTGTGGTAGTTTGAAAGTGTACCTAATTTGAGTTGTTTTCGCCAACGATCAACCATTTCCTTTTTTGAATTTACAAATTCTAACTTCTTTGGATCTGATTGAAACGTCTCGTCAATATCATAGTTAAAAGGCGTCTCTAAAACATCCGTATAAATCGATTTGGATTCCTGGATTCTTTCAACCAGTTTATCGTGTACAAGATCAAAAAACTGTACTTCATAATTTTGAATCTGGTTGTCAAGTTCGAGTTCAAATTCCTTAAATTTTTGGAGATCAGATTTGTAAAAATAGTGCTTATATGGGTCTACCCGGTTTAAAAAACGTTTGTAAATGTCTTTAGATAAAGCGTCATTAAAGTCCTTTGGCTGAAAGTGTCCTTGTTCCAGCAAGTATGTAATCAATTGCATCAACAACCTATCCTTGTTGGGGTCATCAAAAGTTTTGGTCGTAAAACTGCAGGAAGCAAAAGCAACAAAAACGGACAGTAAAAAAATATTTAAATTTCGTTTCATAGTTGTGGATTTGTCAAGGAAATAACATCAATAAAAATAAAGCAAATTATGCATTTCTTTGGGGATGAATTAATAATTTTTTGTTAAAGCTAGTAAAAACGACACATCAAGCACAAATTACTTACTTTTGTGATTGAAAACAAAACAAAATGACCAAAAGACCGCTGATTCTAGTAACCAATGACGATGGAATTACCGCCCCGGGAATCAGAAGTCTAGTTCGGGTCATGAACACCCTTGGCGAGGTGGTAGTGGTTGCTCCAGACAGACCGCAAAGTGCCATGGGTCATGCCATCACTATCAACAATACCTTGTATTGCAAAGAGGAGCATATTGACAATGGCCCACAAAAAGAATATAGTACTTCTGGTACCCCTGCCGACTGTGTCAAATTGGCTGTGCATGAACTGCTAAGGAGAAAACCAGATTTATGTGTCTCTGGTATCAACCATGGCTCAAACTCTTCTATTAACGTCATTTATTCAGGGACCATGAGTGCCGCCATCGAGGCTGGTATGGGTGGCATTCCTGCCATTGGATTTTCGCTGTTGAATTACAATTGGGATGCCGACTTTAGCGCAGCTGAAAGCTATATCAAAACCCTTTGCCTAAAAGTCTTGGAAAAGGGACTTGAAAAAGGAATCGTCCTAAATGTCAATTTCCCCGACCTTACTAAAAAAGACATTAAAGGCCTGAGAGTATGCAGACAAGCCAATGCCAACTGGGTTGAAAAATTTGACAAACGCCAAAGCCCCATGGGCAGAAACTACTATTGGCTTACTGGAGAATTCATCAATCAAGACAAAGGCGAAGACACCGATGAATGGGCTCTTGAAGAAGGCTATATTTCTGTGGTGCCAGTACAGTTTGACTTGACCGCCCATCAGTACCTAAAAGAACTCAAGACTTGGGATTTAAATGGATAAAAAACAAATTTTTATTGGAATGCTGCTGGGCTTTGCAGCCAATACAATAGGGCTTTTTACAGTCGGTTTTCTGATGGCCAAATTTTCTGGTCGCAACGATAGGGTCTATAAAGTCCTTCAAGCTGCAGGCTCTGAAAATTTTATTGGAAAACTCATTAGTTTGGGAGCCATTATGAATTTACTTGTTTTTTTCTACTGTCTAAAAAAACAGCAAGACACCAGAGCTGCAGGAGTTTTGGCAGCGACTGTTCTGATTGCGCTTTTTACATTTTTTATCAAACTCTAAAATGAAGTATTATATCATTGCAGGCGAAGCTTCAGGAGATTTACACGGTTCAAATCTCATCGAGGCCTTGGGTCAAAAAGACAAGGCGGCTGAATTTAGAGTTTGGGGCGGTGATTTAATGGAAGCTGCCGGAGCGACCCTTGTCAAGCACTACAAAGACTTGGCATTTATGGGGTTTTTAGAAGTGGTTTTAAATCTGAGAACTGTGCTTAAAAATCTAAATTTTTGCAAAAAAGATATTGCCGCTTACCAGCCCGATTGTATCATTTTTATAGATTACCCTGGCTTTAATTTGCGCATCGCCAAATGGGCCAAAATTCAAGGCTTCAAGACTCATTATTACATATCGCCTCAAATTTGGGCTTGGAAAGAGGACAGAATCCAGCAAATCAAACGCGACATAGAACATATGCACGTGATTTTACCTTTTGAAAAATCTTTTTATGAAGACAAGCATCAAATGCCGGTGTCTTTTGTTGGCCATCCCCTGATTGATGCCATTGCCAACCGCCCAGAGCAAGATAACAAAGCCATACGCAGTAAATATGGCTTGACAGACCAACCCATCATTGCGCTATTGCCGGGAAGTCGAAAACAAGAAATTAAAAAAATGCTGGCAGTGATGCTGTCTGTGGTTGAGGCATTTCCATCGCACCAGTTTGTGATCGCAGGGGCGCCCAGCCAATCTGAGGCCTTTTACAAATCTCTTATAAATAGTAAGCGGGTCAAATTTGTAAGCAATGCCACCTACGATGTGTTGAGCATGGCCGAGGCCGCCTTGGTAACATCTGGCACAGCCACCTTGGAAACCGCTCTATTTAAAGTCCCGCAAGTGGTTTGTTATAAATCCAGTTGGTTGTCTTATCAAATTGGAAAAAGGGTGGTGAAACTAGATTTTATTTCCTTGGTGAATTTGATCATGGCGAGAGAAGTGGTTCGCGAGCTCATCCAAAACGACCTCAAAACAAAAAGTTTGACTCAAGAACTCAAAAACATCCTCAGCAATTCAACGCAACAACGCCTCAAGGCCGATTATAATCAGCTGGAAGACAAATTGGGTGGCCGTGGCGCAAGTGAAAAAGTGGCCAAACTAATTTTTGATTCCTTAGCTTAACCCAAAAAAGAACCCAAATCCAATCACATGCCCGTGGGAGACTGTTGTGAATGCCTTTAATTTCCCCAAACCCAAAAATTACCCTTGGCCTGATTATTGGCATCCTTGTCAGGGTGTAAAGCTGGGTACAAAAGATTTTTGATAATCATTAAAAGCCTTCTGGCTGTCGATGGCCTTATAGAGGTCCTCGGCAAAGAGTCTTAAAAATAACTCTAATTGTCCGGGTGTTCTATAGCCAGGAATGGGGGCTAAAAATTCACCTTTTTCGCCTAAAAACATTATGGTTGGGTAAGAACGGATGCCAAAAAATTGCGCCAATTGGTGTTGGCTGTTGCGCCGTCTGGCTTTGGTGGGGTCATAATTGGGATTGCTGAATTGTTGCCCATTAAAATTCACCACAGTATTACCTTCCGCATTGAATTTGACGGCATAATAATTGGCATTGACATAGGCCGCTAATTTATTGTTGGAAAAAGTATTTTTATCCAACATGCGGCAGGGCCCGCACCAAGTTGTGTACATATCTACCATAATTTTCTTTGGCACTTCTTTTTGTTGGGCCAATGCGTCTTGCATGCTGATCCAATTGATTTCTTGTGCAGAAGACAGTCCTGTAAAAACGAATAGCAATAAAACACTATAAAACCTCATCATTAAATCTTAAATTTATGTACCTATTAGCGTAATAAATATTTTTCTTGGCGCAGCAGTATTTCTGTGTTCACACAAATAAATACCCTGCCAAATCCCCCACTCTGGCACACCGTCTTTTATCGGAAAACTCACAGAAGCTCCCAAAAGGCTGCTTTTAATATGAGAGGTCATATCATCAGGGCCTTCCAGAGTATGAGTGTAGTGCGTATCGGCTTCAGAAACCATTTTATTAAAGTGGGTTTCAAAATCATAACGCACACTTGGGTCAGCATTTTCATTGATGGTCAAACTGGCAGAGGTATGTTTTATAAATACATGCACAATACCACTTTTTTTGGGAATTTCTGTGAGGATATAATCTGTAATTAAATGAAACCCCCTAGAGAATTTTGGCAGTGTTATTTCCTTTTGAAAAATCATATTTTATTGTATTTATTTAGCGCACCCCGTGCATCAGCCTTTTCAGCAGTGGATGTAAGAGCAATGACACAAAACCAATGCCAATGGGGACAATCGTAAAAATCAAAAAGAAAGTTGAAAGACTGTACTGTTGAGTAATTTTTTCAATATCACCCCCAATATAATGTGCCAATTTATTTCCAATGGCAATGGCCAAATAATAAACTCCAAACATAAAAGCAATCATTCTAGCTGGCACCAATTTACTGAGATAGGATAGCCCCATGGGGGACAAACACAGTTCGCCAAGGGTGTGAAACAAATAGGCCATAACAAGCCATGACATACTCAATGTAGCGGCTTCTGCACCGGCGGGTACACTTCTAGCACCAAAGGCTAAAAACCCAAATCCAAGTCCCAAAAGGAACAAGCCCAAAAAGTATTTTACAGAAGCTGGTGGGTTGTAGCGACTGTCCCACCACTTGGTAAATAGGGGGGCAAAAATGATGATAAAAAGCGAATTTAATATTGCAAACCAGGTCACTGGGACTTCAGTACTGGAAGAATTGAATTCGGTATAAATTTTAAAAATCACAATGGCCCAAACAATTAAAAAACTAAAACCTAATACGATATTGGAAAATCCGATTTTAGCAAAAGTTTGTCTAAACAAACTCCAAAGCACATAAGTGATAATGACCAATGGAACAATGGTCACTATCAAATCGACCGCCTTAAAAATATTAGCGGCACTGCCTTCTAAAATTCGATCTGTAAAATCTCTGGTATAAATAGGCAATGAACCGGCTGCTTGTTCAAAAGCAGCCCAAAAGAAGACTGTAAACAAACAAAAAATTGTAAAAGCAATCATGCGGTCTCTTTCTATTTTGGTGTAGCGAGGAATTCTGACAATCAAAAGGACGATGAAAGTGATGGCCGCCAGAAGCGCAAAAAACAATGAATCTGTCATGCCGGCGATGGTAAAATTGAGCAGGTCAATACCCCCTATTTTACTCAGCGGATCGTTGATGATAAATATCAGAGCAGATATTACAAAAATAACTATGAGTAAATAATCTATGAATTGAAATTTATTCAGGACAATGCCAGTGGCATTGTTAGAACTTTTTCTGTCAGATCCCTGAACGGCTTTGTTTTCTTTCTTTTGTGGTTTAGACCCAATATCGCCAAAAAGCGGTTGAGCATAATAAAATTGAAGCATTCCCAAAAGCATAAAAATACCTGCCAACCCGAAGCCGAAGCTCCATCCTACTTTCTCTCCAACCCAACCACAAAGCATAATTCCCAAAAATGCGCCTGCGTTGACACCCATATAAAAAATGTTATAAGCACCGTCTTTTTTTTCTTCATGGCCATCATACATCTTAGAAATGATAGAAGTCATATTCGGCTTAAAAAATCCATTGCCCAAAATTAAGAGTGCAATTCCAATGTACAGAGATGCAGGGGTCTCTACGGCCATTGAGGCGTGCCCAAGTGTCATCAAAAGTGCACCGATGACTACGGCCATTCTGTAACCAATTTTATTGTCTGCCAACCAACCACCAACAAGGGGTGTAAGATAGACCAACATGGCATAAGTTCCCAGTAAGGACAGGGCTGCCGAGGTACTCCATTCCCAGCCTGGGTTGTCTCCAATCACTGCACCTGTTAAAAAAATTACCAATATGGCACGCATGCCATAATACGAAAAACGCTCCCACATTTCTGTGAAAAACAACACGAAAAGCCCCGCCGGGTGTCCGAGGACTTTATCTTTAAAAAGTTGGTCAACTCCTGTACTCATTTTTTTATTTTTTTAAGATTCTGATGCAATGTCTTCTGCACCTTTAGTAAGTCTTTTAAGAGGTTTGAGGATTGTAACTACCAAAATACCAAAAATAGTGCAAAATATTGCGATTCCTGTAAAGATTGTAAACTCTCCAAATTCAGAAGCCGATTCGCCTAAGAGACCAGCAACTTTATTGCCCAGCCCTGTGGCTGCAAAATAGGCACCCATCATAAATGCCATCCATCGCTCGGGTGCGAGTTTTGTGATGAATGATAAGGCCACTGGTGAGGCACACAATTCTCCCAAAGTATGGAATAAATAAGCAAAAATCAACCAATACATTGCCGAAGATCCAGTACTTTCATATTCCATGGAAGCTGCAGACATAAAAAAGAAGCCCCATCCCATTATGATGACGCCAATGGCCATTTTAAACAATGATGATGATTCTTTATTTCTATTTTTCCACCAGACCCAAAAACTTCCCACAATGGTAGCAAATATTAAAATAAAAATAGCATTGACGGATTGAAACCAGCTTGCAGGCACCATAAAGTCCCCTAAAGACAAATCTGTTTTTTGATAGGTATAAACATTCAGCAAACCGCCAGCCTGTTCAAAAGCCCCCCAAAATATTATAATGATTAAAAATGAAAGGTAGGTCACTAAAATTCTGTCTTTTTCAATTTTGTTCCCATCGTTATAAACAACAATCCCGACACCAACAGCAAATGCCAAACCAATAACTAAAAGACCATAAGACCAAGACCCTCCAATAATCCAAATAGCAAGCCCAACAACTACTGTGATGGCAAAGCCAATGATTGAGTTTGAATGCTTAAAAATTGATAAAAGTAAATTTTGAGTATCGCCTTTTTCATCCAATGATCTTTCATCAACGACAAGATTTCCGACATGTTTTAAATACTTTTGTCCATACCAATAGGTCAACTGCCCTAATGCCATTCCAATACCAGCCAATCCAAAGCCAAAATGCCAGCCAATATTTTCACCGACATAGCCAACTGCCAAAGCGGCAACAGCAGCTCCTAAATTGATGCCCATATAAAAAATATAAAAGCCCATATCACGTTTGTTTTGCTCATTTTTCGGATACAATCCACCCACCATTGTTGAAATGTTTGGCTTGAGCATCCCAACCCCCATTACAATAAGAATTAAACCTGTATAAAAAGCCCACATTTGTTCAACAGCGAGCACGCTGTGACCTGCCACAAGAAGTATTCCACCCACAAAAACAGATTTTCTTTGGCCTAAGATTTTATCCGCGATAATCCCACCTGGGATGGAGGCGACATAAACAAACATGGTGTACCAACCGTAGAGTGCGATAGCACTGTCATTTGCCCATCCCAGTCCCGGGTTATCTGAACCCGTCTCAGCGACTAGATAGAGGACTAAAATTGCACGCATGCCATAATAGGAAAAACGCTCCCACATTTCTGTTAAAAAGAGAACGTAAAGTCCTATGGGATGCCCAAAGATATGTTTTTGATTTTCTAAAGTTGTTTGTGTTGCCATATTCAGTTTTTTATCAAAGCATTAATTTACGCTTTAATTTTGTTTGCTTGAAATTTTGTCACCTAATGTTTTTGAAAGAAAATTGGTCATTTTTTTATACAGATGCAAACGAGTGTTGCCGCCGTAGATGCCATGGTTTTTATCGGGATAAATCGCCCACTCAAATTGTTTGTCGGCCTGTACAAGCGCCTCCACCATGCGCATGGTATTTTGCAAGTGCACATTGTCATCCCCAGAGCCGTGAACCAATAAATAATCCCCTTCTAATTTTTCCGCATAATTAAAGGGCGAATTATCGTCATAACCAGCCGCATTTTCTTGAGGTGTTCGCATATAGCGCTCGGTATAAATAGTATCGTAAAAACGCCAATTGGTAACCGGGGCAACCGCAATGGCCATTTTAAAAATGGAACTGCCCTTCAACAAGCAATTCGTACTCATTTGACCCCCAAAACTCCAGCCCCAAATCCCAATACGACTTTCATCAATAAATGGCAATTTAGCCAATTTTTTTGCGGCAGAAATTTGATCTTCAGTTTCATATTTGACCAAATTCATGTAGGTTATTTTTTTAAAATCTGATCCTTTGAAGCCTGTACCTCGGCCATCAATACAAACTACATAATAGCCCTTTTGAGCTAGCATATAAAACCAATAGTCGTTAGAGTCATTCCATCGGTTGGCGACTTCTTGGGAGCCAGGCCCCGAATATTGATACATCAGCATTGGATAGGATTTATTGGGGTCAAAACCTAGGGGTTTGATTGTCCACATGTTCAAATCGTTTCCATTGACTGAAATGGTACTAAAAACCTTTTCAGAAATGCGGTAGGCTCCTAACTTTTCAACCAATGCATCATTGGTTTTGATGGTTTTTAAAACCTGGCCATCCGAACTGCGGTTGAGGGTGTAAATTGGAGGGGTGATTGCACTTGAAAAAGTATTGATATAAAAGGTGAAATCTGCACTAAAAGCAGCGGTATTGGTGCCGGTTTTTGCAGAAAGACGGCGTTTGTTTTGACCGTTTAACCCAACGGCGTAAACATCTCTATTAATGCTGCCATTTTCAACCGACTGGTAATAGATGCGTTTCTTTATTTCATCATAACCGTAATAGGCCGTTACTTCCCAGTTGCCTTTGGTTAATTGATTAATGAGTTGACCATTTTTATTGTAATGATAAAGGTGATTATGACCATCTTTTTCGGAAGTCCAAATAAAAGAGTTGTCTTTTAAAAAGGTTAAGTTATCTGTCACATCCACATAGGCTACATCTGTTTCTGTTAGAAGTATTGAGCTTTTGTTGGTGGTAGTATCAATGGCCCATAAATCCAGTTCATTTTGAAGTCGGTTGAGGTATTGCGCACTCAGGACGGAGGCGTCTGAGGTCCATTTGATTCGGGGAATATAAAAATCATTGTAGGGCTTTTGCAATTTGACTTTAGTTGTAGAATCTGTATTTAAATCCCAAACATATAGGGATACAACCGCATTTTTTTCGCCGGCTTTGGGATATTTAAAAACCTGTTGTGTTTGGTATAGAGCGCGCCCATAAACATCCATTGAAAATTCTGGAACTAAAGTTTCATCAAAGCGTAAAAAAGCAATTTTTTCACCATTGGCATTCCACTCATAAGCGCGAACAAATGCAAACTCTTCTTCATAAACCCAGTCTGTGATGCCATTGATGATTTTATTTTTTTCACCATCAAAGGTGATTTGCTTGGTCTGCCCAGTCTCTAAATCTTTTACATATAAATTATTTTTAAAGCCATAAGCCACTTTTGACCCATCAGGCGAGAAAGTAGGTTCTTGTATTTTGTAATCTGAAATCTTTTGTAACTTTTTTAAATCCAAATCATATACAAAAAATAGACCCAATGTAGAACGGCGGTATATGGACTCAACTTCAGATGCGAGAAGTATTTTAGACTCGTCATCGCTGAAATTATAATTTGTAAAATAAGCAATGGCTTCCAAATCTTTTGAATCGACCAAAGACTGAACTTTTGATTGGGTTTTGTAATCATAGAGGTCTACGGAAGTGGAGCGCGTAATGCGATTAAAATTTAAAACAGAATATTGCTGCCCATTGTCCATAGAGTGTAAAACTTCCATGCGTTCAGTTCTAAAAGAGCCGTTCCAAATGTCTTCGAGTGTAATATTTTTTTCTTGGGCGGTTGCAATTGAAAGAATAGATAAAAAAAGAATTGTAAGCCGGGGTTTGTGCATCATGTGACGGAGTATAAAAATGAGATCAATTTTACTAAAAAAAAACTAGAATTTAGGATTTATGGCAAGATTAATGCCCAATTTAACAATTGCCTTTTCATATAATTTATAGAATAGTATCTTTGCTTATCAATACGCAAGCATGCAAAAATCAATTTCGGGGTTTTCAAAATTCTCTAAAGCTGAAAAAATCAATTGGCTGATTGCTAATTACTTTACAAATAATATGCAAGCAAGAAGTATTTTGGAGTCGTATTGGAATCAAGACCAAAAACTTCAGCAACTACACGACGAGTTCATTGAAAATACCATTTCAAACTTTTATATGCCCTTTGGGGTTGCGCCCAATTTTTTAATCAACGACAAACTCTACACACTCCCCATGACCATCGAAGAGAGTTCCGTTGTGGCTGCGGCTAGCAATGCCGCTAAGTTTTGGATGTCTAGAGGTGGCTTTAAAACCTCGGTCTTATCAACGGAAAAAATTGGACATGTTCACTTTACGTTTAAAGGTCAAAAAGAGGCTTTAATGAACTGTTTTGAGGATTTAAAACCTCAACTTTTAAAGGCCACTGCGCCTTTGACAAAAAACATGGAAAAACGCGGTGGTGGTATTTTGGATTTACAGCTCATTGATTGTACCTCTAAAATGGCGCATTATTACCAGCTTGAAGTCACTTTTGAAACGGTGGATGCTATGGGGGCGAATTTTATCAATTCATGCTTGGAACAAATCTCGACAGCTTTTAAAGCTTTATCAAAAGACGCTTCTATTTTAAATGGATTTCTACCCGAAGTTGTGATGAGTATATTATCAAATTATGTTCCTCACTGCGTCGTTCGTGCCGAAGTGAGTTGTACAGTGGATGATTTAAAGCTTAATGGCCATTTTACCGGCAATGAATTTGCCAAAAAATTCATACAAGCCGTAGAGATTGCATCGGTAGAACCCTACCGCGCTGTCACCCACAACAAAGGTATCATGAATGGTGTTGATGCAGTGGTTATCGCCACTGGCAATGATTTTAGAGCAGTAGAAGCTGGCGTACATGCCTATGCGGCAAAAGATGGTCAATATAGAAGTTTATCTCATGCCAATATAAAGGACAATGTTTTCAGATTTTGGGTGGATCTCCCACTTGCCCTGGGAACTGTCGGCGGATTGACGGCCTTACACCCGATGGTGAAACTCGCTTTGGAACTTTTGGAAAAACCTTCAGCCAAAGAATTGATGCAGATTGTCGCTGCTGCCGGTCTAGCTCAAAATTTTGCAGCGTTACGTTCACTCACTACCACTGGTATTCAAAAAGGGCATATGAAAATGCACTTGCTTAATATCTTGAACCAATTGCAAGCCAATCCAAATGAAAAAGAACAACTGATCACACATTTTAAAACCCACAGTGTTTCCCACAGAGCGGTGGTTGAAGCGCTTGAAAAGCTCCGATGATGATGCAAGAATTCTACAGCCATGGAAAATTATTGATAAGCGCAGAGTATGCTATCCTTGACGGTGCCAAAGCCTTGGCCCTACCGACCAAATTAGGACAAAGCTTGCAGGTAACAAAAACAAATACAGAATACATCCTTTGGAAAAGTTTTGATTACCAAAACAAATTGTGGTTTGAAACAACACTTTCAACAACTGACTTTAAACCATCCACAGCAAATCCAACTTCGGAACGACTGTCTCAATGTTTTCAGGCTGTTCATGAACTTCAACCAAAGTTGTTTGAAAGTCAAAAAGGACTTGAATTTATAAGCCATATGGAATTCCCGCAAAATTGGGGTTTAGGGTCTTCATCGACGCTTATTAATAATTTGGCACAATGGGCCAAAGTAGACGCTTTTGAATTGCTAGAAAAAACCTTTGGCGGTAGCGGATATGATGTCGGCTGTGCACAGCACTCAAAACCTATTTTGTACCAGCGCCAAAACAATAAACCACATATAGAAATTGTAGATTTTGATCCCCCTTTTAAAGACCAACTCTTTTTTGTACACCGCAACCAAAAACAAAACAGCCGTGAGGCCATTGCAGCCTATGAAGCGTTGAAAAAGGGAGAAAAACTTGATTTTTCTGAATTGAATGCCATTACAAATGCCCTATCAAAGACTTCAACTTTAGAAGCCTTCGAATCTTTAATTATACAACATGAAATCTTAATAAGTGAATTGATTCAACACCCCCCATTAAAAACCACACATTTTACAGATTACCCTGGAGCAATAAAAAGCTTGGGCGCTTGGGGCGGCGATTTCTTCCTGGCGACTGGCTCAGACTTTTATTATTTTAAAGACAAGGGTTTTTCTAGAATTGTAGCTTTTGAAAACATGGTATTGTAAAAAAAGGACTAAAAATTCAATCCTTTTTTTATATAATTTCCTGTATTCTTAGAAAAAGTTAGATCTGTAATCTTCGATCTCGGCAGCCTCTTTTAGAGCATTGTACAACTGGGTATTGACCGCATTTTCCTTAGCTTTCCCTACCCTGTTGGCAGCAGCTTGATAACTTGGAAGCTCAGAAGCTGCCGTCACTTTGGTAACTTGAACAACATAGACCCCAGAATTTCCAGCGATAAGCTCAGAGGTAGCACCCTCTTCCAATCCAAAGGCAGTTCCAATCACCAAAGGCTCGCGTCCAGCCCCTGATAGGGTTGGGTTTTTCATATTGAGCGAGACGGCTGTTTTAATGGATTGGCCTTCTGCATTGGCAATTTCATCAAGAGCTTTGATAGAGATGCGGTCTCTTATAAGTTTTGCTTTCTTTTCTTTACGAATTTCTGGAAGTGCTGTAACAGAACCACTTTCTGTGGACATTAAACCCGCTTCGTTGACAGCAATCAATTTTACCACCACAAAACCACCTGCAGTAGTGTTAAAGCTTTTAAAATCACCTGCTTTAGAATCCCCTTCAAAAGCCCAGCGCACGATGGCACGTTGCGCGCCAAGGCCTGGGATATTTTCGTCTAATTTTTTGACACCATTCACAGTTCTGAGTTCGTAATTATTATCATCTGCAGTGGTCTTAAAATCAGCATCAGCAACAGCAATTTCAAATTTAGATTTATTCCTAAACAATTCATCAATCGTTTCGACTGAGGGTTCAATGGCTTGAGAAATAGTCGCTACTTTATAGGCTTGCTGAAGGGTTCCTTGTTCTAAGACTTCAATAACGTGATAACCAAAATCAGTTCTTACAACCCCTAAACTTCCTTCCGGGTTTTCAAAAGAGAAAGCTTTAAACTCTGGGGCAAAGCCGTCAGAGTATGCAAACTCAATCACGCCTTGCTTTTCATTGCTTACCTTGTCAGAAGACAGTGAAAGAAGAGATTTGAATTTAGAAGGGTTGCGTTTTAAAATTTTATAGATACTGTCAGCGGTGGCTTTGGCTTGAGCATCCGTTTTAGTCACCGTTGCATCGGCACGAGCACCTCCTATAAAGGGTGTTAATATGTGGCGGACTTTAACAGAATCTGCAATGCGCTTGGTAGCAACCATTTTGGTCAATTTATAAAATCCGGAATCTTTGTATGGTCCATAAATTTCACCTTTTGTAAGTCCAGATATTTTATCAGCATGATTAGACGCAAAAGATGATTTAAACACATAATTGTCATTGAAATTATCAGCAGAATAGGAATTGACAAATCCAGCATTGTCAGTAGTATTTTTAAACCCTAGTATTGTTTGAGTTGCGTTTGCCACTTCATTGAATTCCTCACGGTCTGAAATTAAGGCACTTAGGTCGGCTTGGATGGCTTGTTCGTCTTTAGCAGAGGCTTCCTCTTTAAATTCTACGAAAACCAAATCCCTTGAGGCTTCTACTTCATATTTATTTGGAAAGCGCTTCATGTAAGCTTTTATTTCGGAGGTTTTAACTGTTATGGTGCTATCCGGAATACTTGAATATGGTATTTGAACATATTTTAAATCAAGTTTATCATTTTCTAGTTTATATTCCAATTCTCCTTCTGTGAGCGTTCCGGTTATACCTGATTTTACCAAATTGAAATAGGCTTGTTGAACTCCTGAAATAGCGACGTTCTGTTCAAAATCAGTCCAAGACTTATAATCCACGGGGGTGCCACCCAGAGTGGTTGTTTCTGGCGCAATGGCTTTGAGGTTTGCTATAAACTCATTCAGTTTATCTTGATCAAATAATCCAGCTTCATTTTTAAATTCTTCGTAGGAGCCCAAATTTTTCTCCAACAGATTTCGCATGTAATCACGTTCTACAGAGAGACCTAGGGCGTCGTATTGGGATTGCATGACTGTGGCACGAACTTCGTTGTCCCATGCGCGATTCATGGCTTGTGTATTGGTCATGGAGCCCCCGGATTGACGTTGAATATTTTCTACCTTGTTCATAAATTCATTGCGATCTACATCAACTCCGTTGATACTGGCAATGGTTGTTTCTGCCGCTGAGCTAGAACCGAGATTGGTAAAAATATCACCAATTACAAATGAAAATAATGCGAGTGCAATAACGATTATCAAAATAATTGATCTTTGTCTTATCTTATTTAATACTGCCATGGAATTGTTGTCTAAAATTTAAAAAAATACAGTGGACGAAAATACCAATTTAATTTGAATTAATAAAAAGGGAATAGGGATTTATTATTAGTGCAATCAAAAAGTCAATTCTCCGATAAAACTTTCAAATTAATCAACTCAATTTTTGTATTGGACGCTTCTTGAACGGTAAATTCAAAATCAGCGATGCGGATGCACTGATTTTTAAGTGGAATGGTTTCTGTATAGTGGACAATTAGTCCAGCCAATGTTTCATAATTTTCGTGTTCTGGCAACTGAAGTTTGTAATTTTCATTGATATAATCAACCTCCAACCTAGCAGAAAATAAATAGCTGTCTTTTTCTAAAACCGCCTCTGTTAGTGCCACTGAGTCGTGTTCGTCTTCAATCTCACCAAACAATTCTTCCACAATGTCTTCTACAGTAAGAATTCCTGAAGTTCCTCCATACTCGTCCAGCACGATTGCCAAACTCTTTCGCTTTTTGGTCAAAACATTTAAAATGTCTTTTGCCAACATCGTTTCAGGTACAAACTCTACTGGCATCAGCATAGATTTAATGGATTTTGGATTTTTAAATAAATCAAAGGCGTGAACATAACCTAAAATATCATCCAATGAATTTTTATAAACTACTATTTTGGAATGCCCCGTTTGGGTGAAAAGTACACTTAGATTATTAATGGAATCGTGAATTTCAATGGCAGTTAGCTCTGTTCGTGGTACCATAGCTTCTCTGGCTTTGACATCGGAAAAATCCAAGGCATTTTGAAAAATCATGATTTCATTATCAACCTCCTCATCGACAGCCACCGACTCCATTTGCTCACTAATGTAATTTCCAAGCTCTACTTTGGTAAAAGCTAATTGAACTTCATCCCCTTTTGTCTTAAAAAATGTTTTTAAGACAAAATCAGAAATCCAAATCACAAAATCTGACAAAAATGAAAAAAGAAGGTAAAACAAAAAGGCGGGAAGTGCCAATAACTTTAGAAGCTTATTGGCATAAATTTGAAAAAATACTTTGGGTAAAAACTCAGCAGTCAATAGAATTACTAAGGTTGAAATAAGCGTTTGGGGTAGCAAGCTCAATTCATCAAAAAAGTACTGCATGAGCAACGAATTTGTAGCTAATTGGTCCGAAAACCAGGCCATCAAAACATCGCCCATATACAAACCATAAACAACTAGAGCAATATTGTTACCTATAAGCATGGTCGCGATAAACTTAGAAGGTTTTGCGGTTATCTTTGAAAGTAATTTGGATAAAAAACCAACTTGTTTTTTTTCAATTTCAATGTGAATCTTGTTTGAGGAGACGAAAGCTATTTCCATACCAGAAAAAAAGGCTGAGAACAACAAACTCAATATGATGATAACGATGCTTGATGACATTTACTTAGCGTTTTTTTCTGTCCATGAAACGCTTTTGAAATTTTTTTCTAAAAAAGAAAATAAAAATTGTAAAGGCTACAAAAAACAAGGAGACATAAGCACCTTTTCTATTGGCGTCCCACTTAACAATGGCGTCATAAGCAAATAAAACAGCAAAAAAAAGGTAAAAATATCTAAAGTAATTTAAAAATTTCATGCGTTGTGAGATTGAACTATAAGTAAAGGTACATATTATTCTTCAATGTAAATACGCCCTGTAACTTCCAAAACTTGAGCATTTGTAAAATCTTGATTGGCATCAAAACCATTACCATTTGTAAGGTAGTCTTTGGTTCTAAATTTTACAGGAAAGTCCG
>JAYYCW010000010.1:0-12343 GCA_036161535.1 Bacteroidota bacterium | reverse complement strand
TCTGCATTGGGAACACTTCCACCACTGTCGTAAGTTCCAACAGGATTTCCTGCCGCATTGGCTGGACCTTGGTTTGGAAATGCATAGGCATTTTGATGGTGAGGCTCGTCTACTGTAAACACATAATATTGATTGCTGTTTCCCGGTTTTGGAATGATAAGTCCAGAAGAAGTACTAGAGGGATCCCCCATCAATCCCGTTCCGGCAGCGTAATTTGCATTGGGCATAATCGTGTGATTTTTATCCCATATATTTCTTCCATCTGTATAAAAAAGGAGGTTGCCATTAAGATCTGAAATGGACGAACAACCTTCACTTGTATTTATTGTACCGCTGGCTGCATTGGTACTTGTTACCGTCCCTGCATTGACATCAAATATTAGTCCAGCACCATTGCCAAAATACCAGTGAGAGGCTTCGGCTTGAGAAAAACCAATAAAGGGGAACATAAGTAAAAAAAGATGGCCTTTCATCACGGTTAATTTAATTTTCAAATCTAAACAAAATTAACAATAATAAACTCGTATTAACAAAACTTTAGTCTGATTATTAGAGTTGTAAAGGGTTGTTATAAATCTCTTTTTTTAAGAAGGTAATAGGCTGAGTATATAAAAATAGCTGTCCATAAAATGACAATCAAAGTCGCATCAAAATGTACGGCGTAATCGTAATCTAATGAATTTTTTTCAGGAAATTTAGACATGGCAATTCTTTGAAAGGGCTGTTTGATTAGGTTTGATATTGATGTCAGTGGTAAAAAACTCTGGACTTTGTCCGCCATTTCCACATTCAATTTCCAAGCAATGATTCCAAACAAAATCCATTCTAAAATAAAATCAATAAATAAAAAAGCTAAGGCAAAAGCCGAACGTTTGGCTAGGACGCTCAAAAACAAACAAAAGGTAAAGAATCCAACAAGTTTTAAAAAAAATGCTGGAATAAACTCAATACCACGCATGATAATGGACCATTCATTGTAGCTGGAATAAACGAATCCTAAAATCAGTGAAATTATAAAAATTATCAAACTGGAGATCAGTGAAAAAAACACGATGGTGTAGAATTTAGAAAGGATAAATTCCTTTTTACTCATGCCATCAATTAGGTTTTGTTTGAGCGTTTTATTGCTATATTCATTACCAATCATAGAGACTACCACAATGGCAAAAAAGAATTTGAAAAGTGCAGAAAAGTAGGTGTTGATATGCCAGACAATGGGAAAGTTAAAAATACCAAGCTCGCCGAGTTCAAGGGTAAAAAAACCAAAAAAATTGATTTTAATGGCCGACAAAACAATCACACATAGCGGTAAAATAAAAGAAATAAAGATCAGGATTTTACTGGTCCTGTTTAAAAGTAATTTTTGAAGTTCTATTTGCAATAATCTAATCATCTTTTTCTGTGAGTTTTAGGAATTGCGCTTCTAAACTTTCTTTTCTTTGGACAAAGTGTGTTAGGATGATTTTCTCATCAAACAAAGCTTTGATAAAGTCTTCTGAATCAATCGTTTCAGAGAGAAAGGCGGTAATAATTTCGCCCTCAATTTTGTGATTTGAAATTTTTGGATGGGATTGAATAAATTTTGAAAGTAAATCTAACTGATTGCTTTTCATTTCAAAAAAACCGTGACTGGAAATCATTTCATCGACCCGCCCAGAGTATAATTTTTCACCTTTGTTTAAAACAACTACATGGGTACACACTTTTTCAACCTCGTCAAGTAAATGCGAAGCCAATAAGATAGTGGTTCCCTTTTTGGCAATTTTTTTTATGATTTCTCGAATTTGATGAATTCCTTGGGGATCTAATCCATTGGTAGGTTCATCTAGAATTAAAACTTCAGGCGCATTGATCAATGCCGAGGCAATGGCCAAGCGCTGTTTCATTCCCAAGGAGAAATTGCTAAATAGGCTGTCTTTCCGATCCAAAAGCGCCACTGTATCGAGAACATTTTCAATTGCTGAGAATGGAACACCCTTTATTTTACAAACTAATTTTAGGTTTTGGTAGGCCGACATATAAGGGTAAAAATTTGGATGTTCGATAATAGCTCCTACCTTTTTTAAGGCTTCATGTGTGTCACAGTCGTTACCAAACCAGTTGTATTCTCCAGCGGTTTTGTTGACCACGTTGAGAATCATACCCAGTGTTGTGGACTTGCCACTTCCATTGGGTCCTAATATGCCGTAAATATTTCCTTTTTTTATGTCAAAGGAAAGGTTTTTTATAGCTGTCAGCTTTCCAAACTTCTTGGTTATATTTTTTAGAGATAATACGGTTTCCAAAATTAAAAATTGCGTTTAAATAAAGGACGTTTGATCCTGAATTATGTTACAATGATATCAATTCAAATTATAGGATTCGTCATAATCGTCCAACAAATCGTCTTCTATTTCAGGCCCCTCGGCGCTGTCGGATTCAAATTTTCTTTCCGGGGCTTCAGCCGGAACATGACCACAAGCAAACAACAAGTTAGGGTAGTCCGTTCCTTGTGCTTCGTCCACAATTTCTCCCAGTTCTACCAAAAAGGTCCACATGTTTAAAAAGTCGTAAACATAAATTAATTTGGGGTTTTCTTCATTGACAACTTCCTCTAGAATGGTTTCATTCATCATTTGGACCTCCTCCGTTTGTCCCATGTCAAATAAGACGATTTCTTGGCCTTGTTCCCATTGCGCATTGCTGCTGTAAAACGAGGCCATTTCACTGCCGTCAAAACCAAAAGATTGGGTCAATACATTGTGTAAATCCTCAAAGGTATCTGTTTTTCGAATTTCAATATCTCTAAAAATATCTTCTTTTTGCGCGTGGTCTAAAACAGCTCTAAATCGGTAAATCATATCAGTTGTGTAATTGTTTTTTAAATTGTTTTTTTTGATAGCTTACTTCCAAAAATATATAAATTTGAACACCAAACAACAGCGAAGCTATGATAAGGTGAATGGGTTGACTCAGGAATGGAAATTCAAAATAATACATAAGAATTCCCGTAAATACTTCAAGAAGTATACAAAGCATAACAAGATTTATTTTGTCAAACCCCAATTTTAAAGTTTTATTTTTATTCCACAAAAATCCGTTGATTAAGAGGACTAAAATCGAGGTGGATCTATGGATATAGAAGTTGATCTTGGGATCTGACAGCCAAAGTTCTTTTTGATATCCAATAAGTTTGGTTTGTTCGTCAACAAATTGACGAACTTGCGTTCCCAGTACAATTTGTATCAATGTTAAGACCAGTCCAACACTTAAAATCCCCAAGAATAGTGATTGGTATTTCTGAGTCTTGAAATAAGCTTTGGTGCTAAATATTAAGTACAGTATCAAAGCAACTATCAATAAGGCCATCACCATGTGAATGGTAATTTTAAAGGGGGCTAAATTAGAATCAACGACAGTTTTTCCAAGCCATGCTTGAAAGCCCATACACACAATAACAAGCCATGACAAAAGCGTAATTTTAGGATTTTTTTTAAAAAACCAAAAGGAGCCAATGCCTAAGATTAGAATGGGAAGTCCTGCCAAAGCACCAATGAGCCTGTTGACGTATTCAATCCAAGTGTGTATTGGGTCGTAAACTGCATAATCGTGCACGCTGTAGACATCCCAGTTGCTGGCTTGGTATATTTTACCAGTTTTAAAATCATTTTTAGCTACCATAAATTGTTGACTATCCACAAGGATCATCATCCCCTTTTTATAGCTGTGGTTGGGCTTAAAAAACAGTTGTTTTTCCTGTGTAGGAGGGATGTAGTACCCAAAACACTTGGGCCAGTCTGGACAACCCATTCCAGAACCTGTCATTCGCACAACAGCCCCAGCAACAATGACCAGATAAATAAGCACCAAAGCCGATTTTGAAAGTTTTCTAAATGTTCTTTTTTTCATGTTGATTTTAGGCCTAATTGAATGCCTTTTTCAAGCATCAATGCATGGGCTGCTTTGGGTTCGTTTGGGATATGGCCTTCTAAGATCGCCTCTTTGATATGGTCTTTAATGATTCCAATTTCCGGACAGGGTTTTAATCTAAAGGCCCTCATAATGTCATCCCCTGAGACTGGTGGTTGAAAGTTTCTGATGCGGTCTCGTTTTTCAACTTCGATTATTTTGTGACGCACCAATTTAAAATTATTGTGGTAAGATTTAAATTTTCGTGTGTTTTTTGTAGTGATGTCTGCTTCGCAAAGTGTCATCAGGTCTTCGATATAATCGCCAGCATCAAAGACCAATCTTCGCACCGCGGCATCTGTTGTAGAAGCATCAGAAATTGCGATGGGTCTGGAACTCATAAAGACTAGTTTTTGAACGTATTTCATTTTGTCATTCAATGGCATTTTAAGACGTTTGAACAAATGATAAACCATCTTGGAACCTTTTAATTCATGTCCGTGAAAAGTCCAGCCTACTTTTTTACTAAATTTTTTAGTGGGCGCTTTGCCTATATCGTGTAAAAGTGCGGTCCAACGCAGCCATATATTTTCTGTGTGCTTTGCTATGTTATCAACCACCTCCAAGGTGTGGTAAAAATTGTCTTTGTGTCGCTGCCCTTCGACCTCGTCAATTCCTTTAAGCGCCATAAGTTCTGGAATTAAAAGTTCTAAAAGTCCTGTTTTTTCAAGTATTTTAAATCCAATGGACGGTTTTGGACTGTTCAATATCTTGTGTAATTCAACAACAATGCGTTCATTGGTGATAATTTGTATACGATGGCAGTTCTTAGTGATGGCTTTGAGCGCATTCGGGTCAATTTCAAATTGCAGTTGTGTTGCAAAGCGAATGGCACGTAGCATTCTCAAGGGATCGTCATTGAAAGTAACATTGGGATCTGAAGGGGTTACAATGCGTTTGTTTTCCAAATCGCCAATTCCATCAAAAGGATCTAAAAGATTGCCATAATCTTCTGAATTTAGACTGATAGCCATGGCATTGATGGTAAAATCTCTGCGTTTTTGATCGTCCTCAAGTGTGCCTTCAAAAACTTTGGGATTGCGACTTTCTATCTTATAAGATTCTTTACGCGCGCCTACAAATTCAATTTCAGCACCATCCAGACGAACCATGGCCGTGCCATAGTTTTTGTAAATACTCACTTTGGGTTTTTTGGGCAAACTTTCGGCTACTATTTGGGCCAATTTTATACCATTCCCTACGGCAACAATATCAATATCAGAGGTTCCTTTTCGCCTTAAGATATGATCCCGGACAAAACCTCCGACAACATAGCAAGGAATTTTTAATTCCTCTCCACATCGGGCTATAGATTTGAAAATCGGGTTTTTTAGTGCAGACTCAAGATTCATACAAGCAAAATTTTAAGTATTTGTTCTATGGGCGTATGATTTTAACCTCTCCATTTTGACTTAATTTGATGATTGAGGAAGCTGAACCACCCAAACTCTCACGCCTTAAATTTACGACATAGTCCACTCCTTTTAAAATCTCAGTTTCAATTTCTTTAAAACTTTTTGGTGTGGGTCTACCAGAAATATTAGCAGAGGTTGATACAATGGGTTTTTTTAGCAGTTTTATCAAGTTATAACAAAACTCATCTTTAACAATCCTAATTCCAATTGTATTATCGTTAGCAATCAAGTTTTGAGCCATATGTTTAGGACGTTCATAAATTATAGTGGTTGGTTTTTGAGCGTATTTGAGGATGTTTTTTGCAGCCTCTGGTATTTCTTCAATAAATTGACTTAACATTTTAAGATCCCTAACCAAACAAATCATGGTTTTAGAATCCTCTCTTTTTTTGAGCTGGTAAATTTTTTGAACGGCATTAAAGTTGGTTGCATCACAACCAATACCCCAAACTGTATCGGTTGGGTAGAGTAGAGTCTGTCCTTTTTCAAGTATTTTAAGACTGCTGTTCAGTTCTTTAATCATTAAATGAATAATATTTATTAATTCGTTTTACAAATGTAGCTAAAAAGTCAAAGGGGTATGGGGTCATAAATTAAATTTTATATTTGTTTTTTCGTGGTTAGTTGATGAATATTTTACATCTTCTAAAGCCCCCAATGGGGTGTTGAGAAAAATGAGCAGACAAAGCACGGCTTTAAAAAAACCTGTTATTAGCTTACCAATGATTAATACATGCTCATAAAAACAACTTATTATTGGCCTAAAGAATTAGAATTGGTTTTAGGGAGCGGAAATTCAGCAAATTTTGGTAAACAAGTCATTGACTTGCTGTAAAAAGTAAATTGATAAATACGACACATCAGTACCAAAAATATTTGGATTCAAGATGTGTTTTGTTTCCACAATGCCCGGAGTTTTATATACTTCAAAAATGTTAAATTATAGGTCTGTACACAAATGACCCATCCATTTAATCCATCTAAAAAGCCCAGTCTTAAGAAATAGGCTTTAAAGAAAGCCCAACTTGGCCGCCACAAGATTTTGACTATGGATGACTTAATTCCAGCCTTGTAATAAGCATCGGCAGCAATGCTGGAAAACCGTTCAATTTTTTGATTGTGTTCTTTATAGCTGTTGTAAATCCAATGCAATAAATCTCCTTTGAGCTGACCGCTAGTCTTTCCATCGTACAATTCAAATCTATCGTGAGGGTTCAAGCCCCCCCACTGTCCACTATCTTTTTTAAAAAGCCGCAATTTTCGATCTGGATACCAGTCAGAATTTTTGATCCATTGACCGCAGTAATTATTCATGCGGTTACAGTAATACCCATCTTTTATCCAATTTTTTTTGACTTCAAGAATGGAGTTCTTGAGCGTTTCCGAAAGGGCTTCATCTCCGTCCAAAGACAATATATAATCATATTTGGCTTTTTCTAGTGCAAAGTTTTTTTGTTCTTTATAGCCTAAAAATTTTTGTTCTAAAAATCGCACATTAAAGCGTTGACAAATTAATTTTGTACGGTCATTGGAGTGAGAGTCTACTACCAAAATCTCATCTGCTAAGTTCTCAAGCGAAGTCAGGCATTTTTCTAGATGCGCTTCTTCGTTAAATGTAATTATAACAGCGGATAGCTTTAACGGCACTTGGTTGTGATTTAATCTACTTCAAAAGTAATCAAAATGCCAAGACTAAAGAAACTAAGTGTGCTTAATTGGTTGGATTTTATTGTTATTGGAGATTGTGTTCAATTTCTTTAGTATTTTTGAAAAAAAATAACCCATGAAATTTGAAATTAATCCTGTTTTTAAGAACCATAAGTCAGCGGTTATTGATTTGATTTCAAATTTCGAATCCCTAAAGGACTCTATAGATTCAGGGTCAAGAAATAAAATAAAAAACGCGGTTTTAAACAATACCAATCTTTGTATCAAGGCTTTTAAGAAGCCCAATGCATTCAACAAGATTGCATACACTTTTTTTAGAAAGAGTAAAGCACAGCGTTCATTTGAATATGCCAACCGCCTTTTAAAGTTGAATATATTAACACCAACCCCTATTGCTTTTTTTGAATTTAAAAAAAAAGGCCTAATCGACAAATCTTTTTATATTTCTGAACAATTGGATTCTGACTTAACTTTTCGGGATTTAACCCAAAATTTAGACTACCCAGACCATGAAAATATTTTAAGAGCTTTTACTCGTTTCACAAATAAATTACACAATAAAGGGGTTTTGTTTTTGGACCATTCGCCTGGAAATACGCTCATAAAGAAAAAAATGGACAGCTATGATTTTTATTTGGTTGATTTGAATAGAATGAAGTTTGGGAATTTGTCATTTGATGCGCGCATTTCTAATTTTAAGCGGCTCACTATTCACGCTTCTATGATCGAAACAATGAGTGATGAAATGGCTAAAATCACCTCTCTTAGTTATAAGGAAATTTATACAAAAATGTGGGCTGAAACACAAAAGTTTCAAAAAGCTCACCACAAAAGACGCGCTTTAAAAAAGAAGTTCAAATTTTGAAAAAAGGGATATAGATTTATCGCTTCAATGTTAATGCTTTGCCATAACTCTTAAAAGTGAACTTTTTCAATTTTTTTCGAATTTTAAATTTTCGAATTAAGTTGAGTGGTTTTATTTTCAAATAGGTCTTGTCCTTGTGTAGAAAATTAATGCTTTCATCTATTACTCTGACGCTTGACTTTCCATCGCAGTATGGGTGTAGATCTTTGATAAATAAAACAATCTTTTGAATTAAGTCTTCGGGGTTTTTTAGCGCATTTTCTATTGCTTTCTCAATCTCTTCTACTTCGTTAACATTGATTAAATATGGATGGTTTTTTGTATGCTTAAATGTAACAACAGGTTTTTTTTGCAGTAAAAACTCTTGGATTGCAGAGGTTGTATCTGAAAACATTATATCAGATTCTTTAAACAATGGAATCAAATTTGTACCGCTGACATAGTTGAAATCCTCACTTTCAAGTTGTTTCCACTTATTAACAACTGTTTTTGGGATTTTCGGGTGTAAAACCGCAATAAATCTGAACTTTCCAGATTTAGATATGGTTTTTATTTTGTTAAATACACCATCATTATAAGCCAAACTCAAACGTTTTGTAAAGGTTGATGCAATCATAATAGTCGGCTTGCCACTCTTCTTCTTCTTTGCGCTCTTTAAGGGGAAAAGGGGATCCATCTTACTCCAGCCCGTTTCTACCACTTCAAAGTGTTTTAATTTTTTCGAAAGCTTCGTGAATTCTGCAGTGGTACTTGGACCTTGTGTACAATACAGGTCA
This sequence comes from Bacteroidota bacterium, assembly GCA_036161535.1. Classification (GTDB taxonomy): domain Bacteria; phylum Bacteroidota; class Bacteroidia; order Flavobacteriales; family Flavobacteriaceae; genus UBA3537. The sequence continues at coordinate 3,671 of JAYYCW010000010.1, read as the reverse complement.
AAGAATCCACGGATTCTAAAATGCGCTTCACTGAAATTATTTTCAGGGCGCTTGTGGCTTAAAAACCCATGGAATATTTGGATTTTTAAGGCCTTGACGAAATCTGGCGCATTATCTGTAGCCGCCAACAGAATATGAGGACTGTATTTGATCACATCCTGGATTGTTTCTAGGGAGTTGTTCTTAGAATTAAGCGCCTTTTTCCCTTCATCCTCTTCACTAAACCAAAAAACATCAAACCCCCTTTTTATAATTTCTATTTCCAAAGGATTCCCTATTGGTATGGCGTAGCTGTGTGAAATATAAATTAGGAATTTGTATTTCATTTTAACAATTTATTTAAAAATATATCCAGTTTTGGGATGATATATTCAGGTTTCATTTTTAAATATTCCGCCTTAATATCAGCTGAAGGGTCTGAAATATTTTCCTCAAAATCACCAATGTGAATGGCTTGGTGTTTTGATGCTTCTTTGACTCCAAACCAATTTTCTTTATTCAATTTTGGAGAGAATATTGCAAAAGTAGAAACCCCCAATGCCTTGGCCATATTGACAGCTCCCCCTTCATTTCCAATTAAAGCCATACACTGTGATGTCACCCCAATAAAATCTCTTAATTTCTTGGAATAAACAGAAAGAAATATTTTTTTCTGGGTTTCTGGCCGACAAGCCTTAAAAATAGCTTTAACTGCCTCTATTTGCGCAGGAATATAATTAAATAATATTTGGATATTATCAATTTTACCAATTGCATCAATGAGCATTGCCATATAGGGTTTTGGATATGTTTTTGAGCTTGAACTGCCCAATACACTGACCATCAAAATTGGTTTTTCCAGCTCAAGACCATTATTTTTTAAAAATATCTTAGCAAACTCTTTTTCTTTTTTTGCAAGATATATTCTAGGTTTTACAGCCTCAAACTTTATATTTAGAGGTTGAAGTAATTTAATCCTGTTTTCGAGCGCTAGACTCAATCCATTTTCAGCTTTTTTAAGTCGCTTTATTGCATCTGTGTAAATAAAAGACGTATATTTTTTATGGTAAGAAACTTTAATTTTTGCAAGTGAAAAAAGGGTCACCAATACACTACTTATCTTCCCATATAAGTCGATAACTGCGTCGTATTTTTGTTTTTTGATGCCCCATAAAAACTTTAATAATTCCCAATAATTTTGTTCAACTTTTGGAGAAAAAAAAATAATTTTATCGATAAATGGATTATTTTCAACCACAGCTGATGTATGGTTGTTGATTAGATAGTCAAGTTTATAATTTGGATATTTTTTTTTAATCAGCTCAAACAGTACGCTAGAAGTTAAAACATCTCCGATCATTTTTTGTTGTATGACTAGTATTTTCATTTAGACTGCTACATCATATTCGCGCAAGGCATCGTTGAGAGATGTCTTTTTATTGGTGCTTTCTTTTCGCTTGCCAATTATAAGTGCACAAGGGACGTTGAAATCACCAGCTGGAAATTTTTTGGTATAGCTTCCTGGGATGACCACAGACCGAGCGGGTACAGTTCCTTTAATTTCAACGGGAAATTTTGTTGTTACATCAATAATTTTTGTCGAGGCGGTCAACACAACATTGGCTCCTAAAACGGCTTCTGTCTCAACCCTAACACCTTCCACAACAATACATCGTGACCCTATAAAAGCACCATCCTCAATGATAACAGGGGCTGCTTGTAGGGGCTCTAATACCCCGCCAATTCCCACACCGCCAGAGAGGTGAACATTTTTACCAATCTGTGCACAACTTCCTACGGTTGCCCAAGTGTCAACCATGGTTCCCTCGTCTACATAGGCTCCGATATTCACATAACTTGGCATTAAAATACTGCCCTTGGAAATATATGCACCATGTCGGGCAACGGCGTGGGGTACCACGCGAATGCCTTTGGCTTTGTAATTTTTTTTAAGTGGAATTTTGTCGTGAAATTCAAAGGGCCCAACTTCAATGGTCTCCATGGTTTGAATTGGAAAATACATCACGACCGCTTTCTTAACCCATTCATTTACCTGCCATCCATCGGCTGTAGGTTGGGCCACTCTGAGACTTCCTTCATCCAAGCGATTGATAATGTCTCGTACAAGTGCTTGTGTAGAAGCTTCTTTTAGCAGCTCACGATTGTCCCAAGCCGCTTCAATGCTAGTTTGTATTGTATCCATATTTAAACGATTTACAACAAATATAATGCATATAAAAAAAAGGGATGGCGATTGATGGGTTTTTTGAAATTTAATTAATTATTGGGCTTGTGTTTTTTGAAATTGTATTTTTGCTTCATGGGAAGAATTTTGGCATTTGATTACGGAAAAAAAAGAACGGGGATAGCAGTCACTGATCCACTTCAACTCATAGCATCGGGACTAAAAACTGTTGAAACTTCCGAAATCTTAACTTTTTTAAAAGCGTATTGTACTGATGAAGAAGTTGTATTGTTTGTTGTTGGGCTGCCCAGGCAAATGAATAATTTACCATCGGAAAGCGAACAGTTTATAAAATCATTTATAAGAAATTTAAAGCGTACATTTCCAGAAATTCCCATTAAGAGAGAAGACGAACGTTTTACTTCTAAAATGGCATTTCAGTCCATGATTGACTCGGGAATCAAAAAAAAACAGCGTCAAAATAAGGCTATGGTAGACGAAATAAGTGCCACATTAATTCTTCAATCCTATTTAAACCGTAAATAATTTAAATTCCATTATTTTTTCAAAATAGAGAGTTGTATTTTTGGTTTCTAAATTAATGACAAGATGATACTCCCTATTGTTGCCTATGGAGATCCTGTTTTGAAGAAGAAAGCGACTGAGATCTCATCGGATTATCCAGACCTAAAAACACTGATAGCCAATATGTATGAGACGATGTATGGGGCTTACGGAGTTGGATTGGCTGCCCCACAAGTTGGATTGTCAATACGTCTTTTTTTGGTTGACACAGCTCCTTTTTCAGAAGATGAATCTTTGTCAGTGTCCGAAGCAAAAGCACTAAAAGGCTTTAAAAAAACATTTATCAACCCTGAAATTATTGAACAGACCGGGGAGGAGTGGAATTTCAATGAGGGCTGCTTAAGCATCCCCAGCATTCGAGAAGAAGTGTCTAGGAAACCACAAATTAAAATTCGATACCAAGATACGAACTTTAAATCCCATATTGAAGTCTATGACGGATTGATCGCACGGGTCATTCAACACGAGTATGACCATATTCAGGGCATATTATTTACTGACAAGGTTTCAAATTTTAAAAAACGCTTGTTAAAAAGTAAGCTAAGTTCCATCACTAAAGGTAAAATCAGTACAGATTACCGCATGCGGTTCCCGAAAACCTCTAAAAAAAGAGTTTAAAAAAACAACCTTATGAGTTTAGAAAAAATATTGGCAATTTCAAAAAAACCTGGACTGTTTAAGCTATTGAACACCAGCCGTGGTGGCTATATTGTAACATCTATGTTAGATAAAAGACGCTCATTTGTCAAAATAGATAAAAATTTGAGCTTATTAAGTGAAATATCAGTCTATACCTTAGAAGCGGAGTTGCCTTTAGCAGATGTATTTAAAAAGATTTTTAAAAAAGAGGATGGTAAGAAAACCGCGGTAAATCCAAAGGCCTCAAAGGACGCTCTAGAAGCCTATTTTTTTTCTGTCTTAC
>JAYYCW010000009.1:0-3271 GCA_036161535.1 Bacteroidota bacterium | reverse complement strand
TTTGAATCCCCTGAGTTGAAAAATCAAAATCTGTAGATGCATTTTTTTGGTGGACCATGTCTAAATGAGATTGCAACACCACTGTTTTTCGATCTTCCATTCCAGGCGTTGCGGCTTTGCGTATAATGACATTACCTATGGTATCCTGAACTGTTTCTAAGCCTAAGTCTGCCCCAAAAGCTTTTATAAAAGCGATAACGCGTTCTTCTTTTTTGGAAGGACGTGGCACGGCATTTAGAGCTGTGAAATGCTTCCAGACAGTTTTGGGCTCAAGGCTTAAAATGTTTTGATTCATCAATTTGTATTGCTGTGGTAAAGGTATGAATATCTTCTAAGAATAAAATTATATTTATTAATTTTGAACATGTCTAAAATACTTCGATTGGCACTGGCTTTTAGTATTTTCCCTCAAATTCTATTGCTCAAACTTTTGGCACAACAGCCTGAAATTGTTGAGACCTACTACAGCAACGGCCTGTACCAGTTGATTTCAAAATTATCTCGTTGTGTTTTTGGTTGGTTGCCCTTTTCTTTTGGAGACTTATTGTACGGAGTTGGAGTTTTGTATGTATTTGTATGGATTTACAAGCAGTCTAAAAAGGGATTTAAACGTTCAAAAATAAAAGATTATGGAATAGATGTTTTAATGGCCATCTCATTGGTCTATTTTATGTTTCATTTGCTGTGGGGGTTAAATTATTACAGATTGCCGTTAAATAAGCAACTGAATTTGACTGCTGAGTACTCTAATGAAATGCTTATTAAAACAACCGAAAAGTTAATAATTCGCACCAACCGTATTCATTTACAAATATGTAAAGATCAATCTAAACAAATCAAAGTCCCCTATGACACCAATGAAATGCGACTAAAAGCAACTGAGGGCTATGATAAATTGTCCATGTCTATGCCTTTTTTTAGCTATCAGCACCACAGTCAAAAACTATCTCTTTTCAGTACACCACTAGCCTATATGGGATTTAATGGCTATATCAACCCCTTCACTAATGAAGCCCAAGTAAATTGGCATACTCCTAAAAATTCGATTCCGCTGGTATGGATGCATGAACAGGCCCACCAGTTGGGGTATGCTGCTGAAAAAGAAGCCAATTTTATTGCCTTTTTAGCGGCCGAAAAACACAATGACCTTTATTTTCAATACGCCGCTCACAGCTTTGCGCTGCGGTATTGTCTCAACGATTTGTTTAAACGCGATAAAAAAACCTTTCAAAAACTTAAAGCCTGTATAAACTTAGGAATTCGTAAAGACTTTAAAAACCGTGAAAAAAAATGGGCTCAATTTAAAAACTCTTTGGAACCGGTTTTTAAAAATCTTTACAATTACTTTTTAAAAGCCAATAAGCAAACACAAGGGATTCAAAGCTACAATCATGTAGTAGGATTGATTGTCAATTATCTTAACTACTAAATATTTTGTAATGAATTAAACTTACTTTTGTAATATGTTTAAAGAAATTACCAGCATACAAAACCCAAGTGTCAAGTACATTCTCAAACTTAAAGAAAAACCAAAGTATAGAGATTCCGAAGGGGTCTTTGTGATTGAGGGACAGCGAGAGTTAAAATTGGCTATAGAAGGTGGGTACAAGATTATATCTCTTTATCTTCATAAAGATTTTTGCAAAGATAACCGCTTTAATAAGTATGCATCTCAATTCACAGAAACTTTAAAAATTACTTCAAAAATCTATAAAAAAATTGCCTATCGTGGAAGCACAGAAGGAATTATTGCAATTGCCAAAAATAAATCTCATTTATTGACTGACTTAAAGTTACCAAAGTACAACCCACTAGTAATGGTGGCCGAATCTCCTGAAAAGCCCGGAAATATTGGAGCGTTGTTAAGAACCGCAGATGCGGCTAAAGTGGATGCAGTGATCATTGCAAACCCCAAGACTGACCTTTACAATCCCAATGTTATTCGCTCGAGCGTTGGGGGTCTTTTTACAGTCCCTGTGGCTATTGCATCTACCAATGAAGTAATTCACTTTTTACAAGTTCATAAAATCCCAATATACATTGCAGTTTTACAAAAATCTATTGTTTATAATACAGTCGATTTTTGTGGGCCTTCAGCCATTGTCCTTGGATCAGAAAGTATAGGTCTGTCAAAGTCCTGGCGGACTGCAGCCTCTCAAAATATTAAAATCCCAATGTTGGGTCAATTGGATTCAATGAATGTCTCAGTAGCAGCTGGAATTCTACTTTTCGAAGCCAAGCGTCAAAGAAAATTTATATCCTAAAAAACAATCTTAAACATTTTTTTTAAAAATTTACAGACGTGGTTGTTTGTTACAAATGTTTGTTTTAGTTTTAGGGTATGACGGTTGAAGATATCAAAAAAGAAAACACCAGTATTGCAAAGGAATATAAGGAATTGCTTAGCGTCAGCTACAGGCGTCTAACTGTCACAGATAAAAAATTAATCCGGAAAGCATTTGATGTGGCCATGGATGGTCATAAAAATCAACGCCGAAAATCAGGAGAAGCCTATATTTTTCATCCAATTTCAGTGGCCAAGATTGTAGCCTCTAAAATTGGACTTGATGCCACATCTATTGCTTCTGCACTGTTACATGATGTGGTTGAAGATTCTTCAGACTATAGCATTCAGGATATCGAACAACTCTTTGGGCCAACCGTATCCCGTATTGTCAATGGTTTGACAAAGATATCAAGCCTAAAAAAGGATAAAGATATTTCGCTTCAAGCGGAAAACTTCAGAAAGATGTTATTGACACTAAATGATGATGTGCGAGTGATAATTATTAAAATTGCAGATCGCCTTCACAATATGCAAACTATTCACTCACTCGCTGAAGATAAACAATTAAAAATCGCCTCTGAAACACTTTATATATATGCGCCACTTGCACATAAAATAGGACTCTACAACATCAAATCAGAGTTAGAAGATTTAGCCCTTAAATACACTGAACCCGAGGTTTATAATTCCATTTTACTGAAGATGAAAGAAAGTAAAGAAGATCAAGATCAATACATTGGTAAAATTAGTGGGATTTTAGAGGAAGCGCTTATCAAACAAAAAATTAAATATTTAATTAAAGGCCGTCCAAAATCAATTTTTTCGATTCATAGGAAAATGCATCGTCAAGGAGTCTCATTTGACGAGGTTTACGATAAATTTGCAGTTCGAATTATTTATAAATCGAGTCTAAAAAATGAGAAGTTTTTGGCATGGAAAATATATTCTATCGTCACAGATTTTTTCAGACCCAATCCAACCCGA
>JAYYCW010000008.1:0-11653 GCA_036161535.1 Bacteroidota bacterium | reverse complement strand
TGGTCCCTGTAATTCGAAATGCTGAAAACCTTAGTTTCAAGGGAGTAGAAACCGAGGTTAAGCGACTGGCCATACGGGCGAGAGAAGGTCAAATTACTATTGATGAAATGACGGGAGGAACTTTTACCATTTCCAATGGTGGCGTCTTTGGCAGTATGTTGTCAACCCCCATAATAAACCCCCCTCAGAGTGGAATCTTGGGGATGCACAATATTATTGAGCGCCCCGTAGCGGTAGATGGAAAAGTTGAAATTCGCCCCATGATGTATTTGGCTTTGTCTTATGACCACCGAATTATCGATGGAAAAGAATCAGTCGGATTTTTAGTCGCGGTTAAAGAAGCTTTGGAAAACCCTCAAGAAATTTTGATGGACAAGGCTGCTAAAAAGGCCCTTGAGCTTTAATGCGCCTCTAGCCAATTTTCTCCAATATCCATATCAATATCTAAAGGAACCAGCATTTTATAGGCACTCTCCATTTCTGTTTTTATCAATGTCTTGACGGTTTCTAACTCGGCTTTGTAAACATCAAAAACAAGTTCATCGTGTACTTGTAGAAGCATTTTTGTTTTATAATTCCCCTCTTGAAGTTTGTTGTGAATATGGATCATTGCAATCTTAATAATATCAGCAGCACTTCCTTGTATAGGTGCATTCACGGCATTGCGTTCCGCCCCACCGCGTACGACTGCATTTCTGGAATTGATGTCTTTCAAATAACGCCGGCGGTCAGAGATGGTTTTTACATATCCTTCCTTTCTTGCAAAATCAATTTGATCCGCAATAAATGCACTGAGTTTTGGATAGGTTGCGAAGTAAGTATCTATCAATTCTTTTGCTTCTGTCCGGCTTAAGCCTGTTTGATTGCTGAGTCCAAAGGCAGAAACACCATAAATAATTCCAAAATTCACTGTTTTTGCATTGCTGCGTTGTTCACGATTCACTTTAGAGAGTGGGATATTAAATACTTTTGATGCCGTTGAAGCATGGATGTCTTCTCCTTTTTTAAAGGCTTCAATCATGGTTTGTTCTTCACTAAGTGCGGCAATGACTCTCAATTCAATTTGAGAATAATCTGCTGCCAATAAAACGTAATCCTCATTTCTTGGAACAAATGCTTTTCGAACTTGACGGCCGCGCTCAGTGCGAATTGGGATGTTTTGTAAGTTCGGATTTATGCTACTCAATCTACCTGTGGCAGCTACCGTTTGTAAATACTCCGTGTGAATGCGGCCGCTGCTTTTTAAAACTTGGGCAGGGAGTGCATCCACATAAGTGCTTTTTAACTTTGACAGACCCCGGTATTCAAGGATGTTTTTGATAATTTGATGATCTTTAGCCAATATAGACAACACCTCTTCGGCAGTGCTGTATTGTCCGGTTTTGGTTTTTTTAGGCTTATCAACAAGTTTTAGTTTTTCAAATAAAATAACACCCAATTGTTTGGGAGAGGCAATGTTAAAAACTACTCCAGCTTGTCTGTAAATAGATTGCTCTAAACTTTGAATGTCTTTATTTAAATCGACTGATAATTCTTTTAGAAAATCAATATCCAAACGAATGCCCTCCAATTCCATTGACACCAAAACACTAATTAGAGGGATTTCAATGGTATTGAACAGCTCAAGGGTGTTGGCTGCAGTCATTTCCCTTTTAAAATGCTGTGCCAGTTGGTAGGTAATATCGGCATCTTCAACTGCATATTCTGCAATGTCCTTTGGGTAAATATCACGCATCGATTTTTGATTTTTACCTTTTTTGCCAATTAAGTTTTCGATGGGTACTGGGGCATAGTTTAAATAGGTCTCCGATAACACTGCCATATTGTGTCGCATATCTGGATTGATTAAATAGTGTGCAATCATGGTATCAAAGAGGGGACCACGAACAGACAGTTTATATTTGTTTAAAACTTTGAGATCATATTTTAAGTTTTGACCAATTTTTTCAATGGATGTACTTTCAAAAAAGGGTCTTAATTTTTCAATTTTTTCCTGTGCTTTTGAGGGATCTTCTTCAAAGGGTAGATAAAACCCTTTATGAGCCTCCCATGAAAAAGCGATACCTACAAGTTTTGCATTTAAAGGGTTGAGTTCTGTTGTTTCCGTATCAAAGCAGACAGAAGTTTGTTCCAAAAGTTGTCTGATAAATAGCTCAAGGGCAAAATCAGTTTCAATCAATTGATAAAAGTGTGGAACAGATTTTATATTGGCTCGTTTTGTAGCTAGCTTAATATCTGAATCTTGATCTGGGCTGTTAAAAAGGGAAAATTGTCCACTGCCAGCAGCAGGGTTTTTTTGGGGCGTCTCTGGATTTTTTTCATTGCCAGTGGCATTGAGATTAATTTCATTTGTTTGGACAGAAAAAGTTTTTTTAAAACTTTCAGCCAGACGTCTAAATTCCAATTCTTGAAAAATAGCGTTCACTTTTTCAAGATCTGGGGTTTCCATCGCAAAATTTTGGGCATTAAATTCTACGGGCACATTCAAAAGAATGGTGGCTAGCTTTTTTGATATCAAGCCCAGTTCTGCGTTGGCCTCTATCTTTTCTTTCATTTTACCTTTCAGCTCATGGATGTTTTCAATCAAGCCTTCCATACTCCCATACATATTGATAAATTTTTTAGCGGTTTTATCACCCACACCAGGCAATCCCGGTATATTGTCTACAGTATCACCTTTCATACCCAAAAAATCAATCACTTGCTTGGGGTCTTCGACTTCAAACTTGGCCTTTACTTCATCCACTCCCCAAGTTTCATAACCACCTCCAAACATGGGCCGGTACATGAAAATATTAGCGCTTACCAGTTGGGCAAAATCTTTATCTGGGGTCACCATAAAAGTCTGGTAGCCATCTTTTTCCGCTTTTTTGGCCAGGGTTCCAATGATATCATCTGCCTCATAACCTTCTTTGACAATGGCCGGAATATTCATGGCCTCCAATAGTTTATAAATATAGGGAACGGCTAATTTTATACCTTCAGGAGTTTCATCTCGATTGGCTTTATAGTCTGGAAAAATCTCGAGGCGATCGCTACTTCCTCCCTTATCAAAACAGACAGCTAAGTGGTCTGGGTGCTCTCTTTTTATAACGTCTAAAAGTGAATTTGTAAACCCGAGAATGGCTGAGGTGTCCAGCCCTTTTGAGTTGATTCTTGGATTTTTAATAAATGCATAATAACCTCTAAATATAAGGGCATAAGCATCGAGAAGAAATAAACGTTTTTGTTTTTCCATCATTTTATCAAGCCATATTTATTAATCTATATTTCACAGGCCTATTTAATCGGTATTTAACCCTTGTTTTTGTAAAGCTGATTTTGTTCTGTAAGTATATATTAGCAAGTATACAAAACATAAAATGGCAACCCAATAGGAGGACTGAATGCTAAAAATATCAGCTAATTTTCCTTGGAGCGGGGGGATTATAGCACCTCCTAAAATCATCATAATTAAAAAAGCTGAGCCTTGAGCGGTATATTTTCCTAGTCCAGCGATGCTCAGTGTAAAGATGCATGGCCACATAATGGAACAAAAAAGCCCACCTGAGAGCAATGCATAAAGGGCCAATTCTCCAGCCGCAAAGACGCCAATGACCATGCCTACAATTCCTAAAAGACTAAAGATTTTTAAAGTTTTTATGGGATTGTCTTTGGCTAAGAAAAACCCTACAATTTGAATGGCAATACAAAAGCTAAAGAGTAAAGTTTCAAAATAAGAATATTGGCCGTAATTGACCAAAAGAATAACAGCCAGGGCCGTATAGGGCACCAATATAAGCAGCCATTTTTTTAGATTTTTACTGGGGTTAAATACAGCGATGGCTCCGACCCAACGCCCAATCATAAGCCCACCCCAATATAAGGATATAAAAGGTGCAATTTCAGCATCGTTCATAACCTTGAGTCCTAAGGGGTTAAGGTTGTTAACCTTGTCTGAAACAGATTTTAAAAGTTCGCCCAGGTTGCTTTGAATGGTAACTTCAACACCAACATAGGTAAATATAGCCAGCATTCCTAAAATCAATTGTGGGTATTTCATAGCGCCCCAACCCCCGGCCTTTTTAGAAGCTTTTATATTGGCGTAGATAAGACACCCCACAACCGCTAAAAGTGCAATTATTAGCATTGTCAATCTGGTATTTTCGACTGCGTTGGAGACGGCATTTTCAGACGTAGTATAGCTCTTAAAAATAACACCAAAACAAATTACAATGATAAAGGTCAAAAGAATCAGCGTGTTTTTAGCCTTTTGTGCTGGCTCAAAAGAGGCTTCTGTTTTTGTGTTTGGGACTTTTCTAGAAAAGTAAAACAGTGCTGCTGCGGCTAAAAACAAAGAGCCTACAACTAGGTATAAGTATTGTATGGTGGTCAGCTTTATTTGATTGTTTAAAATCATTTGATTGAGTTCATCCCCCGTTAAAGGAGTAGATCCAAAAATAATTAGCGCAATGACAATGGGGCCTATGGTCGTTCCTAAAGAGTTGACACCTCCAGCCAAATTTAGACGCTGGGATCCGTTGTCGATATCACCCAAGGAAATCACAAAGGGATTGGCTGCAGTCTGTTGCAATGAAAACCCCAGCCCTACAATAAAAAGCGCCAAAAGCACCAAATAAAACACTGGGGTATCTCCTTGTGTAGTGCTAGATATAAACGGAAGCATAATTAAAGCACCAATTGCAGAAATAAGCAATCCATAAACGATAGCAGCTTTATATCCCCAATTGTTTAAGACATCTTTTTTCATGCTACTGGACATTACAAACAGAGACAAAGCTCCTAAGTAATAAGCACCATAGAATGCAAAATCGACCAATTGGGATTGAAATTGATCAATATTAAAATAGGTTTTACAAAAAGGTATAAAGACCCCATTGGAGGCTGCAATAAAGCCCCAAAAGAAAAAAACAGTGACCAGCGTTGTAAGTGCAGATTGGTTATTTTTTGTACTCATAAGTGTCGTTTAAAGGCTTCGGAATGCAAATAAGACTATTTTAATTTTGTGTCTTTTTGTCGGTTGTTTGCTAGTTTTTAACCAATTTAAAGATACTAAAATTAAAGGATTCAAAAAGGATCGTTAAATGTTTTTATTCTGCACTACATCCTAAAGTTTTATACTATTTTTATGTCAAAATTTAACAGTGTTTAGATTAATCGTATTTATTGGGATTACATTGGCCTTAGATTTTTATGCCCTTCAAAGTTTTCGGAGTGTCACAAAGAATCCTTGGGTCACTATTGGATATACAGTCTGTTCTTTGGGGGTATTGGGAATTATTGTCTACCAATCGCTTAATTTTAATCGTGCCTCCGGGCTCAGTGCAAGTTTCTACAATGCTTTTGCTCTTTTTGTGTTGTTTTATGTTCCTAAGTTTGTTTTGGTAGCTACTATGTTTGGAGAAGACATCTTCCGCACTTTTGAAGGGATTTACAACAGTATTATGTCAAATAGAAATACTGGCGGTTCAATTTTTAGCAGCCGTCGAAAGTTTGTTGGACAGTTGGCATTGGGGTTGGCTTCCATTCCCTTTTTGTCGATTTTATATGGCATAACCAAAGGCAAATACAATTATAAAGTTTTAAACTACACCTTATTTTTTGAAGACTTACCGCCGGCATTCGACAACTATAAAATCACACAAATAAGCGACATTCACAGTGGAAGTTTTGACAACAGATCAAAAGTAGAATACGCTGTTGATTTGGTCAATGCCCAAGGTTCTGATGCCATCATGTTTACGGGAGATCTGGTCAATAGTAAAACTTCAGAAATGTTACCATGGAAATCTATATTTTCTAAATTAAAAGCCAAAGATGGCGTCTTTTCTGTTTTAGGCAATCACGATTATGGCGATTATACGAGGTGGCCCTCAGAGCAAGCCAAGAGGAAAAACTTTGATGAGATGTTGGATTTGCAAAGGGAAATGGGCTTTCAATTGTTGTTGGACGAGGCGAGGTATATTGAAAAAAACGGCGCTCGATTGGCCATTATTGGTGTTGAAAATTGGGGAAAGGGATTTAAGCAAAAAGGAGATTTAAAAAGTGCGACTTCAAAAATTAACCCCCAAGATTTTAAAATTTTATTGAGCCACGATCCATCGCATTGGGAGTATGAAGTAGTGGATGATAAATTACATTATCAGCTCACCCTAAGCGGGCATACCCACGGAATGCAATTTGGCATTGAAATTCCTGGGCTGGTCAAGTGGAGCCCCATTAAATGGCGCTATAAATATTGGGCAGGTCTGTACGAGAATGAAGGCCAAGTTCTAAATGTAAATCGCGGTTTTGGTTATTTGGCTTTTCCCGGCCGTGTTGGAATCTGGCCTGAGATTACTGTGATCACATTAAAACAAGGAAAAGCAACTGTCTAAATAGGCTTTAATACTTTCAAATTAATAGAAAAACGCCCCCGATTTAATTATCTTTTTTTAATATTGTAACATTAGAAGGTTGTTTTTTAACAGAAATTGCAAAAAAATCGAATCGCATGTCAAAATTTGGAGACTTAATTGACGTTGAAGTTCCCGTTCTTTTTGATTTCTTCACGGAATGGGACGATGCTTCAAACGCCATGCATGCTGTTCTCTTGGACGTTGCAGCTGCCCTTGGCGATAAAGTGAAAGTTATTAAGATCGATGTTGATAAAAATCAGGCTCTTTCAGATGCGCTTCGCATCAAGGACTTGCCCACTCTTATTATTTATAAATCAGGAGACATGAAATGGCGCCAATGTGGGGCACTGGATGCCGACACAATAATAGATTTACTACAGCAACAGCTCTAATTAGATAAATCCGAATTCTCCTCGGTCTCCATAGTTTCAGGATCTTCTCCACCAAACAACCTTAAAAACCCATTGAAATTTTCCATCTCCGTTTTTATAAACGCCTCATCTTCATACAAACTGATGGTATCAACCAGGCTTTTGTAACGCTCAATTTCCGAGTAGATTATTTGAATGTATTGAGATTTATTGGATTCTGAAACACAGCTGTAGTAACTTAGACTTTCCTGGTATTTGACCGCAACTGCCTTAAACAACTTACGCGCTTTTTCTTTAGCATTAACTTCGTAATAAGCCCCAATAAAAGGTTCTAAAAATATATAATATCCAAAAACATCAACGGGCATTTTTTCCATGGCTAAATCAGCGATTTCTTCTGCCTTTCCCAATTTTCCTTCATTGATAAGCGCTTCAATCAGCCTTGCCATATGCCCTCTGTATGTGATGCTATTTCTTCGGGTTTCTACGTCGTGATAAACCGAGGAATTTCCGCTATTTCCCCACTGCCAATTTTTTACCAAACGGTACATTTTTTCAGTATCAATACGGCCCATATCAAAAGGGTTGTTTTCTTCAATTGGTGTTTTTATAGGCACCAATTTATAGGCAAAACCATCTAATTGTAAATAATCTTTCATCCATATATAATCGTCATCGCCAAAGGCGCCCCCGCTAAAATAAATGGGTCGTTTCCAATTATTTTCAGCGATGATATCTAACATCATCAATCGGTTTTTATAAATGGCTTGATTGTTAATTTTAATGTCTATATAATCGACGATTTTAGAGGCATCTTTGGCAGGAACAATGGAATTTTTAAGCACTGCCTTTTTGTCAACGGGAATTCGAATATGTTCTGTAGGGGCATAGTTGGCATCTAAATCTTGATTTCTCTGTCTAGAGGTATCATAGCCTTGTTGGTCTAACACATAACCATATTTGGTACGCTTATCATCACTGGTTACAAAATCCATAAATTGTTGAATTCCCAAGGTGTCTTGAGTGACCACTTCTTTAATGATGTAATCTCTAGTTCCCCATTTATATTTGTCATGAGTTAATTTTGAAGGAATGGGATCGCTGTCATAAGCTTTTCGCTTCATTTGATCAATGTACCAGTCTACATTAAAAAGGCTGGTACAAACCACTCGGACATCGGTTCTGATGCCCTCAATTTCTTGGGCATACCAGAGCGGGAAAGTATCGTTGTCACCAATAGTAAAAATAATGGCGTTGGGGTCACAAGATTCTAGGTAATTGACGGCCATGGCATGGGCCGTTCTTCTATTAGAACGGTCGTGGTCGTCCCAATTTTGACTTATTAATATTCCAGGAACCGCCGCAAAACACAACACACTTACAGAAGGTGCAATAAGTTTTGATTTGGAGTATGTACTGAGCCATTCATAAATGGCATAAACCCCAATCCCAATCCAAAGGGCAAAGACATAAAAAGACCCCACCAAAGAATAATCTCTTTCGCGAGGTTCAAAAGGTCTTACATTGGTGTAAACCTGAATGGCAACTCCAGTAAAAAGGAAAAATACCAACATGGTCCAAAACACTTTTTTATCTTTTTTTAATACAAATAAAAATCCAATCAGTCCTAGTAAAAAGGGCAATAAATAATAGCTGTTACGAGCTTTGTTATTAAGTACATCTGTAGGAAGATTTTCTTGGGTTATGCCCAATAAAAAACTGTCAATAAAATTAATCCCAGTGATCCAGTTGCCATGCAGGTCCATTTTACCTTGAATGTCGTCTTGTCGCCCAGAAAAGTTCCACATAAAATAACGCCAATACATGTATCCAATTTGATACTCAAATAAATAATATATGTTGTCTAAGATTGAAGGCTTTTGAATGTCCAAATAGCGTCCGTAAGTTCTTAGAAAGTTGTGATAGTCGTTAAAATCAACGGTACCCTCATCGACTGATTTGTTAAACTCATCCACCAAACCTCGGAATTCGTTTTGCATTTTGTATTCCGGTTTAATGGAGAACTCTAAAAAGCCAGAATAGCGCATATAATTAGAAGCGTGTTCTGTGCTCCACATTCGGGGCAGTATGGATCCATGATCGCTGTTGTAATTTTGAATGGCGTTTTTGTAATCATTTACAATGACATATTTGCCATTTTTTAGGTCTTTTTCATATTTGGGTTTGTCGTCTGTAAAAGGTTGATTTTCATCTAAGCCTGCGTATTGATCTGTAAATTGTGGACCATAAAATAAATGGGTTTTCGGGTACTGTTCTAAGTTGTAATAAGCCAATAGTTCCCTAGCACTTGAGGGATTGTTTTCATTGACAGGGACATTGGCGTTGGCGCGAATGGGCAGCATCAGCCAAGTTGTAAAGCCAATGACAATAAAAGTTACACAGAGCAAGGCTGTATTTAGCTTTACCAAGCCTTTACTTTTTGTAAACTTTAATCCACTATAAATGACTAAAATTAAAATCACCAAAGCAATGATAGATCCTGAATTAAACGGCAATCCAACGCTGTTTACAAAGAAGATTTCTAAAGCACTGAAATAGCGCAGAATATTGGGTGCCAAAAGTTTGAATACAAACAGTAAAATGGCAACCCCCGCTACATTGGCAATAATAAAATTTTTGATGTTGGTTGTTTTGTAATTTTTAAAGTAATATAACAACCCAATCGCAGGGATGGTCAAAAGTCCCATAAAATGCACGCCAAAAGAAAGCCCCACAACAAAAGAAATTAAAATAAGCCAGCGGTTGCCTTTTGGGGTATTCATCTCGTTTTGCCAGCGCAAACCCAAGTAGAACATCGCAGCCATGATCAAAGTAGCCATGGCATAAACTTCTGTTTCTACGGCATTAAACCAAAAGGAATCGGTAAATGCAAAAGCCAGACTGCCCACAAAAGCGGCTCCTAAAATCCCAATTTGTACGTTGGGATTAGATGCTGAATCGAATGTTATTATTTTTTGTAAAAGCAGTACAATGGACCAAAACATAAAAAGGATGGTAAAGGCACTGGCCGCTGCACTCATCATATTCAAAACTAAACCAATCTGTACTGGTTCCGATGCAAAAACAGAGAAAAAAGCACCCAACATTTGGAACAATGGAGCACCTGGCGGGTGTCCAACCTCTAGTTTTGATGAGGTCAGTATGTATTCACCGGTATCCCAAAACCCAACGGTAGGTTCAACTGTCAATCCATAGACAATAAACGCTAGGGTGAAAGCCGACCAACCCAAAATAAGGTTCCACTTTTTTAAGTTAAAATTTACCATGATCTCAATTTAAAATAGGACTTTGACAGAAAATTACTACTACGGCGAATTTAATAATAAATAAATTATAGCACCTCTATTTTTTGGGATAGATTGTTGAAAAGAATTAGCAAAACCACTGTATCCTTTAAAACTAACAGGGTCACAAGTCAAGATTTTTATAAGATTTGAGGGCTTTAAAGTGAGAAGCAAAGGCTCTGACCCCAGTTTTGGTGATACGACAGCTGGTTTTGGGGTAATTTTTTCAAAATTTTTTGTAATGGATATATAATTATTTTCGAAAAGTCTTATAGCTGAATGCTCAGATTGCCTCGAGTGCTGTTGGTCATTTTTTTGAGATAATTAAAGTCACTTGAGTCTTTCTTTACCAAAATAGACATTACCACAATGGCAATCCATGCGATATTAAACACCCCCCAAGTTATTTTTAAAGCGCGGCCAAAGTGAGTCTCATAGCCTTTTTTTACACCCATCTTAATGTTGTAAACAATGCTCACAATCATTCCAATCACTGGTATTAGGTCCAAAAAAGCACGGAAGAATAACGATTTCTTTGAATAAATTCAAGATGTAATAAATGCGTGATGCTCATAAGTGTTATGAGAATGCCTCAAAAAATAAAATTCACTGAAGTGGGTTTGAGTTGTGCTATGGTCTTATTAATACCGTCATTGATAGGTTGAAGTTGATCTGAAGGATTTATAATGAAGAGTTTTAAATTTAGTGAAACATAAACAGGTTTATTTTTCAAACCAAATATTGCGCTCGTTAATTTTAAGTAAAATATTTGTGCAAACAAAGTTTTGTTCTAAATTTGCAACCTCATTATGAAATTGGCCCATGGTGTAACTGGCAACACGTCTGGTTTTGGTCCAGAAGAGTCTAGGTTCGAGCCCTAGTGGGCCAACAAAAAAGCTTTAGCCTAGGTTAAAGCTTTTTTATTTTCAGCATTTATTTAAATAAACCCCAAAAAAAACTTGTTTAAATTCCTTCTAATCCCTTATATTTGCTAAGAAGAAAGAAAAATAAATAAGTGAGGGGACGGAAAGTCCCCTCTTTTTATACCAAATGTTTAAAGATACAGTTACGGAATTATTAGAACAAAGTCTTCAAAAAAGATCCGATTTATTTCTGATTGATTTTGAAATTCTAGACGGTAACAAGATTCGAATTGTGATTGACGGAGACTCTGGTGTTTTGGTTGAGGATTGTATGTATGTGAGTCGTGCTATAGAACACAATTTGGACAGAGAAGAACAGGATTTTTCTTTGGAGGTGTCCTCTGCAGGTGCTACGACCCCTTTGAAAGACAAGCGGCAGTTTAAGAAACACATCGGTCGTAGCCTTGTTGTTTCAACATTTGAAAAACAAAAATATGAAGCAGTCCTCGCTGCTGCTGATGATCTAAACATTGTTTTGGAATGGAAGGCAAGAGAGCCAAAACCCATTGGGAAAGGAAAAGTTACCGTACATAAAACGGCTATGATTTCTTATCAAGAAATTGAAAAGGCACAAATAAAACTAGTATTTTAAGAAAAAATAGAAGTATGGAAAATTTAGCACTCATTGAATCATTTTCTGAGTTTAAAGACGATAA
>JAYYCW010000007.1:0-13169 GCA_036161535.1 Bacteroidota bacterium | reverse complement strand
ATAGCAAGAGTAAAACCAGCCATGGCCATCGCTGAAGGGCAATTTAACCAGTTGCAAGACATCAATATTAAAGTTGCAAAAAAAAGTGGAGAAAATGGTCAATTTTTGAAAGACGTCATCATTCATCAAAAAAAGGGAAATTCTTACGGAAATTACACAGTCATAAAATCAAAAACTGGTGAATTTTTTAGCAACGAAGACTCCGATCTATTGCAGTTAGTGCTGTTTGATGGTAATTATTACGATGAATTACAGCCTGCCAATTATCAGAAAAGAACAAAAAACAGACCACAGATTAAAAGCACTTTTGACAAGTATACCATCAATATCGATATTTCTCAATTTAATGATATTGACTTTGACCAAAAAGAGACCGCTTCAAAATACAATATGCTAGGAGTCTCTGAGCTCAGTACAACCATTGATTCTCTTTATAAAAAACAGGAAAAATCCTTTGCTTCCTTTTCAAAAACGATGCTCAAAAAAATAATTCAAAAAAATAGTCCAAATAAACAACAAAAAGCCGGTCAACACAGTCTAATAACTGAAGGAGATATTGTATCAATATTTCCAGTCAACAAGTCTGTCAATGTACTGGAATATGCCTTAAAATCTGTAAAAAATATTAAAGAAGATTTAAAGGCAAAAACCAAATCATATCAAATATCCACTACCAATATCAATAAACACATCATAGCATTTCACGATAAATTTGCATTAGGGTTGATGTGTATTGTTTTGTTTTTTGTCGGGGCGCCGCTAGGAGCACTGATTCGAAAAGGGGGCATTGGCTTGCCCATGGTCATTGCCATTCTCATTTTCCTTACCTATCATTTTATCAGTATATTTGCAAAAAACAGCTCTGAAGACAGTAGTTTAAATCCTGTTTTTGCTACATGGCTAGCAGGTTTTATAATGTTACCTTTTAGTATATACCTCACAAGCAGGGCAACAAAGGACAGGGCACTCTTAGATTTAGATGCCATCTTAATTCCATTAAAAAAATACTTTGTAAAATCTTATTTGATAACATTAGAACAAAAACCAACAAACACTGAGACGGGTGAACAAGATTTACAACATTTCAAAACCACTAAACTCATCAATCTTATCAAAAATTACCGCCATTATGGATTAAGCTCATCACACAAGGACAAGGCTATTGAAGTGTTGAAAATTAGAAATATAAGTAAACTAGAATTAAAAATTTCAGGTAATTTATCCAATAAAACTTACGAATCTAAAATTCAATTTCTTGAGGATTATCACGAAAATGTGACTCTAGCAGCAATCACACATACTGTGGCCTTGGCGGTTGGTATTTTGGGATGGATTTTCAAGAACAATGGCCTAGAACTGATAGGAATACTGATGCTTGTTTTGGCATTCTTTGCTGCAGTGTTGTTTTTAATTATTTTACCCAAAGTGTTTAAAAATCAGTCGGAGTTTTACAATCTCTCAAAAAAGAAATTTATAACAAATAATATTATTTTTATTGTTTTAGGGTTTTGCTTGTTTTTCTCTTATAGACTTTATTTCAATAAAAAAATGAAAGAAGATTTATTTAAAATCTCTTAAGTTTTGATACCGTTCTTCTATCTTTAAAAAAAATAACTTAGGACCTCAAAAAACCCATCTAAATCTTTTGGAAAGCTCAATACAATCGAAGCGGCGATTGCCGATATAAAAGCTGGTAAAATTGTTGTAGTTGTGGATGATGAAAATCGTGAAAACGAAGGTGATTTTATTGCTGCTGCTGAAATGGTTACAGCCGAGATGATTAATTTTATGGCCACCAACGGTCGCGGACTGATATGTGCTCCACTCACAGAAACGCGTTGTAATGAATTGGATTTATATATGATGGTGCAAAACAATACAGTCTTGCACCATACCCAATTTACGGTCTCTGTAGATTTAATTGGGCATGGATGCACAACTGGAATTTCTGCAGTGGATCGGGCCAAAACAATCAAATCGTTCGTCGATCCCAAAACCAAACCTTTTAACTTGGGCCGTCCTGGACATGTGTTTCCTTTAAAAGCTAAAAATGGTGGGGTTTTAAGACGCACAGGACATACGGAGGCTGCTGTCGATTTGGCAAGACTTGCTGGCTTTCAGCCCGCTGGTATATTGGTTGAAATTTTAAATGACGATGGTAGTATGGCACGATTGCCACAACTGCTTGAAGTGGCACAAAAATTTGATCTAAAGATTATTTCTATTGAGGATCTTGTGGCTTACCGAATGGAACACGATTCTTTAATTGTGAAAAAAAATGACTTTAAAATCGAAACTCGTTTTGGTAGCTTTAGACTAAGAACCTATCAGCAAACGACCAATGAGGCCATTCATATGGCACTGACTAAAGGAAATTGGAGTCACAATGATGTTGTACCAACAAGGATTAATTCCACTTCGATTAACAATGACATTTTGGGAGTTTTAACAGACAAGTCAGATAAAATGCTAGATGAAATGTTTAAAGTAATCAACCGTGAGGGTATGGGCGCTATCATTTTTATAAACCAATACACCAGTCCTGAAAAAACTCTTAAGCGCCTGTCAACACTTGAATCTATGCAAAAGGAAGGAAAGCTTGTAAAAGCACCTTCTATAGAAATGGATGCGAAAGATTTTGGAATTGGCGCACAAATATTACACGACCTGAAAATTCACAAGCTCAACCTGATATCCAACAGCAAACAAAAAAAACGCGTAGGCATGATGGGCTATGGATTAGAAATTGTTGATTATCTCAGATACTAGAACAGACTTTGCGAATACAATCGGCCATTGTTTTAGCCCTTTTTTTAACTAGCGCTTCAGACCAAGACAACTTTATAAGACAGGAAATATTTCTTCCAATATAATGGTCAGATTTTGAAAAGTCTTTGGTTTTTAAAAGCTTTAAGCCAGCTTGTATTGAAGAAGAAAGTGGATACAACGATTTTTTAGCTTTTAAATGTCCCCATTTGCGAATGTAATGCCAATTATTATCAAAGTAATGAAAACATACATCAATCCCATTGTCACCAAAGGCCTTTATTACAGCTCTAGCTGTTTCTAAATCTTCAAGAAAAAAGTTTAAAAACGCATAACTTTCCACACCGCCTTTAGGAACAGTCCTAAAGCGCACGCCATCCAGCGGTTCTAAAGCGTTTCTCAGTATTTCGTAATGTTTTTTTTGAAGGCTTAAGAATTCATCAATGCGACGAAATTGCGCCAATCCTACTGCTGCATTCAATTCCGAAATTCGAAAATTATACCCCAAAAAAGGGTGGGCCTCTGCCCCACGGTCCTGTCCAATATGATCATGTCCATGATCGCTATAATGATCGAGGTGTTGAGCATATTTTGTATTGTTTGTAATGACAACACCCCCTTCGCCGCAGGTTACTGTTTTTACAAAATCAAAAGAAAAACAACCCAAATCTCCAATTGTTCCAAGTGCTTGTCCTTTGTAAGTGCCGCCAATGGCCTGACAAGCATCTTCAATCAACAACAAGGCATTGTCTTTACAAATGCTTTTCAAAGCCTCTAAATTAGCCATACTACCGCACATGTGCACGGGCATAATGGCTTTGGTTTTGGAAGTAATTGCAGCTTTTACAGCTTCAATGTCTAAGGTCAGGGAATCGTCAATATCCACTACCACAGGAGTGGCTCCCATCATTAAAATAGCTTCGAAGCTAGCAACAAAAGTAAAGCAAGGCATGATAACTTCGTCCCCAGCACCAACACCAGAAGCAGCCAAGGCCATACTGACAGCAGCAGTTCCACTGCTGACAAGTTGAGCGTGTTTTACCTGGAATCTTTTTTCTATGGCTGTTTCCATTTCTTTGGCTTTCCAATGCCCTTGTCTAAGACCTTCAAAACCATAGCGCATTAGCACGCCCGAGTTTAGAACGTCTTGGACTTCATTGCGTTCGGCATCACCAAATAATTCAAATCCTGGCATAATTAGTGTATTTCAATGACAGATTCAGAAATTTCCTTTCGAACTTTTTTCATTTTTGAAAACATGTCATCCTCTGCCCTATACCCCATAGGCATGATGAGAACAGATCGTAATCCCTTTGTTCTTAAATCGAAATAGTTGTCGTAGGCATTTGGGTCAAAGCCCTCCATTGGACAGGCATCAATGCGCAAATCAGCACATAAGGATAGAAGATTACCCATAGTCAAATATGCCTGCTTGGCGCCCCATAAAAATATCTCTTCCGAAGATTTTTGTTTAAAGCTTTCAATAATGTGAGCTCTAAAGGATGCCAATACTTTGTCATCAGTTTTGCGTATGTTTTTAATCCGTTCAAAATAATCAATAACATATGAAGAATCTATGCTTGTTTTAACACAAAAAATAGCCAAATGTGAGGCCTGGCCCACTTGTTTTTGGTCCATTGACAAGGGAATAAGATCTTTTTGTATGTCTTTATTTTGTATGATTAATAAAGAAACGGGTTGTAAACCATAAGAAGTAGCTGTTAGATTAAAACCAGTCTTTATTTTCTCAATATCAGAGACAGGGATAATTTTATTTACATCAAATTTTTTAGTGGCGTAACGCCATTTTAAAGCACCTAAAAGACTCATTCTTTTTTGTAACAAAAATAAATGAAATATGAGTTGATGCCAAAAAATATCAAATCATATTTATGATTTGAATTTTGAAAGATGTTAAAAAAAAAGCTCATGCAAAACATGAGCTTTTTTTTTAAAATCCTCCTGGAGGAGGTGGAGTAGCAGAAGCAGCTTGGGCTTTTTTGGGATTTAATATCATAAATGTACCCAAAGCCGTCATACCCGCGTATCGCCCCAGTTTCTTTAAAGCTTGTTTTCTAGAAATATTATCTTTTTTCATAATTTAAAATCTTAATTGATAATTATTTTTTTAGTAATTGTATTGTTGTCTGCTTGAATATTCACAATGTATACTCCAGCATTCAGTCCTAATGTAGAAACTCTTTCTATAGCTTGATTGGCATTTAGTTTTACATTTAAAACCTCTTGACCAATTATATTATACATAGATATAGATGCATTTTCAATATTGAATAATCCTTCAATTACTAAGTGATCAGCATTAAAAGGTTTATAAGCACTGATATGTGACATATCAAAATCGTCAGACCCAAGGCTATTGGTACCAAACACAAGATAGAAACGGCCCGTGCCACTTATATTAGTTGTTGGTGTTATTGAAAAATCACCGTTTTTCAAGTCTGTAAATGTCTGCTCTTCTCTGTCCTCTAGATAAATATCAACATCAGCAGGTATATTAAACGAATCACCTAAGCTGATAGCAAAAGCTGTCCCAGCGCCACGGTTTATATCTAAAGGAATTATAGTAGAATCATCTAACGAGCTAGTAGGCATAGCGTTTACTTGCATACCTATGCCTTCGTAACCGTTTAACAAACGAGACATTAAACCGCTAGATTGATCAAAAGATTCAGCATCATATCCTTGGTCGTATCCATGAGTCATATTATCATCAAAATAGAACATGCTGTCGTCTATTGAATTACCATTTTGATTCAACATATCTAAGTAGAAGTAAGTGTATGAACCACTTAAACGACCTGCTACAAAATCATCACCACCAGAAGTAGTTCTCATATCGGCTGTGAAATTAACAGAAGTGGTTCCATCAGCAGCACTAACAAAGAAACCTTGACCTGGTGCAATGTAAGATGCAGCAGGAGTAGGACTTACATTGTTGTAAACGATATATGTACCAGTACCGTCAGCACTCCAACCGTAAACACTTAAACCATTTTCTGTAATGAAGTTATTTGTGGCGTCTGCAGCACTGTTGAGATTGAGATAGGATGGAAAGGGATTTGCTATCAAATTCCATTGTGTTCCACCTAAAGAGGAATTATCAACAATCGCTGCGGTCTGTTGAGATGTTGCTACACTTCCAGAAAATGATAACGCAGAACCTGATGATGAAGCCATCTGAAATCCTTTACCAAGATCCAAAGCTGGTGAACCATCGTCAAAATTGTCATCATCATAATTATTCCAAGTAGACGTTGAATTATCATAATATCCGATAGCATATGTGAGAGGCTGAATCCCATTATAAAGCGAAGTACCATTAACGGTGAGAGTGTTAAAAGCAACTTCTGTACTACCGATACGAATGTGCACATCTCTAGTAAAACCAGATGCTGCAACAGTAATGTTATTAGAACCTAATACAAAAGCGGTTACTGGTCCATAATAATATGAACCATTTGCGGTTGTCTTTGCAACTCTATAGTTTACACCTCCAGAAGGGAGAGATGTCACATTCATTGAAAGGGTTTGCTGATTACCGGAAGTAGGATCGTCTGGTGTTGTAAGAGTGATTTTTAATGGGTATGTATTGTTAGGACCCGGCTCAAATTCAGAAGATTCACCAGTAGTTGTTTGTGTTGAACTATCATTAGTTGCTATTGATGAATTAGAGTTTAGAAAGTCTTCGACGCTTAAGCCATCAACAGGTGAACCAATTAAGTCCCATTCATTTGAACCAACTGTATTTACATACCTGTTATAAGTAATATTACCAGAGCTAGTTCCACTAACTATCAAGGAAGGATTCTCTGTTGAAGATCCTGACATTGTGAATGTACCAGAGTTAGAAAAATCACCAGAAGTAGTAAGAGATCCACCAGATGATACAGATACTGTGGCACCTGAATCAATACTTAATTCGGTAAGGCTAACATCAGTGGATACTGAGGGATAATTTGACAAATTCGCTGCTACATTAACTTTAGTCGTTGAATCTGGTGCGGTGTTGAATACCCAATTTGTGGTAGTTGCCCAATCAGTATCTGTGGCTCCTGTCCAAGTCATAAGTGATGATCCGTTCACAGAAATCGAGTCAAAACATAAATCTGTAGTATCAAATCTGATTTTAACATCTCTTTGGTAACTAACATTATTTACATCAATTGAAAGAGTGCCATCTGAAGCCAAGCTCGCATAATTACCTGTTTCAGGAACTGTGTCTCCGTAAGCTAAAATAGTAACGGGAGAAGCAAAGTTGGTGATTCCATTTGGATTATTGGTGTTAATTACTGTTTTAACAATTTGATATCTAGCACCGCTTGGCAAGTTAGTAATTCTCATGGTAAGATTCTGTGAGTCTCCACTAGTTGTATCGCTTTCTTCAGCAAGAATAATTTGCTTAGGATAAGTTTCTGAACTAGTATTTATGATAAATGGGAAATCTAGTGTACAAGCTTGGTAGGTTGTTGATGAGTCGTCACCGGATCCGCTATCAGCTGGAAATAGTGTAACATCATTTTTAATTAAAGAGTCATAACATACGTCAGCTGAATTAAATTGTACTTTCACAGTTCGGTCAAAAGAAACTCCTGCAACTGATATTTCGTTCAAGCCAACAGAAAGGGCGGAAGCATTTGACCAAAAATTACCACCACTTTCGGTTGTTTTATACACACGGTAATTAGCTCCGCCTGATGGCAAAGAAGTTACATTAATGTCTAAGGTTTGTGTACCCTGAGATGAAGCTCCATCAGAAGTGCGGGCAAGAGTTATCAATTTTACCCAAGTTGAGTTAGGGCCATCCTCAAAAGAATCAGAATCTGAAATACATTCCTCGCTGGAGGTAGAGCTATCATCGGAACTGTCATCAGAACTGTCATCTGATGAAGATGAATCATAAATGGTTGTTCCATTAGCTATCAAAGATTCAAATTCAATAAGTCCTGAGTTGAACTGTATTTTTACGGTTCTATCAAATGAGACTCCATTGACTGATATTTCGTTTAATCCTGTAGTTAAGGCTGCCCCAGCATTTGAAGGTCCAAAAATTCCGGTGCCGTTGGCAGTTGTTTTGTATATCCTGTATTTGCCTCCTCCTGTTGGTAAAGATGTAATGTTAATGTCCAGAGTTTGTTCTGCTTGAGAAGAGCTACCATCAGCTGTTAAAGCCAGTGTGTATACATGAGTCCATGTGGAGTTAGGACCATCAGCAAATAAGCCAGAATCTTCTATTGTAGTTTGTGAGAAAACCACGGTAGAAAGTATTGCTAAGGCAAATAAGTTAAACTTTTTAGTAAATATTTGATGCATTTTTTTACATTTTGAGTTAATGTGCTAAAATACAAAAAAATTATTATATGCTACAAATACTGAGAAAAAAATAATAAAAAGTAACTAATAATGAATAATTCAAATATTATTCGATCAAATAAATTGATTAACAATAATTACAAAAAACCCACAACGACTGTTGTGGGTTTTAATCTGCGGAGAAAGAGGGATTCGAACCCCCGGAGGTGTGACCCTCAACAGTTTTCAAGACTGCCGCATTCGACCACTCTGCCATTTCTCCTTGCGTGGCTGCAAATATAAGTGGGTTTTCTTTTCTTTTCAAATAGTTTAGATTTATTTTTTTGATATTAACAGAAATTTATTCTAAACATTTAAATACTGAGTAACTATCCAATAATTTGTAAATTTGAAAAACTCAGAACACATGTTTGTATGAAATGGTCCCCAGCACTTAATGATTTTCAGCATTATTTAAAAATCGAAAGGGGTTTATCACAGAATACCGTTCACAGTTACTGCTTGGACGTTCAAAAACTCATGCGTTATTTACAAACCCATTCAATAATAGCTGACCCCATCAATATCAGTGTTGAATTGATTCAACAGTTCCTGTATGAAGTGTCTAAAAATGCCAATTCACGAACACAATCGAGAATGATTTCGGGACTTCGCAGTTTTTTTGATTATTTAGTTTTTGAAAATTACCGCAAAAGCAATCCACTCGAACAAATAGAAGCTCCCAAAATTGGGCGCAAACTTCCTAATACTCTCTCTGTTTTAGAAATTGATAAAATAGTAGCGGCGATAGATATGGGTAAGCCATTGGGTGAACGTAACCGAGCCATCATTGAAACTCTTTACAGTTGTGGGCTACGAGTCAGTGAATTGACCCATTTAAAAATATCAGATTTATTCTTTGAAGAAGGTTTTTTAAAAGTGACGGGGAAAGGTGATAAACAGCGTTTTGTACCTATCGGAGTCAACACTCAAAAGTTTATCAATCTCTACAGACAACATTGGCGGTCCTTAATTGAGATTGATGCAGAACACAAAGACACTCTCTTTTTAAACCAGCGTGGAAAACAACTCACAAGGGCTATGATTTTCACAATCGTTAAAAAATTGGCCGAAAAAGCGGGGATTCAAAAATCTATTTCTCCCCATACCTTTCGACACTCTTTTGCGACACACCTCTTGGAAAATGGTGCAGATTTAAGAGCCATTCAAATGATGTTGGGCCATGAGAGCATCACCACCACCGAAATTTACATGCATTTAGACAAAAGCCATCTTAAGAAAGTGATGACAAAATTTCATCCCAGACGGAATTGATTTTAAATTGAACACAAAAGCCTGTAGAGACCTGGTTTTGTCTAAACTCCTAATTAACAGGATTTAGGGCTGAAAAACTGATCAAGGATCTGCGACTTGGCAGCATGCTTTTACAATTTA
Source organism: Bacteroidota bacterium (assembly GCA_036161535.1). Classification (GTDB taxonomy): domain Bacteria; phylum Bacteroidota; class Bacteroidia; order Flavobacteriales; family Flavobacteriaceae; genus UBA3537. The sequence goes on along the minus strand of JAYYCW010000007.1, from coordinate 3,638 downwards.
AACGCACCCCTTTTATAGATATCGCGTTGAGTTTATCAAAAAATGATCAATACAGGCATTGTTTAAAACTTTACCTTTTTAAGTGTCGTTATTTAAATGGCTCTCTATTTTTTTGTCTAAATCGATTAAACGTTGTTCTAGCGCCGCATTGAGACTATTCTTAGTTAATGTAGTATGCTCTGCTTTGGCTGCAAATTGCAATGCACACATGGCCAACACATCTTGCTTGTCTTTGACAGAATAACTCTGTTCGTATTTTTTTACGGTTGCTTCAATTTTTTGGGCGGCTATACGCAAGCCTTCTTCTTGACTTGAATCAATTGTCAACGGATAAATTCTATTGGCAATGGACAATTTAATTTTTAGCTTTTCACTCATGTTTGTTTAATCAGATAAGCTTGCAATACAGTCATTGATGTCTCTTATCAAAGCATTTATTTTCAATTTTGAGGCTCGTTTATCTTCTGAGCTTCCAAGCATTGAACTGGCAACTTTCAGAGCCTCTAACTCCAATTCTTTTTTGTTTAAAGAATCTAAATACACTTCCGTTTGCTTCTGGCATTCAACGAGTTCAGCCTTTAAAAGTCTATTTTCAGTTTTCAAAGCATCCAAACATTTTAAAATTTGGGCTATTTTTACTTCAAGAGATTCTACAATGGATTCAATATTGCTCATTTATAATTTAAGTTGCACTCCAACAAATTTAGCATTCCATACCTAAACTAACAATTGTTTTGTATTTATTTTAGCTGTGTAGAATGAAAAATCTCTTTGGTATTTGTTTTCATTTATATACATTTACTAAACAACCTGTCCTAATGCTATTTGTAAGACACCTCTTTTTTTTGTTTGTTTTTTTAAGTCAAGCACAAACTACTTATCCTCAAGATTACTTTTCAAGTCCTCTAAAACAACCCTTATTACTCTCTGGAACTTTCGCTGAATTGAGGTCCAATCATTTTCACTCTGGAATTGATATCAAAACTAATGGCAAAGAAGGACTGGATGTATATGCAGCAGCAGCAGGGTACGTTAGTAGAATAAAGGTTTCACCCTATGGTTATGGTAAAGCCCTTTACATAACACATCCCAATGGTTACACGACGGTGTATGCGCATTTAAAGAAGTTTGCCCCCAAAATCGAAACCTATGTAAAATCACAACAGTACAAAAACGAGCAGTTTGAAATTCAATTGTTTCCAAAGAAAGGTGAATTACTTATAAAATCTGATGAAATTGTTGCTTTATCGGGCAACACTGGCGGCTCTTCTGGTCCACATCTTCATTTTGAAATCAGAGACAAACAGGAACGCCCTATCAATCCAATGCTTTTTGGAATTGATGTTATAGATAGTACCAAACCCTCTTTGTATGGTTTATTTGCCTATCCCCTAGGAACAAACAGTCATGTAGACGGTCAAACATCACGCAAAAAAATTAGATTGATTAAAGGATCAAATGGAGTTTACAAAACGGAACCCCTCAAGGCATTTGGCAACATTGGTTTTGGAATTATCTCTAACGACCGACAAGACAACACATCAAATAAAAACGGTGTGGCCATGATTCAATCCTATTTCAATGGGCAAAAAGCCTTGGAAATTGACTTTAAACGGTTTTCATTTGAAGAATCTAAACACATCAATCGCTTTATTGACTACACCTACTTTAGAAATCACAAACAAAGAATTCAAAAACTTTTTATCGAAGAAAACAACCCACTTAGTCTCTTCACTTTCAATGAAAACAAAGGTCAAATTAATATCGAAGAAAGCACTAACACTGTCTTTGCAATCGACATATTTGACTTCAATGGGAACAAAACACAACTTAAAATTCCAATTTTAGGACAGTTTGTAGACTTGCCTTCAAAAACTGAAACTATTTCTGATCTCAGGATTATCCGTGCAGCTAAATCAACCACTTTGAGATCAAACTCCGTTTGGATTGATATTGCTGCAAATACATTTTACGAAGATTTAAGCTTAGATTTTAAAGTCCGAAACGACACTTTGGTATTGAAACCAAAAGCCATACCACTTCAAAAATCAATCAGTATTAATTTTAACGTTGAAAAATACGATGAAAATGAACTTGGACAGCTCTACATAGCTTCAGTATCAGACTATGGGAAATTGTACTACACCCCAACCAAACGCAAGGGTGATACACTCACAGCCCGCAGCAAATATCTAGGCACTTACACATTGAGTAGCGACACTAATGGGCCAATTATCAAAGCCCAAAATTTTAAAAACGGAAGTTGGTTGAGTAAAAAAGCATTTTTAAAAGTCAAAATTTTAGATGTTACTTCTGGAGTTAAAAATTACAGAGCCACGATAAATGGAAACTGGATTTTAATGGAATACGATCCAAAAACAAACAGTATAACTCATGATTTTTCGGACGGTATTGTCAATACTACTGAAAACAATTTAAAAGTTATCGTGACCGATAATGTTGGAAATAGTAGTAAATTTGAAGCGACATTTTATCGAAAAAATTAAACTGATCTTGAAGCATATATTTTTATTTCTTTTTATCACTTTACTGAGTTTGCATCAGAACTTGATCGCACAGACAGCCACTTTGACAGGCATTCTTTTGGACGAACTCAACAATCCAATTGACAATGTAAACATTCAAGTAAATCAACTAGGAACAACCTCAAATACCAATGGCTTTTATATACTTGAAATTCCTGCAAATAAAAATGTAACCGTCGTCTACTCACACGTTAACTACAAAGCTGTTTCTGTTATTTTCAATCTAAAAAGTACAGAAACTTATGAATTTAATCCTGTTTTAAAACTGGATATTGAGCAAATAGAAACGGTTGTGATAAAAGGGATTAAACGCAGTACTTTGGAGGGAGTAACGACCATAGACCCAAAAATAATTAGGACAATTAAAGGGGCTCAGCCAGGAGTTGAGAATCTTTTAAAAACCCTACCAGGGGTCAATGTATCCAACGAATTGAGCACTCAGTACTCTGTACGTGGCGGAAATTATGATGAAAATTTGGTGTATGTAAATGGCATTGAAGTTTACCGACCATTTCTAGTGCGCTCGGGGCAGCAAGAGGGCTTGAGTTTTGTGAATTCGGATATGGTGCAAAAACTGGCATTTTCAGCAGGTGGATTTCAAGCAAAATATGGCGATAAATTATCTTCTGTTCTAGATATTACATACCGAAAACCCAAAAAATTTGGAGTTATTGCTGATTTTAATCTCCTAGGAGGAAGCTTGACTGCTGAGGGCATCTCAAAAGATTCTAAATTTTCAGCCCTATTTAGCCTGAGATACCGCGACAACAGTTTATTGGTAGATGCCAAGGAAACTCAAACCAATTACGATCCACAATTTTTAGATACACAAACCTATCTAACTTACCAATTTAGTCCTAAATTTGAACTGAGTTTCTTGGGGAGTATTACCTCAAATACTTATAATTATGAACCACAAACACGTCAAACAAATTTTGGAACTCTGACCAATCCCTTAGCATTACTGGTCTATTATCAAGGTCAAGAAAAAGATGCCTACAAAACCTATTTTGGAGCCTTGAAGGCAGCTTATAAAGTGAATGATAACTTGGACATAAAATTGATCGGTTCAAGTTTTCATACAACTGAACA
>JAYYCW010000006.1:0-8130 GCA_036161535.1 Bacteroidota bacterium | reverse complement strand
TTTATGAGGGCTTACGTAAAGCACGGTTGTTCGAGACTCATTGGCGAGTAACTTAAGCCGCGTTTGGCGGCCCTTTTTTAAGGGTAAAAATCCTTCAAAGACAAAGCGGTCGTTAGGGAAACCAGAATTAACAAGCGCAGGAACAAAAGCCGTCGCTCCAGGCAGACACTCCAATGCAATTCCCTCAGCTACACAGGCCCTCACTAGTAAAAACCCAGGATCAGAAATGGCAGGAGTTCCCGCATCACTAATGAGTGCGATTTGCAGGCCACTTTTTAATTTTTCAATGATGCTCCTTAAAATTTTATGCTCGTTGTGCATATGGTAAGATTTCATGGGGGTAGAAATATCATAATGCTTTAGAAGCCTGGCGGATGTTCGAGTGTCTTCTGCAAGGATCAAGTCCACTGATTTTAATGTCGAAATCCCACGCATTGTCATGTCCTCAAGGTTTCCAATTGGCGTTGGTACAATAACAAGCTTCATATATAAATTTTAAAACCCAAAGTTACAATCTTTCGCTTTATATTTTCCTAGGTGGTGTAGCAATAAAATCTTTTAAATAAAAAGGTTCAAAATATGCCAGATCCTCAAAGTCATGATCAATGAATTTCTTGTACGACAAACCACACATTTGTTCGGCAGAGGGAAGCTGGCTTTCAAAATTTGCATTCGGGTGGTTAATAAGTGTTTTGGCTTTGTTATTGGCATTTCCAACAAAATACACCGCTTGTCCGTTTAGGAAATTCAAATAGGAATCAGATTGTAAAATTTGAGCAGATATGGCTTCAATAGGATGGTGTTTAGCGTCAAAAACTTGGGAGTAAACTTCCATACGTCGGGCGTCAAGCATGGGAACAATACAACCGCTATTGACATTTATTTTCCGTGCCAATACCTCTAAAGTAGGAACCGCAATCAAAGGAAGACATAGTGCAAAACAAAGGCCTTTAGCCGCAGAAACACCAATGCGCAATCCCGTGTAAGACCCAGGCCCCATACTAACGGCAACGGCATCTATTTTATGTTTGTAAACCTTCGCTTTATTGATAACCTCATCAATATAAAGGTGAAGCCGCTCAGAGTGGGAATGTTGAAGATTATTGTCCTCTTTTAATGCTATAAGCTCCCCATCCTGTGAAAGAGCCACAGAACAGTTGGTTGTTGAAGTCTCAAGATTTAAAATACAAGCCATTTACAAATTTAAAGGTTTACCGAGATAAAAATCAAGGACTTTGGTCTTAAAAAGAAAATCATATTTGGCTCGAATCAATGAGGATTGGGCATTGACTAATTGGGTTCTGGTTTGTTCTAGATCTAAAGTGTTTAGCGCCCCTATATTATAACGTTCCTTGGCATTGTCAAAAGAGAGTTGGCGCGCTGCTACTGATTTTTGAGATGAAACATAGGTTTTTAAAGCGGCTTTAGCATCTGTAAAAGCACGTTGAATGTTACTTTCTAGGTCAACTTTTGCTTGTTCGAGCGCCAGATTGTTATTTTCAACTTGAATTTTGGCTTTTGCGTAAGCAGTCTTGTTTTGATATCTTGAAAATATCGGGATGTTTAGATTCAACGCAAAGCTATGCCCTCTATTGTCATTGATTTGCTGAAAAAAAGAATTATCATTGCTGAGGTTAGAAAAATTAGCACCCGTGTTGAGGCCATAGCTCATGCTTAGTGTGGGGTAAAATCCACCTTTTGAAATTTCCTTTCCCAACTTAGCAGCTTCAATATTTTTTTCTGCTAACTTAATTTCACTTCTATTATCAAAAGCGTATTCTAATATAGGTTTAACATCGTTGTACATAATTAATTCAGAAGGTGTGTCTAGTACGATGAGTTGTACTTCAAAACCTTCAAAGGGTACTTGTAAAACTTGGGACAAAGACAAGAGAGATAAAGCATCGTTGTTTTGAGCAACTGTTAGGAGCTGTGCATCATTTGCCAAAGTTGCCTCTGCATCAAAAACATTGGCCTCAGGTTGTGTCCCAGCCGCCACCAATTCTTTAACGCGTTCAAGCTGCTCCAACGAAAAATTATACTGTGCCTCTGCTATTCTCAAATTCTCTTTGTTAAGCAACACATTTAAATAGGAGTTGACAACATTGAGCGAAACATCGTCCCGGATGCGTTTATAAGCCTCTTCGTTAGCCGCCTTGTTAATAATTGACTGCTTATAGATATTCGTGTTTCTAAAACCATTAAAAACTGTTTGAGAAATATTTATACCAAAGTTGGTTGAATGGAAGGTTCGATCTAAAAACTGTCCGTCGAAAACCTCTACGTTACCTAAGTTCAAACGCTGAGAACCATTAATTCCCAACAATGGCAAGAAATTCCCCTTGGCTGCCTGAATATCTTGGTCGTTACTCTGCAGTGTATTTTGGCTTTGCCTTACACTGATATTATTTTCAAGTGCGTGATTGATACAGGCCTCTAAGGTCCATTTTTTTTGAGCAAAACTGTTTAAAGTTCCTAAAAGAAAAAGAATTATAAATAAATTTTTCATGGGTTTATGAGGGTTATTCTTCATCGCTATTTTCTTGGTCTTCATTGCTTTCTTCAAAGGCTTTATTCCAAACTTTTATTTCATCAGACAGAATAACACCTTCTATAATTTCTACGTTAATTCCATCTGAAATACCGATTTCAACATTTTTTATTACAAAGTCTCCATCGGCTTTTAATATTTCAACATAAGGCTTTTCGGTAATTCTGTTGAACTGAAGCAAGGCCTCCTTAACCACCAAAACACTGTCTTTACTGGCAACCTCTATCTCTGCGTTGGCACTGTAACCAGCGCGAATCATACTGCTAGATTCAACCGCTACATCGGCTTTGATTACAAATTGAACAGCGCCATTTTCCTCAATGCCTTTGGGGGCTACAAATGTTAATTTAGCAGGAAACTCCTTCTCATCCAAAGCGCCGAGAACAACGCTAATCGCTTTACCTTCCTCTAGCTTACCGACCTCAGATTCATCGACCTTACCCTCAAAAATCATTTGACGCATATCGGCGATAGTGGCGATGGTTGTTCCTGCATTAAAATTATTACTTTGAATCACTTGATCCCCTTCTCTGACGGGAATTTGTAAAATCGTTCCCGATATTTGTGCAACGATATTGGTATTAGCAGATCCCCCACCAGAAATTGATCCTTTCTTGATAATTTGATAGTCGTTTTGAGCTTGTAGATAGCCTTCTTCAGCTTGATTTAAACTCAGCTCGTTGTTTTCAAAATCTTGTCTTGAAATGACGCCTTTTTCATAAAGTGCTTTATTGCGGTTAAAAAGGGTTTTGGCATTGTCATATGTGAATTTTGTAGTTTTGATACGGCTTTGTGCACTGACCAATGCTTGTTCGTTGGGAACCACTCGAATTTTAGCAATTAAATCCCCTTTCTGAACTAGATCTCCCTCTTCCACTAAAATCTTATCGACAATACCTGAAATTTGAGGTTTAAGCTCAATTTCCTCCTCTGGATTTAACTTTCCTGTGGCAACGATTTTTGTGTCCAAAGAGGTGTAAAAAGGTGACTCTGTTTTATAATCTATGATGTCTTTTGCATTGGAATCCTTAAAGTATTTTAATACAAATACAAAGAGGATTAGCAAGACGATTCCCAATATAATTTTTGTTGTTTTATTCATTGTTTAAATTTAATTATTCTTCTCTTAATGCTTCAATAGGTTTAACGCTGGTTGCTTTAAAGGCGGGGATCAAGCCTATCAAAGTCCCTAAAAACACCAGTAATGCCAAGGCTATAAATACAACCCCAATGGAAACTGATGCATTGACTAGCGTGGCATCATCGCCTTGACCCCAACTTTTATCGATCACAATTAGAATCCATCCACCTGTAATGATGCCCAATATACCTGAGATCATGGTTAAAAACACCGCTTCAACGACAATCTGCCGCTTTATTTCAAAAGGGGTGGCACCCAGAGCGCGACGAACCCCAATTTCTTTAGTGCGCTCTTTGACTGTAATCAATAATATATTGCCGATAGCGAAAACTCCTGCAATTAGGGTTGCAATCCCAACAAACCATGTTAAAAATTGCATTCCTGTTAAAAAACCCGTGACCTTTGCAAATTCTTTACCAAGGTTAAAACTTCCCAAAGCTCTTTTATCGCGAGGATGTATTTTATTTAAGTTGCGCAGCAGCAATTTGATATCTTCCTCAATTTGCTTGATATTGTTCTCCGCTTTGCCAGTAACAACCATCCATCCAATCCGATCTCCTTGGTTATAAATTTGTTGAAAAGTGGTAAAAGGAATGTGAATGTCGCTGGAAGGCCCCATATCAACATTTTCATTTTGGAAAACACCAACCACCGTAAAATTAATGCTGTTAATTTGAATGTAACCGCCAACAGGGTCTTCATCTTTTTCGAAAAGCTGTTTATATACATCTTCTGAAATCACCGCCACCTTTCGCTTTAAATTGATGTCGTTTTGATTGATAAATCGCCCATTCATCATCTTTTTCTTTTGTATTTGATCTAGCATGGGATAATCGCCATTCACTCCATAGTTGCCAGAAAGAAAATTACGAACGACGAAGGCTTGACGGCGGCTTCTAGGGACTACGAGTTCTACACCCTCGATATTCTCTTCAATTTTATGTACATGAGATAATTTAAGCCGAACAGCTTTACCCTCTTGATATCCCTTAAAAGGCATGCTGGTGCTCTGGCCCCAAATAAAGACACTGTTGGTCGCAAAATCACCAAAAATTCTATTGAATGAATTTTCCATACCTCTCGCAGCACCCAAAAGAGCAATAAGCAATAAAATCCCCCACCACACACCAATCATTGTAATGGCAGTGCGAACTTTGTTTTTAGTCACACTTTCATAAACCTCTTTCCAGGTATCGCTTTCAAATAAAAATTTAATAGGGTTATTCATCTCTTAAAGCGACTATAGGTTTGATTTTTGAGGCCTTTTTGGCTGGTAAATAGCCTGCTATTCCACCTGCGGTAATAAGAGTGATTGTTGCGGTTATGACCAAGCTTTGACTCACCCCAGGGTCCGTTATAAAGTATTGTTTTAAACTGGGACCGATCCACTCCAAAAAACCGACACCAAGCACCAGCCCAAAATAACCTGCTAAAGTTGTAATTAAAATAGATTCTGTTATGATGAGTGCCACAATGGCCTTGGGCGAAGCACCAAGCGCTTTTCGAATGCCAATTTCTTTAGTCCGTTCTTTGACAATAAATATCATAATATTGCTGATGCCGACTATGCCCGCTATTAGAGTGCCAGATCCAATGATTAAAATGAGTATCCCAAGGACCGAGGTCATTTGTTTAATCCCCTTATTTTGCATGGCCATATTAAAGACCCGAATCGCTCTTTGGTCATTTTTGGCAACCGTAAAGCGTTCTTTCAGTTGTTGTTCTAAATCCAGACCAAAATCAATTGCTTGATTGTAATCCATTTCGGGATTGTATGTAAGATTAATTTGATCGACATAATCATTGTTCCCATAGATTTGTTGTGCGGTTGTAAGCGACATATAAATAATGCGCTCTTCATCATCGCCTCCATCATCTTTAAAGACTCCTACCACTCTATACAATATTCCACTTAAATTGATGTATTCGCCAATGACATTCTCATCCTTGAGAAATAAATCTTGTCGTACCAAGTCGCCAATGACAATGGCCTTGGTGCGACTTTGCATATCGCGCTGGTTAAGATAGCGTCCTTGTGTCATTCTTGTTTTTTCCAAATACTGGTGATCTGGATGAACGGCTCTTAATAAATAGCTGTTTTTTTCATTTTTATAGCTCGCCGCAACATTGCGGTAAATTCTGGCAGTTATAAACTCTAAACTGGGATCAAAATCTGATTTGATATAATTATAATCTTTGTTTTTAAACTGAATGCGGCGGCCCGACTGAAGCCCTTTGTGCGCTTTGGTGGTACGACCACTTCGAATAAAAATAGAATTGGCAGCGTCGTCAACAAAAGCATCAGAAAAAAAATTATTAAGCCCATTGGCCAATCCAAAAAGGACTGTAAACAGTAATATCGCAAAGGCAACCGTAAAACCAGAAAGTGAACTTCGGGTTCGGTTTTTGTCGATACTTTGAAATATTTCTCGCCAAAAATCTACATCAAACATTGGCAATCACTCTGTGTTGTTTTATTAAGTTATCTTCTATAATAATCCCATCTTTTAAGCGAATAATTCGCTTGCACATGTTCGCAATATCTTGTTCATGTGTTACGATTAAAATTGTTTTGCCTTCGTCGTTGAGCTGCTGGAGAAAGGCCATGATGTCACAAGACGTATTGCTGTCCAAGGCCCCTGTGGGCTCATCAGCCAATAAAAGTTTAGGCTCAGAAGCCAGGGCTCTGGCAATCGCTACACGCTGTTTTTGGCCTCCTGAAAGTTCACTTGGCAAATGTGAAGCCCAATCTAAAAGGCCAACCTTTTCTAAATGAAACTTAGCCTTTTCCTGTCTGAGTTTCCTTTTTAAACCTTGGTAGTATAAAGGCAAAGAAACATTTTCGAGTGCATTTTTATAATTAATTAGGTTGAAGGATTGGAATATAAATCCCAAAAACTTGTTTCGGTATATTGCCGCTTTTTTTTCACTTAGATTTTCAATGGGCACTTCATCTAAAGTATAGTCCCCGCGATCCGCTTCGTCTAACATTCCTATAATGTTGAGAAGCGTAGATTTCCCTGAACCAGAAGATCCCATGATCGCCACCATTTCACCTTTTTCAACAGACAAATCAATACCCTTTAAAACATGAAGACTGGAATCGCCTATGGGATAAGATTTATGAAGCTTTTCAATTTTGAGCATTTCTAACTTTATTTAAGTGCATATTTAGGACGGTGAAAATTTCTTTTTGTTACAATTTTGACAAGAGCAAGATCAAATTGCTAAGGTTTCAAAAAATATTAAAAGCCTTAAATGTTGGTTTTAAAGATTTTTTTAATTTCAAGGGGTTTTGGATTTTTTTGAAAGCTTCCTAAAATGGATATAGGTAAAAACAGCCAAGCCACCTATCAAAACATAGGGAATTAACATAAGGTAAACAATGCCATCATTAACGCCCTTAGCAGTCGTTTGACCTGCCTCATTTTCTAAAACAGCTCTGCACATGGCGCATTGACCATAACTACAAAACCCCAAAAAAAGAAGAAATAAATATGTGATTGAACGTATCAAATTGTTTAAGTATAGTAAGGATAAATCATACAATAGACAATTACTCCTGTTGTTGCGACATAAAGCCATACAGGATACGCATATTTAACAATTTTTTTATGCGCCTTATAGTCTCCTAAATAAGCTCTTATATAACTGTGTAAAACCAAAGGAATAACAATGATAGAGAGGAGTATATGTGAAATTAAAATAAAGTAATAAATAAGTTGTGAGGTTCCCTCGCCACCATACGGTGTTGGGTCACTTGTCATGTGGTATGCCACATACATCAAAAGAAATACAATAGAAAAGCAAATAGCGATTTTCATCAGTGATTCATGTAAAAATATTTTTCTGTTTTTAATGGCTATTAGTGCGGAAATCAAAATGACGGCTGTTAATCCATTAATAGTAGCATAAATGGGGGGCAAAAAAGAAAGTGAGACCACATTTGGAAGCCTTACAGTAAAAAGTATGGCTACAACAATCGGAATTGCAATGCTGACAATATTGGCCCAGAGTTTTAATTGCTTTGGATTTAATCTTGTTGTTTTACTCATAATCAAGTAGTTTTAAAATATCTTCTTTAAGTGCTGAAATTTCCTCAAGCTCCCCTTCATCATTCAGCTGTTCTTTTTGCCCAATGGTACCTTTGTAATATATCTTCGGATTTCCAAAGGCATCTGTACGTGAACGAATATAGCCCAATTTATCAATCAAGGCAAAATTCCCGGAGTGTTCAAAGCCGCCTGGAGCGCCTTCAACTGCTGCGGCGTAAAGATTAAACCCATCATTGGCAAAGTCATAAATGGCCTCTTGATCTCCGGTTAAAAAATGCCAATTTGGATGGGTAACGCCGTATTCCTTGGCGTATTTCTTTAACACCTCAACAGTATCATAATCTGGATTGATGGTGATGGAAGCAATGCCAAAATCAGAGCGT
>JAYYCW010000005.1:0-5908 GCA_036161535.1 Bacteroidota bacterium | reverse complement strand
CTGCCCATATCTTTTAAATCGTCTCTGTCAACACTTGTCAAAACTGCATGTTTGATGCCCATTATCTTAATAGAACGGGCTACTTTTTCAGGTTCATCCCAATCTATAGACTCTGGTCGTCCTGTTTTGACTCCGCAAAATCCACAGGAGCGAGTACAGATGTTTCCAAGAATCATAAAAGTAGCCGTGCCCTCTCCCCAGCACTCACCCATATTAGGGCAACTACCAGAAGTACAAATTGTATTTAATTTATATTTGTCAACTAGGCCCCTGAGAGCTGTGTATTTTTTTCCTGTGGGTAACTTAACCCGCAGCCATTTTGGTTTTGCTCGGCGAGGTTGAGGCTTTTCAACAGGCGCTGGTGAACTGATTTCTTGAGATTTTTCAAGTGAATCTGTAGCGTTAACTTTGGCTGATTTTAAAAGTGTGTTAGCGGGCATACTTTTTTGTTGAATTACAAAGATACAAAGTATTCCATTAAAAAATCATAAAATACTAAGATACCAAATGTTAAATCCTACTAAAAATAAAATTCCAAAAATACTTAAAACATGAATTGATTTAGAAGGTTGCCAATCTTTTGGTGTGTGTTTACTGCAAATTAGTATATAATTCATCAGTGCGCAGAAAGGCGCCGTTAAAAAGGATAAAATCGTAGCAATTTTCACCAAGGTTCCCATTTCGGATAGAAGGAAAAAGAAGATTGCAATAGTTCCAAATATTAACAAAATTAACCACAAAATATAACCATTTTTAAACGGCTTCTCGAAAATTAGTTCTAGTGTTTTGTTCATGGCTCTGGGGGAAGCATCTAAAGTGCTAAGAGAAGTGCTAAACATGGTTGTTAGCGCGGCAATTCCAATAACAGCATAGCTCCAGTTGCCCAAGCTTTGTGTGTACATTTCAATGAGTTGTAAGGAAAATATTCCGCCATTATCGCTAAATGACGCTCCACCTCCATACATGACCAAGCCCCCAAGCAATAAAAAACCCATTCCTAAGATGACAGTTCCAATATAGCCAATGTTAAAGTCTAAAATTATCGCTTCATTATTAAAAAATTTGGATGTTTTTTGTTTTTCTACTACCCATAAAGAATGCCATATTGAAACATCAAGCGGAGCTGGCATCCAGCCCATAAATGCAATTAAAAAAATTAAATCGGTTCTTGACGATGGGAAAACTTGAGCCCAACTCAACTCGTTACCAGAACCCAAAAAAGCGCTGCAAACTGCAAAAACTGTTGAAACACTTAATATAATGATAATAATTTTCATCATTTTATCTAGTAACACATATTTCCCAATGAGAAGTAATGTAAAGCTAAGGCTTAGAATGAGCACGGTCCAAGTTTGTACACTTATGGCATCTCCAAAAAGGGATGAAGCAATACCGGCTGTTACGATGGTCACGGCTGTTTGCATGGTAAACATAGTGGCTAGGGTAAGTATGGCATAAATTGTCAAAACGACTTTCCCCAGTTTTTTATATCCTTGTAGTAAATTTTCTCCTGTTGCTGCTGCATAGCGCGGTCCGAATTGAAAAAATGGATATTTGATAAGATTTATAAAAAATAAGACCCATAACAAACCAAAACCAAAATTCGCACCCGCTTTTGTGGACTGTACCAAATGTGACACCCCAATGGCACTACCTGCAAATAAAAGGCCAGGCCCCATTTTTTTTAAAAATGCAATCATTTTTTGTGCCTGATAATTTCTGCAAGAAGTTTTTTTGCTCTCAGTAGTTTTACTTTCACATTGTTAATGGGGATGCCTACGGTATTGGCAATTTCTAGATAAGTTTGTTCTTTGAAATACCGCAAGTGAATGATTTCTTGGTGGTGAGGTTTTAGTTTTTTGATATCTTTCAGAAGTTGTGCTAATTTTTGTTTAGTAATCAATTGATCTTCAATTGAAGGTGCGTCATCCATAATCCGATAGACACGTTTCTCATCCTCTTCTGTGGTTTGATTTGTGAGAATTGTTTTTTGCTTCCTCAAACTGTCTAAATGGGTATTTTTTGCTATGGTAATTAACCAAGTTTTAAATTTAAATTTTGAATCAAACGAATGTATTTTGTCGAAAGCTTTAAAAAAGGCCTCTATGGTGATGTCTTCAGCATCAATTTCATTTTTTGTGCGCTTTAGCATAAAACCAAAGACATCATTCCAAAATGTTTCCAATAAAAAATTGAAAGCCATTTGATTGTCCTCTTTAGCTTTAGTAATGGCTTCACTAGTTTTCAAGGCGATGGTTTTGATTCAACATGTTTAAATACAATAAAAAATATATACCATAACCCTAAAGACTGTTGCTGAAATGATTTAATTAATGGGGTTGTTTTTTTGAGTATTATTACAATCGATAAATTGATCTGGAGTTTTACCACACAATCCACAGGGCGCACCCTTAGAATTTAATATGGGATTTTGACTTGCACAAGTCCCTGCAAATTCGCCATCTTTTTTCCCCCAAATTTTGATTGAAATGCCTGCAATTCCCAAGCCTAAAAGTGCGAGTGTTATCAAAAGTAGTTTCATATAATATGGTGTCTGAAGCAAAGATACAACTAAATTAAAATAAAAACTTTTTATAATACATTGACTTCCGATTCAAGCTCTATACCAAAAATTGTTTTTATGGTCTTTTGAATGAGTTTTGAAAGCCTCAACAAGTCCTTTCCTGAGGCACCTCCATAATTTACCAAAACCAAGGCTTGGTGCTTGTGAACGCCATAGTTACCAAAGGTTTTTCCTTTAAACCCCGCTGTTTCAATAAGCCAAGCCGCTGGTATTTTTAATTTATTTTCTGAAACAGTATAGTGGGGTATATCGGGAAACTGATTGTGTAGCTTTTTAAATATTTTTTTTGTAACTACGGGGTTCTTAAAGAAGCTTCCGCTGTTGCCTAGTTTTTTTGGATCTGGTAATTTAGATTTACGTATGCTAATGACTGCCTTTGAAATATCATGAATATTTGGGTTGTTTTGGACACCATTTTTTTTAAGCTCTGATCGGATTGCACCATAAGAAGTTTTTAATATGTGATTGCTGTTTGTCAATGCAAAGCATACAGCAGTAATGATATACTGTCCTTTGTACTTGGATTTAAACACAGAATTTCGGTAATCGAACTTGCAATCTGTATTTGAGAATGTTTCGATTTCCAGAGTTTTTAAATTTAGGGCTTCACAATTTACAAAGCTGTCTTTGAGTTCTACGCCATATGCACCGATGTTCTGAACGGGGGCTGTACCAACATTTCCAGGGATTAGAGCTAAATTTTCTAGCCCCCCTAAATTTTGATTCAAGGTCCATACAACAAAGTCATGCCAGTTTTCACCAGCCGCCGCTTTGACCAAAGTTGTTTCGTTGTTTCTTTCGCAAATTTCAATGCCCTTTAAATTTATATGCACAACAAGCCCTTTAACGTCCTTAGTTAGTAGCAGATTGCTGCCTCCACCCAATACCAGTAGTTCTGAAGGATTTGTTTCTAAAGCCGAAACCAAGTCTTCGAGGCTTTCCACTGATACAAAACGCTCTGCCTTGACATCCATGCCAAAACTGTTAAAGGGCTTGAGTGAAACTTGCTTTTGAAACATCTTAATTGGTGTAGGCTTTTAATCCTTTTTTTAGAATGTTAACAGAAGCTATCAAATCTTCTTTTTTTAGTACATAGGCGATTCGTACTTGATTTTGACCCAATCCTTTGGTGGCATAAAATCCAGCGGCAGGCGCAATCATAATTGTTTGATTTTGTACTCTAAATTTTTCTAAAAGCCATTGTGCAAAAGCATCAGCATCGTGGACTGGAAGTTCTACAATACAGTAAAAAGCACCCTTGGGCTTTGCCACTTTGACCCCCTTAATTTTTTGAAGTTCTTCAATTAAAATATCGCGACGTTCAACGTATTCATCAATTACATTTTTGAAATAGGAATTGGGTGTACTCAGTGCTGCCTCACTTGCAATTTGTGCATAGGTGGGGGGTGAAAGCCGTGCTTGGGCAAATTTTAATGCAGTTTTGTAAACCTCTTTATTTTTGGTAACCAAACAACCAATACGTGCCCCGCACATACTGTAGCGCTTAGATACCGAGTCGATCATAATGGCGTGTTGTTCAAGGCCTTTAATTGACATAATAGAATGATGTTTTTCCCCGTCATAGGTAAATTCTCTATAAACTTCATCTGCAATTAAAAACAGATCATATTTTTTAACCAATTTGGTGAGCTGATAAATTTCTTCTTGGCTGTAGAGGTAACCTGTTGGATTTCCAGGATTGCAAATGAGGATGGCTTTGGTTTTTTTTGTGATCAAGAATTCAAAAGCTTCGATAGAGGGGAGTGCAAAATTAGAGTCTAGCTCAGAAACTACTGGCACAACGCGGACCCCTTGAGCGGCTGCGAATCCGTTGTAATTGGCATAAAACGGTTCCGGAATAATAACCTCATCCTCAGGGTCCATGATACTTCCAATGGTAAATAGTAAGGCCTCACTGCCGCCTGTTGTAATGATGATGTCATTTTCACTGACCTCAATTTCGTATTTTTTGTAATACTCTGCGAGTTTTATGCGATAGGCCTCTGAGCCCTCAGAACGGCTGTAAGCCAAGACTTCAAGTGTATTATTCTTTACAGCATCCAAAGCTATTTTAGGCGTTTGAATGTCGGGTTGTCCAATGTTTAAATGATATACGTGTACCCCCTCTGACTTCGCCTGTTCTGCAAAGGGGACTAATTTTCGAATTGGTGAGGCTGGCATAACCAAACCTTTATTAGAAGTTTTTGGCATTATATGTTTTGTTGATATAAAAAGTACAAATTTATTTAAAGTTCATTTATAATAAAACAGAATCCCATTTAATTATTCGAGCTTTAAAAAAAAAAAAGCACCTGTCTAAAGGTGCTTTAAGTTTAATTTTTTTTAAAAATTTATTGCTCCACAAGGCTTTTGTTAGTGGGTTTCATCACATTAATATTTGAAGGGTCAATGACATTGCCCTTGATTTTGAGTGCCACTGTTGGGGTTTCAGCATTGGATGTTACCGTGATTGTTTTTCTGATAGGGTTGACTCTTTTGGTGTCGTATTTGACTTCAATTTCACCAGTCTCACCCGGTAACACTGGGGCTTCAGGCTTTTTTGGAACGGTGCAGCCACAGCTTGATTTTACAGATGTGACAACCAGCGGTGCATTTCCAGTGTTTTTAAATTTAAAAACGCGGACACCGTCAGCTCCTTTTTCAATGGTTCCGTAATCGATGACCGTTGTTTCAAATTCTATTTTGGCAGTTTTTTCTTGCGCATAAAGTTGAAATGTAAAAAATGCGAACAGCAGGAATATGAATGTTTTTTTCATGGTTCAAAATTTAATTGATTTGTAAATTTAAAGGTTTTTTATAAAATCAAAAAATTGCACCTCTATAATTCTGGTTTTTTTAATTTTAAAGAATCTAAAATATAATTACTTTTGTTTACCTTAATTCAAAAACCATTCCACACTCATGGGTGTACCCTCTAAATACAATGCAACTTCGGTAGAGAAAAAGTGGTATGATTATTGGATGAAACATAAATTCTTCAATTCAAAACCAGACCACAGAACTCCTTACACCATAGTCATTCCTCCACCCAACGTAACAGGGATTTTACACATGGGTCACATGCTCAATAATACAATTCAGGATGTTCTTATTCGACGTGCTCGATTGCAAGGTAAAAATGCCTGTTGGGTACCGGGAACTGACCATGCCTCCATTGCTACAGAAGCCAAAGTGGTTGCCAAGCTCAAGGAAAATGGAATTGATAAAAATGATTTGACTCGAGAAGAGTTTATGGCCCATGCTTGGGACTGGACCAACGAATATGGGGGTGTGATTTTAAATCAGCTTCAAAAATTAGGTTGT
>JAYYCW010000004.1:0-7462 GCA_036161535.1 Bacteroidota bacterium | reverse complement strand
CATTACCAATGTAGTTTCGGACTCGATATTATCTATGGCCAGCTCTCCAGTCTTTGGATCAATGGCAATTTGCCCAGAAGTGTAAAGGATATCTCCTAACAAAACAGCCTGGTTATAAGGTCCGATAGGAGCGGGTGCTTTTATTGTTTTAATAATTTTTTTCATAGCTGTTGAATTTTTACAATTGTCTGTCTCTTTGACGCTGCTTGTCATATTTAAGATCGCTCAAGATGCTCGATCGGATTCCAATGAAAAAGTTCCACGATCTTCGATTGCTAAATGGAATCCAAGAAAAATTCATGCGCCAACTTTCTAGATCTCGTTCAAAACGCAGCTGAGTGTAAGTCACTCCTTTATTTTTGAAGTCGTATCCCGACGAAATGCCCACACTCCAGCGCGGCGATAAATCAATATCACCAGAGAACATTAAAGAGTGGGACGATATCTCATTTTGTCGTCTAGAATTGTTATAATTTAGGGCATAGGCCAGCCGCAAGCTCCATGGCAGTTTATATTTGTATAAATCGGTTGGGATTGGTTTTTCATCCTCATCACTTCCGTTAAGGCGTTGATCCGCAAAGTCTTGGGGTTTTCCAAATAAATCATCAGCCCTTCCACCACTTCTGACAGATTCTAGATTAGAGGCATTATCTGCAGTGGAGTTTTTACTTTCGAATGAATCACTTGAAAGATTATAACTCATGGCTATATTTGCAGTGGTAACACGAAACAAACTGCCCCCATTTTCAATATTGAAAGTATTAATTTTTTGATTGTTGTTATCAAGAGCATAAGGATCTAAAGTCGCCCCAAAATTAACACTCATTTTATTGTCATAAATTTGTGTACCGCCGGTCATTCTCACGGGACTCCAATTTAAGGAGTCAGCAGCAATATTATAATTGGTAGAAAAGTTAAGATTGTTCAGTAGAAATATTTTTTTTGGCTCTGTAGCGGTACTGTCTTTGTCTTTGATTTTTGCCTCAAAATTATTACTCATAGACAAACCAATACTGCTTGAAAAGCGATTTCCAGGTACACCAAAAAGGGACTGTTCAAATCGAGAATACTCGATCTGTTCAGTAGTTAATCCATCGGCACTTACGACCTCGTAAGATTCATAATAATGATCAAATGAGGGGTTTATATTATAGCTTATGGAGGGTCGCATTACATGTCGAATGGCTTGTATTTTTTTATCTTCACCAAAATTAAACATGCCGTAAATGGTCGTTCCTAAACTGCTACTGAAATTATAAGTAGTGTAGGAGTCAAAGCCTTTTAAATCGGTTGTTACAACCTCTTGGTTTAGTGTATCAAAACTCTTTTCAATACTGTTAAAAGACCAAGTGTGATTGATATTGGTACTTGTACTCATACTAAAATACTTAAACAATTTAAAGTTGGTACTGATGGGAATACTATGCTGTATTCCTGTTTTTGCATTTTCAAACATTTCGGGTTTAAAAAACAAGGAATCCGTTGTTTGAATGCGGTTTTCCCCTCTAACATTGTATTGAAAATTGATATTTTGTATCAGTCCTTTCTTGCTTTCTGTTTTGGAGGCGAAAGGGAAAATACGATCTACACTTCCTTGAAAGGTCGGTAAAGTCATATTAATGGTTTCTGTATTGGTGTTTTGGGAATGTGTTGCGGTGACACTCAAATTAACTTGGGGATCCCCTCTAAATGTTTTTGAATAGGAAACAGAAGATGCCAAGGTGTTGTTTAAAAAATTTGAATTGTTCAGTTGGTTGATTGACTGTTGATAGTAAGTGCTGCTCCCAAGGTTGACCGAAGCAGAAAACCTTGAACTGGGATTGGATTTACTGTCCTGACTTTGGTTCCATCTCAAATTATAGATGATACTTTTTGAATAGTCTGGGAACCCTCTTTCACTGTTTATTAAATTTTCATAGCGAAAGCTCAATCCTCCCCTAAATTTATAACGAACGGCGTAATTGCTCTCTAGCCGCAAGCCATAACTTCCGTTGGTGTAATAATCTCCTAAAACTGCCAAATCTACATAATCACTCATTGCAAAATAGTAACCGCCATTTTGAAGAAAATAACCGCGTTCATTTTGTTGGCCAAAAGATGGGAATATGACGCCAGAAGTACGTTTGTTTGTCAATGGAAAAAAGGCAAAAGGCATTCCAATTGGAGTTGGTACATCGGCAATAAACATATTGGTCAGTCCAGTCACAATTTTTTTTCCAGGAACCACTTTAGCCTTTCTCAATAAGAAATAGTACTCTGGGTTTTCTTCATTTTTAGAAGTTGTAAATTTTGCGCGTTTGACAAAGTATACGGAATCGTTCTCTTTTTTACTCAATTCAGAAATAATGCGTCCTCCCTGCTGTTCAGTTTTGGAGTTCCAAATGAGCGCTTTCTTTGTCTTCATATTAAAAATAATCGAGTCAGGTTCTACGATCTCAGGGCCTTGTTTGAACACAGGTGCTTGAGAATAAACTCCTAAGCTGTCCTTTAATCTTCCAGCATAGACCAGATCATTGGCATAATCAATTACAATGACTCCCGCTTTTATATCCATATCACGGTATAAAATTTGGGCTTGGTTGTAAAGGTATATTTCTTTTGTTTTTTGGTTGATAGAGGTGTAATCCTTGGCTTTGTAGTCAATAATTCCATCTAAAAATTTTCTGGGTTTTAAAATACTGTCATTAACAATACTGTCAGAAACTGAAGTTGTAGTTATAGTGTCAATCTCTTTGTTGACTTTTAAGATCGTTTTTAGGGAATCTTTATCATTTTTTTTAGCTTTTTCAACGCTATTATTTAGCAAAACTAAGCCGTCTTGAGTGTACCCATAATTGTTTGTAAGCATTGTAAAACTTATAAGAAAAAGTGTTTGAAAGAGAGTTGTTTTCAATGCTTTTAAGTGTATTTTTGTACTGCTTGGCTCAGTTTTTGAAAAATCAAATTTACGGATATTTTTTCAGGATTATATTTTATAAACCGAGTCCTACAAAAAAAGTAATTGATTCTCATGCAAATTAAATCTTTTTTCACAATCCTATTGTGTTTTTTTGGATTGGTTACCAATGCTCAGCTCAAAAACGATACCAAATCATTTGTAGTAGTTTTGGATGCAGGTCATGGGGGTAAGGACCCTGGAAGGCCAACCTCCTTTGGTTACAAAGAAAAAGACATTGCCTTAGACATTGTACTAAGGGTTGGGAAGAACTTAGAAGCAACCTCAGGTGTTTCTGTTATTTACACTCGGAAAACTGATGTTTTTTTAGAATTAAGAGAACGGGCGAACATAGCCAACAAAGCCGATGCAGATCTTTTTGTTTCTGTGCACTGTAATGCGCACGATTCACAAGCCCATGGCACTGAAACTTATGTTTTAGGGCTTCATAGAAATGATTCTAATTTCAGAGTAGCTCAAGAAGAGAATGAAGTTATCTTTTTAGAAGATGATTATGAAAAAAATTACGAGGGCTTCGACCCAAGTTCTCCGGAGTCTTTTATTGGTTTAACTTTGCTTCAAGAAGATTATTTAGATCAGAGTATTTTGTTGGCCAGTACCATTCAAGCCAGTTTCACCGAAAAATTAAATCGTAAAAATAGAGGGGTCAAACAAGCTGGTTTTTGGGTGCTTCACAATACCTATATGCCCAGTGTTTTGGTTGAAACAGGTTTTATAACCAATAGGAGTGAAGGGGATTACTTAAACTCCAAACGCGGCAAAGAAGAAATTTCCAGCAGTATTTCTGAGGCCATATTAGACTATAAATCTAATTTGAATGCTGGTATTGTCCTTGACTCTAACGATCAAGTAGGAGTCTTAGAAACGCCTGATACTACATTTAAAGTACAGATTTCGGCCAGTGCCAAGAGGCTGGCCTTAAAATCTTACAACTTCAATGGCCTTAAAGACTTAAGTCGTGAAAAAAATGGTAGGATTTGGCGTTATTTTTATGGAGAAACATCAGATTATAACCAAGCAACTCAAATGAGAGAAAAAGCAGTGGCTCTTGGCTACAGTGGCGCGTTTGTTGTCGCCTACAGGGACGGGAGCAGAATAGCGATTCAAACAGCCTTGGAAACTAAAAACAATTAGCCTAAAATTTAATAAATTAATTGTTAGATTTGTAAGGCTATTAAATAAGAATATTGAAAACCTCAAAAGAAATCAAAACTGCCATCTTGGTCCTTTCGGGCATTATTTTGTTTATTTTTATCTTTAATTATCTCAAAGGTGAAAATCTTTTAAGCAACTCTCGCAAGATTACTGCGATGTATAAAAATGTTGAAGGATTGGCCACCTCCTCTGCGGTTACAATAAATGGTCATACCGTTGGTAAAGTCCAAGATATTCAGTTTACAGATGACGGCAGTGGAATGCTTCAAGTCAGAATGCTAATTGAAAGCGATTTTAAATTTTCAAAAAACAGCATTGCACAGCTTTATGAGTCTGGTCTTATAGGCGGGAAAGCCATTGCCATCATTCCTGCCAATGACGGTGGCGAGAATGTTGTTTCAGGGGATGTTCTGCGATCTGAAATTAAGCCTGGTTTGACGGACCTAGTTAATCAACGTTTGACCCCACTTCAAGAAAAAATTGAGGCTGTTATGGTCAGTGCTGAGGCGCTGCTTTCCAATGTCAACAGTATTTTTGACGATCAGACCAAGTCAAACATAAAGGGCAGCCTCTCTAAATTGGAAACAACCATTAGTTCATTTGAAAACACGTCAAATACGCTTCAATCCATTTTAGAGTTTAACAAAGGTTCCATCACTACAACATTAGATAATTTTGGTACTATATCTCAAGATATTTCCACCGTGAGCACAACACTTTCAAAAGCAGACTTGGCCAGTACCATTGAAGGACTAAAGTCGACCATCAACGGATTTAATACTCTTTTAACAAATATTGAAAAAGGGGAGGGCTCTGTCGGCAAACTCGTCAAGGACGAAAGATTATACAACAATTTGGAAGGCGCCTTGGGTCAATTGGAAGCCTTGTTAGAAGATATGAAGCGCAATCCCAAGCGCTATGTACATTTCTCACTCTTTGGAAAAAAGAACAAAGCTTACGAATCTGATTCATCAACTGAAAAGTCAAAAAAATAAAAACCTACTCATGGCGCTGCTCCCAAATATTCTCTTTGGACTTCTTTTAACTTTTGGAATTGGCTTCTTTGTACGAAATATTCAAAAAATTAGACGCAACATCAGATTGGGTATCGAAGTTCCTGTCGCTGGGTCCAGCAAACAGCGTTGGATCAATATGACAAAGATTGCTCTGGGTCAAAGTAAAATGGTCAGACGTCCCTTATCTGGTTTTTTACATCTCATTGTTTACTTAGGGTTTATTATTATCAATATCGAAGTTTTGGAGATTGTAATCGATGGGCTCTTTGGAACACACCGGATATTTGCCCCCATTATGGGACCGTTTTATGGTATTTTGATAGGGATATTTGAAATACTTGCCTTGTTGGTTTTTGTGGCGGTTGTAGTTTTTTGGTTGAGAAGAAATGTCATGCGTTTAAAGCGTTTTATGAGCAGTGAAATGAAAGGTTGGCCCAAACAAGATGCCAACCTTATTATTTATTTTGAGATGGTTCTTATGGGGCTTTTTATCACTATGAATGCTACTGACGTTGAGTTTCAAGCTTTAAATTCAGGAAATATTATCAGTGGTTTTGTATCGCCTTTGTTTGAAGGATTGCCTATGCACGCTGTAGAAAGGACCGCTTGGTGGTTACACATTGCTGGGATTTTAATTTTCCTAAATTACTTATATTACTCAAAGCACTTGCATATTTTATTGGCCTTTCCTAATACCTATTTTGAAAGTTTAAAGCCTCAAGGCCAAATAGAGAACTTAGAAGCGGTGACTAAGGAAGTTAAACTCATGATGGATCCAGGGGCAGACCCTTACTCCCTTTCTGATGATACAGCTGAGGCTGCCGATAAATTTGGAGCTAGTGATATTTTTGATTTAAACAGGGTTCAATTGCTAAATGCTTACACTTGTACGGAATGTGGCCGTTGCACCAGTGAGTGTCCTGCAAATCAAACAGGTAAAAAATTATCACCAAGAAAAATAATGATGGACACTCGCGATCGATTGGAGGCTGTGGGTAAAAATATTGATGCCAACAACGGAAATTTTAATCCCGATGGAAAGCAACTCTTAGGTGATTATATTAGTACAGAGGAAATTTGGGCTTGTACCAGCTGTAATGCTTGTGTAGAAGCATGTCCCGTTAGCATCAATCCACTGTCAATTATAATGGACATGAGACGCTATCTGGTTATGGAGCAAAGTTCAGCTCCCTTGGAACTCAACACCATGATGAGCAATATAGAAAATAACGGAGCCCCGTGGCCTTACAATCAAATGGACCGATTAAATTGGAATAACGAATAAATTATGTTAAAAAATGAAACGAGAAGAAGCAGACGCATTATTACATCAAAAAGTTGAAGAGGGAAAACTCATAAGCCCTGTATTGCCAGAAGGGGTAAAGAACTACCTTATCGATATAGACGGTACCATTACTGAGGATATTCCCAATGAAGAACCGGAACGCATGGCCACTTGTCTTCCCTTTGAAGATGCTAAAATTACCTGCAATAAATGGTATGAACAAGGCCATATGATTTGTTTTTTCACATCAAGAACAGAAGAGCACAGAGCCGTGACACAAGCTTGGTTAAAACAACATGGTTTTAATTACCACACATTGTTAATGGGAAAACCCAGAGGCGGTAATTATCACTGGATTGACAACCACTTGGTAAAAGCCACGCGCTATAGAGGTAAATTTACGGACTTGGTAGAAAAAGAAGTGACCATCCAAGTTTTTGACGATGGTAAAAATCAATAAATAAATTAAAACCCAAATAAATGAAGGGATCACTAAAAGTTCCAACCATGGCAGAATTACATTCTCAGGGGGTTTCTCCAGAGGTGTTGTTTTGGGTGGGTTGTGCTGGTAGTTTTGACGACAGAGCCAAGAAAATTACCAAATCCCTTGTCAAAATCATGCACAGTGCCAAAGTTTCCTTTGCAGTTTTAGGAACTGAAGAGAGTTGCACAGGCGATCCCGCCAAACGCGCTGGCAATGAGTTTTTATATCAAATGCAAGCCGTTACCAATATCGAATTGATGAATTCTTATGAAATAAAAAAAATTATCACGGCTTGTCCTCATTGTTTTAATACCATTAAAAATGAATACCCTTCACTGGGAGGACAATATGAAGTGGTCCACCACACTCAATTTTTAAAAAGCCTCATAGATTCTGGAAGGCTCAGCATCCAGGGAGGTCAATTCAAAGGCAAGCGCATTACTTTTCACGATCCTTGCTATTTGGGACGTGCCAATAACATATATGAAGCGCCCAGAGAGTTGATTAAAAAATTAGATGCAGAACTATTAGAGATGAAAAACTGCCGAAAAAAAGGGTTGTGTTGT
>JAYYCW010000003.1:0-4310 GCA_036161535.1 Bacteroidota bacterium | reverse complement strand
GGAAAATTAGAAGACTGTCCTGTTTGGGCATTTGATGGAAGTTCAACAAGACAAGCGGAGGGTGGTTCATCTGACTGCTTACTAAAACCAGTTGCGATATATCCTGACCCTGTAAGAAGAAATGGGTGGATTGTTATGAACGAGGTACTCAACCCAGACGGTACACCCCATGAGTCTAACGGAAGAGCTACTATTGACGATGACGATGATGATTTCTGGTTTGGTTTTGAGCAAGAATATTTTTTATGGGATACTGACACAAATCTACCTCTTGGTTTTCCAAAAGATCAAACCCCACAAGGACAATTTTACTGCTCGGTCGGTGGAGCTAATGCTTTTGGGCGAGAAATAATGGATACTCACCTTGACATCTGTATCGATGCTGGTATCAACATTGAAGGTACTAATGCTGAGGTTGCTGCAGGACAATGGGAATTCCAATGTTTTGCAAAAGGTGCAGCAAAAGCTGGTGATGAAATTTGGGTTGCTAGATATTTTTTAGAAAGGTTAGCCGAACAATATGGAATCAAAATTGAGTATCATCCCAAACCGCTTGGCGCCACAGATTGGAACGGCTCTGGAATGCATGCTAACTTTTCAAATACAACTTTAAGAACTTGTGGTTCTAAGGAAACTTATGAAAAAATATGTGAAGCGTTCAGACCAGTTGTTAAAGAACACATAGACGTCTATGGTGCATATAATGACCAGAGATTGACCGGTGAGCATGAGACTCAATCGATTGACGAGTTCAGCTACGGTGTTTCTGACAGAGGTGCATCAATAAGAATCCCAATAATGACTGTCGAAAAAGGGTACAAAGGGTGGCTTGAAGACAGACGTCCTGCGTCCAATGGAGATCCTTACAAGATTGCAGCGAGAATTATCAAAACTGTAAAGTCAGCTAATGTTTAGTAAGCATTTATTAATTAATTATCAAAGCGGTTGTTGTTACAATCGCTTTTTTTGTTTTATTTTCAGATTTCTTTTGCAACTAAATCCGCTGCATTGATAGTGAAATCCAAGTCTTTGTAAGACAACGCATCAGTTATAAACCAGCTTTCAAATGCACTTGGAGGAATATAAATACCTTCTTTTAGCATGCCGTGGAAAAATTCTTTAAAACGATTATTATTTGCAATTGCAGCTGAAGAGAAATCAATAACAGGAGTCTCAGTGAAATGAACAGAAAGCATAGACCCAACACAATTGATAATGTGCGGAATTTTATGTTTTTTTAATACGCCATGAATCCCTTTTTTTAGGTAAGCTGTTTTTTGGGCCAACCGGTCGTAAATTTTATCATCAGAATTTAAATCGTTAAGTAAAGCATATCCTGCAGACATAGCCAATGGATTTCCACTCAAAGTTCCCGCTTGATAAACAGGACCCTCTGGGGCTAGATATTGCATGATTTCGCGACTAGATGCAAAAGCACCTACCGGCAAACCACCACCTATAACTTTACCAAAACAAACAATATCGGCAAAAACGCCATAAAGCGATTGAACCCCACCTTTTCCCAATCTGAAACCCGTCATTACTTCATCAAAAATAAGAAGCGTATTGTGGGTATCACACATGGTTCTTAAGCCTTCTAAAAAGCCCTTTTCTGGTGGTATGCACCCCATATTTCCTGCGACTGGCTCTACAATGATGGCGGCAATTTGGCCAAGATTGGCCTCAAAAATATGTCTAACCGCCTCCAAATTATTGTAAGGAGCTAAAAGAGTATCCTTAGCTGTGCCCTGAGTCACTCCTGGACTACTTGGACTTCCAAAAGTAACAGCACCACTTCCCGCTTGAATTAAAAAAGAATCGGAGTGGCCGTGATAACAGCCTGCAAACTTTATTATTTTTTCTCTGTTTGAAAACCCTCTAGCCAAACGCACTGCGCTCATACAAGCCTCAGTTCCTGAATTCACAAACCGAACTTGATCAATATTGGGAACCATTGAAACGACTAATTCTGCAATCTTGGTTTCAATATCAGTTGGCATTCCAAATGAAGTCCCCTTTTTTGCTTTTTTTATCACAGCATCAACAACCGGTGGATAAGCATGTCCTAAAATCATAGGCCCCCATGAGTTGATATAGTCAATCAATCGGTTGCCATCGACATCATAGAGATAAGCACCTTCCGCTTTTTCAACAAAAACTGGCGTACCCCCAACAGCCTTAAACGCGCGAACTGGTGAGTTAACGCCTCCGGGAATAACGGACTGGGCTTCTTTAAATAATTGACTGCTACGTTGGTATCTCATATCTTTTAATTTGAAACAAGGATAAGGGTCTGACCAATACTCAATGCATTGGAATCAAGATTGTTTAAAGACTTAATATGCGCTACCGTAGTATTGTATTGTTTTGAAATTGAATACAAGGTGTCCCCTTTCTGAACAGTATAAGTTTGTGAAATTTCAATACTTTCTGGAATTTTATTTTTAAATCTTTTAGTCTTGCCAAAAATATCATAACGATACAATTTATAACGTTCGATCAAGGTGATCAACTTTTGAGGATATTTTGGGTCTGTGGCATAACCTGCTTTTTTAAGGCCTTTGGCCCAAGCCTTGTAATTAGTCGCTTTGTATTTGAATAAATCCGCATAACGTTTCCTATCAACCAAAAACAAAGAATGGTCTCTGTATGATTGGTTGGGATCCTTATACTTTCTAAAACATTCCTGCTTGCGGTCGTCATCGTGGTAGATTTTCGGTCCGGTCCAGTTGTGACATTTAATCCCAAAATGATTGTTGGCTTCTCTAGCCAAGCGCCCTTTTCCCGAGCCAGATTCCAGAATTCCTTGAGCTAAAGTAATGCTAGCTGGAATGCCGTAAAGTTTCATTTCGTGAATGGCTTCAGATTTAAAAAAGGCGATATATTGTTCTGTAGTTTTATAAGTCGGGGCGATTATTTCAGTTGTTGGCTCAGGAGTTTTATTGCTTGAAATATCTACCGTAACATCAATTTTATTTTTTTGAACAGCTCTTTTTTTAGCTCCACAACTAGTAAAAACCAAAAAAATTAAAACTAACAACACAGTTCTTTTCATAAAATTAGATCTAAATTATTTTTTTTCAATCTTTTATTAATCCCTTCAATACCTTGCAATCCGCCGCTGTGAATGGCCAAAATATTTTGATGTTTTAAAAAAAAACCCTTTTTTATCAAATCAATAACGCCATACATCATCTTTCCTGTATATATAGGGTCCAAAGCAATTTTAAATTTCTTCTTAAATTGGTTGATAAATAGAATCAATTCCTGGGTTACTTTGGCATATCCCCCAAAATGATAGTCATGACATAAGCCCCAATTCGGTCGTTTTGCAAATTTACAAATATCTTCTTTTAAAAAAGTGCCTTTTAAAGCTGGAAATCCAATTATTTTTTGATGGGCAGCACTTGAATTGACAATGCCAGACAAAGTACCACCAGTGCCGACTGAACAACATATAATATCGAAATTTTTGTCTTTTGCAGTGAGAGTCTCTTCGCAACCCTTCACTGCCAGTGCGTTAGTTCCACCCTCTGGGATGAAATAGTAGTTAGGGTAGCGGGCCTTAAGTGAGGCCAGAAATAAACTGTCTTTTCTAAGGCGATAGTCTTGACGGCTAATAAACTCTAATTTCATACCAGATTTATGAGCAAAACCCAGTGTTGGGTTGTCATTGATCTTGACAGCCAATTCCAAGCCCCTGATGATTCCAACACTTGGAATCCCCATGACTTTAGCGGCGGCAGCCGTTGCAGCAATGTGATTTGAAAAAGCACCTCCAAAAGTCAAAATTCCAGTAAAATCCCCCTTTTTGAAGGCCTTGAGGTTGTACTTTAACTTTCGGTATTTGTTTCCTGAAACTGTTGGGTGAATTTTATATTCCGGTTTTAGGCTAAGTTGGGCTGTGAGTTTTATATTATCAACGGAACTTATATGCAGCATGAGTGGTAAACAGTTCTTTTTGAATTGCAAAAATAAGAAATAGTTAGCTTTATTTTCTGCTATTTTAAGTCGCATTTTTGTTTGTAAATTACATTATCTTTGTATGGTATTAAATACATTTTCTCAATCTATGCCAGTGATCCTATGCGACAGCCTAATGCGATTTAAATACACCATTACTTTTTTTTGGGCTACAGCTAACACTGTCTTTAGTGGGATTAAATAAATTAAGATTTTAAAATCATTTCCTGTGAAGACGCAGATAAAAAGCTTTCAAGACGAAATTAAAGAAGGAATTCCCAATGAACTTCCAGCTCTAAAACCCTTTGATCAAAGTTATAATCACGCCCCCAAAAGAAAAGCAATTC
>JAYYCW010000002.1:0-12935 GCA_036161535.1 Bacteroidota bacterium | reverse complement strand
AGTCGCATTTCAACAATGGCTTTGGCTTGAATTTCGCTCAACTCAAAGCGCTTGATAAGTTTTTCTCGAGCCTCATCTGGGTTGGATGAACCACGGATAATATTTATTGCCTCGTCAATATTATCGGACGCGATGATCAATCCTTCTAGTATGTGTGCACGTTCCTCAGCTTTTCTCAATTCATATTTAGTTCTGCGAACAACAACTTCATGGCGATGCTCAACGAAATGGTGAATCATGTCTTTGAGATTTAACATCTCGGGACGCCCATTTACCAGTGCAATGTTATTTACACTGAAAGAAGATTGCAAAGCGGTGTATTTAAACAGTTTGTTTAGTACAATATTTGGAATAGCATCTCGCTTTAGAATATATACGATGCGCATTCCATTGCGATCTGATTCATCGCGAATGGTTGAAATTCCGTCTAATTTTTTGTCATTTACGAGATCTGCAGTTTTCTTAATCATATCAGCCTTGTTGACCTGATAAGGAATCTCATTGACAATGATACACTCTCGCCCATTGACTTCTTCAATGTTGGCTTTGGCTCGCATGACAATGCGGCCTCGACCTGTTTCAAAAGCCTCTTTAACACCGTCATATCCGTAAATGATACCCCCTGTTGGAAAATCAGGTGCTTTTACATATTGAATGAGTTCTTCAATTTCAATATTGTTGTTATCGATATAAGCAGTGATACCATCCACGACTTCAGAAAGATTGTGAGGAGGCATATTGGTAGCCATACCAACCGCAATTCCAGAAGCACCGTTGACTAAGAGACCAGGTATCCGGGTCGGTAGTACGGTCGGCTCTTTCAGCGTGTCGTCGAAATTAAGTTTATGATCGACTGTTTCCTTTTCAATATCTGCCAACATGTCTTCAGATATTTTGCGCATTCGAGCTTCTGTATAGCGCATGGCAGCAGGACTGTCTCCGTCAATAGAACCAAAATTTCCCTGTCCGTCCACCAACATATAACGCAAACTCCACTCCTGAGCCATACGCACCATAGTGTCGTAAACAGAAGTATCGCCGTGGGGGTGGTATTTACCAAGCACCTCACCAACAATTCGGGCTGACTTTTTGTGGGCTGTATTGGACCTTACACCCAACTCATGCATGCCATATAAAACGCGGCGATGAACGGGTTTTAAACCATCACGAACGTCTGGCAAAGCTCTTGAAACAATCACTGACATCGAATAATCGATGTAGGCTGATTTCATTTCATCTTCAATATTAATTGGAATTAACTTTTCTTCTTCAATCATATGTAAATTTTGCTGTGATAATTACGCTTTAGCTAATATAAAAATTTCAAAGCTTTTAGGGTTAAAAAAGAAGCAGATTTTTAGTTGATTTTATCAACAATTTATAGGGTTTTTAAGTTTACAAATTATAGGCAAAATATTTTTATTTTAATTTGTTTTTGTTATGATTTGACTCATGTTTATTTTTTAAGATTTAGTTTTGATTTTAGACTTATAAAATTTGTATTTTTACAAAAATTATTTCAATGGATGATAACTTTTCACCCCGAGTCAAAGATGTGATCTCTTTCAGCAAGGAAGAGGCCTTGCGTCTTGGACACGATTTTATCGGAACAGAACACTTAATGCTTGGCCTGCTGCGCGATGGTCAAGGTAAAGCCGTGGAAATCCTCAATGCGCTCGACATTGATCTGAGCCAGCTTAGACGAAAAGTTGAAATTTTAAGCCCTGCCAATCCCAACACCAGCATTTCTGCCAATGAAAAGAAGAATTTACACCTTACAAGACAAGCTGAGCGCGCTCTAAAAACAACGTTTTTAGAGGCCAAGTTATTTCAGAGTAAATCCATCAACACTGCACACCTGTTGCTTTGTGTTCTAAGAAATGAAAACGACCCTACAACAAAACTTCTAAATAAACTTCGGATCAATTACGACAACGTAAAAGAACAGTTCAAGCAAATAATAGCTGACGAAAGTTCCACATACACAGAGACTCCAACTGCCGAATCTTTTTCCAGCAGCGAAGCCGAGGATTCCAAGGACAACGAGGGTGGATTTTCTCGAAACATATCCTCAAAGACAAATAAAAAATCCAAAACACCTGTTTTAGATAATTTTGGCCGTGATTTAACAGCCATGGCAGAGGAGGGTAAACTAGATCCCGTCGTGGGTAGAGACAAAGAGATTCAAAGAGTTTCACAGATTTTGAGTCGCAGAAAAAAGAACAACCCCTTGCTTATAGGAGAACCTGGTGTTGGTAAATCGGCCATTGCCGAAGGTTTGGCCAATAGAATCGTAAAACGAAAAGTTTCTAGAATTTTATTCAACAAACGGGTGGTAACTTTAGATCTTGCAAGTTTGGTTGCTGGCACAAAATACCGCGGACAATTTGAGGAACGCATGAAAGCAGTGATGAATGAACTCGAAAAAAATGATGATGTTATTTTATTTATCGATGAGATTCACACCATTGTTGGTGCTGGTGGGGCCACGGGAAGTCTAGATGCCTCCAATATGTTTAAACCCGCACTAGCTAGGGGTGAGATTCAATGTGTAGGTGCCACGACCCTTGATGAATACCGTCAGCACATTGAAAAAGACGGTGCACTTGAGCGTCGTTTTCAAAAGGTCATTATTGAGCCTACTTCGATGGAAGAAACCATTGAAATTCTTAACAACATAAAAAATAAGTACGAGGAACACCACAACGTTGACTATACGGAAGAAGCCATCCTTGCGTGTGTAAAACTCACCAGCCGTTACGTGTCTGATCGTTTTCTCCCAGACAAAGCCATTGATGCCCTTGACGAAGCAGGTTCTAGAGTCCACATCACAAACATTGATGTACCAGAGCAAATTGTGGAACTTGAAGCCGAACTAGAAGCCGTACGTGCCACTAAGAATTCTGTAGTTAAAAAACAAAAATATGAAGAAGCTGCTAAACTACGTGACGACGAAAAGCGGCTTGAAAAAAGCCTATCTGAGGCCCAAGAAAAATGGGAGGCAGAATCCAAACTAAACAGAGAAATTGTAACTGAAGAAAATGTGGCAGAGGTCGTGTCCATGATGACAGGTGTTCCCGTCAATCGCATTGCACAGACAGAAGGCAACAAACTCTCTTTGTTACCTGAGCTTATCAGCGGTAAAGTAATCGGTCAAGAAGAAGCGGTCTCTAAAGTTGTCAAAGCGATTCAACGAAACCGTGCAGGGCTAAAAGATCCAAAAAAGCCCATAGGTTCCTTTATATTTTTGGGACAAACAGGAGTTGGTAAAACACAACTTGCCAAAGTATTGGCCGGCGAACTGTTTGACAGCAACGATGCGTTAATCCGCATTGATATGAGCGAGTATA
This sequence comes from Bacteroidota bacterium, assembly GCA_036161535.1. GTDB lineage: Bacteria > Bacteroidota > Bacteroidia > Flavobacteriales > Flavobacteriaceae > UBA3537. Next base: position 9,585 of record JAYYCW010000002.1, on the reverse strand, counting down.
TGGAGAAATTTGCCATTTCTAGATTGGTGGGCGCACCTCCAGGTTATGTCGGTTACGAAGAAGGCGGGCAATTGACAGAAAAGGTGAGGAGAAAGCCCTATGCGGTTATTCTGCTAGATGAAATTGAAAAAGCACACCCAGATGTCTACAATATGCTGTTACAAGTTTTAGACGACGGATTCTTAACAGATAGCTTAGGTCGTAAAATCGATTTTAGCAATACCATCATTATCATGACTTCCAATGTGGGTGCCCGCAAATTAAAAGATTTTGGAACGGGTGTAGGTTTTGGTACCTCTGCTCAAAGAGAACAAGAAGATTCCAATGCAAGAGGAGTTATTGAGAACGCGCTTAAAAAAGCCTTTGCCCCTGAATTTTTGAACCGCATCGACGACGTGGTAGTATTTAATAACTTGAAAAGAGAGGATATCGATAAAATCATTGACATCGAACTTTCTAAGTTACTGCAGCGCATTGCAGACCTTGGTTATCATTTAAAACTCAGTAAAAAAGCCAAAAACTTTATTGCCGAAAAGGGATTTGATAAACAATACGGTGCAAGACCGCTCAATAGAGCCATTCAAAAATATGTTGAGGACGCCATTGCTGAAGAAATTATAAAATCTAATATCAGTGAGGGAGATGCCATTGTCATGGATCTAAAAAAAGATGCCCAAACATTGAGCATCAAAATTACAAATGCTGACAACAAACCGAAAGAAGGTTAGAGTTTTACTACTGCGTTTTTTCGATTCTATAAAAACAATTCACTTTCAAGTTTTAAGGATTTTAAGAAACTTAAAGCGTTTTGCATATCTTCGTGCAGTATGCGATCTTCAGAAACTTTTGGCACTTTATCTCTAAAAGCCTTTAAAAAATTTTGTAAAAATGGTGACGTTTTTTCTTTTCTATAAAATAGGGCTTGAGAAGCATTCATCAACTCAATCGCTAAAATCTGTTCAACGTTATCAACAATTTCAAACGCTTGAACCGCTGCATTGGCCCCCATACTAACATGGTCCTCTTGACCATTTGAAGATACAATCGAATCAACACTTGCGGGCGCTGCCAATTGCTTATTAGCACTTACAATACTCGCCGCGGTGTATTGGGGGATCATTAATCCAGAATTTAATCCTGGCTTATCTATCAAAAATGATGGCAAATCACGTTCTCCAGAAATTAATTTAAAGATACGCCGCTCTGAGATACTCCCGAGTTCTGCCATTGATATTTTTAAATGATCTAAAGCAAACGCCAAGGGCTGACCATGGAAATTTCCACCTGATATTATAGCATCTGCTTCAACAAAAATAACAGGATTATCGTTTATGGAATTGATTTCAGTTAAAACAGTTTTAGCGATATATTCTAAACTATCTTTTGTAGCACCATGAACTTGAGGGATACAGCGAAAAGAATAAGGATCTTGTACATGAGATTTTTTTTGAGCCATTAAACGACTGCCTTTTAAAAATTTGGAAATTTGGGATGCTGTTTTTATTTGTCCTTTGTGAGGTCGGACAGCGTGTATCAAGGGGCTAAAAGGCTGCATTTGGCAATTGTATGCATCTAAAGACAGAGCTGCTATAAGGTCTGATACATAGGAAAGTCTATACGACTTTAGCAAAGATTGCAGTGCATATGCAGTCATAAACTGTGTTCCGTTGAGCAAAGCCAAGCCTTCTTTGGACTGCAGTTTTACTGGAGCCCAACCTTTTTCTTTTAAAACTTTTGATGTGGGCTGTTTAATACCTTGAAACCAAACCTCACCCTCTCCAATTAATGCCAATGCTATATGTGCCAAGGGAGCCAAATCACCAGAAGCACCTAGAGATCCTTGGGTATAAACTACAGGCAAAATATCAGAATTATAAAAATCTACAAGTCGTTGAACTGTTTTTAATTGCACCCCACTGTGACCGAAACAAAGTGCTTTAATTTTTAAAAGCAACATTAATTTTATAACAGATTGGGGGACTAAGGCGCCAGTGCCACAGGCATGAGAGCGCACCAAATTAGCTTGAAGTTTTTTTAAATTTTCATTGGAAACTTTGACATTACACAAAGCACCAAAGCCAGTATTTATACCATAAATTGGTGCTTTAGAATCTACTATTTTACGCTCTAAATACGCTCTGCATTCCTTAATTTTCGAGATGGAATCCTCAGAGATATCTACACTATTTTGATTTAAAATCAAGTTGTAAATAGTCTGAAAATCAAATGGCCGGGTGGATATCTTAAACATAAATTAAAACATGCTACAACCAAAATTGAGTAATCCATTCAATATTTCCAAATATTTGAATCATTTAATTTTCAATGCTTAATTTTGATTTTTAAATTTGTGTATTTCGCTTACAAAAGCTTAAACTATTTATGAACTCTAAACATTCTATTTTAAAAGAGTTGATCGGGTCATGGTCCTATGAGCGAGAATTTGACAATGGAAGTTCTGGCAGTGGTTTTGCTTGTTTTGAGAGAACCAATTCAAATAAATTAGAATATTCAGAAACTGGAACACTAAATTTAACTACTGCTACCGTTTTAAAATCGAAAAGAAAGTATTATTTCATTGCTAACAAAAACAAGCTGGAAATTTATTTTTTTGAAAACCCCAAAACACTTTTTCAGAGCTTTGAATTGAAATCAAAAGGAAATACCCTGATAGGAAAGGCCAATCACCAATGTGGAAGTGACCACTATGCGTCTGAATATATTTTTAAATCCGATGGCCGCTTTAAAATCACTCATGAAGTTAGAGGACCAAAAAAAAAATACAGCTCAAAAACAATTTATTCAAAGATTAATAATTAAAAAATATTAGCAATAAACTTGTAATACTTACAGAGAAATTGGGTGTTTAGTTCAAGAACTTACTTAACAATACACCCCCTATATTTTCGTGAGAGGCACTCTTTAGTGCCTTTCCGTTTTTAATAACAATAAGTTGAGGAGATTGATGTACTACTCCCAATTGCTGGGAGATGGCATTGGAAACAGTTCTATGGGCCAATAAATCCAAATGCCACAATCCGAAATCATCACTAGAAAACCCATAGTTGGAAATAAAATCTTTCTTAACAATATGACTGATGTAACAACGTGTTGAATGTTTAAAGATGAGTTGAGGAATAGAAAATGAAGCTTTTAAAATAGTTTCAAATTCATCCATTGTTTCCAGTATTTGACCAGGCCAGAGATTTGATTTGTCATTTACAAAAGCGTCAAATAATCCCATAGATTAATTTATATCTGTAAATATATATATTTTAGATGAAGTTTTTTGTTTTGAAAATCATAAAGGACCCCTATTTTAAAAAAATTACGCAGGGATATTGTGGACCCATTAAATATTTGATTAGTTTTGAATTGCGATGAAAAAATCCGTTAATATTTTAAACAAAAAAGCTGGCTATTTATACGAGTTGTTAGATTCGTACACAGCTGGTATTGTTTTGACGGGAACAGAAATTAAATCTATTCGGGTGGGAAAGGCTTCAATTGCTGAGAGCTTTTGCGAATTCAATGAAAACAGTGAATTATTTGTTGTCAACATGAACGTTCAAGAATATGACTACGGCAATCATTTCAATCACAAACCCAAAGCTGAACGCAAGCTGTTATTAAATAAAAAAGAGTTGCAAAAACTAGAAAAAGAAGTGAAGAACACAGGTCTTACCATTATCCCCACAAAACTTTTTATCAATGAAAAAGGATTTGCGAAGCTTCGAATTGCCTTGGCCAAAGGAAAAAAATTATTTGACAAACGCGAAAGCATTAAAGACCGTGAAAACAAGCGAAATTTAGACCGGATCAAGAAAAACTTTAAATCTTAATTAATGATAAAAAAAATAATTCTAATAGTCGCTTTTTGCTTTGGGGCATTGGCACAAAGTCAAATAAAAGGAACAGTGAAAGATACCAATGGCGCTGTCTTGCCTTACGTGAATATTTTTGTTAAAAACTCATATACAGGAACCACTTCTAACGCAGAAGGGTATTACGAAATCGATGTTTCAAAGCCTGGTGACTACGCTGTGGTCTTTCAGTTTTTAGGCTTTAAAACCCAAATAAAAAATATAAAAATTGATTCTTTCCCGTACAACTTAGATATTATTCTCGAAGATGAAAACATCAATCTAAATGAAGTGGTCATTGATGCAAAAGAGAATCCTGCGGATCGCATTGTCAAAGCAGCCATTGCAAAACGCAGCTTGTATCTAGAGAAATTAAATACCTATACTGCCGATTTTTACTCAAAAGGTTTTATCAGAATTGTCAATGCACCAGAAAAATTTATGGGCCAAGACATTGGAGATTTGGGCGGCGCTCTGGACTCTACACGAACTGGCTATATCTATCTCTCCGAAACGCTTTCTAAAATCAAATACATCAAGCCAGAAATTTTTGAAACCATCACAGCCTCTAAAGTTAGTGGAGACTCCAACGGCATCAGTTTTAATTCTGCTATGGATGTAGATTTTAATCTATATAACAATACTGTAAGCATCAACAACGAGATTATTTCGCCCATTGCAGATTACGCTTTTAATTATTACAACTATAAATTAGAAGGCGAATTTTACGATGCTGAAGGACATTTAATTAATAAAATTAAACTCTTGCCCAAACGTGAAAACGATCGTGTTTTTTCAGGGAGTATCTATATTGTTGAAGACAGTTGGGCACTCTATGGCGCAGATCTTTATATCAAGGGAACCCAAGTACAAATACTTCCCGCCGAAAGCATTCGGATTAGACAAAACCTTAGCTTTGATAAAAACAACAACCATTGGTTACTTCGCTCACAAACCATTGATTTTGGCTACCGATTGTTTGGTTTTAAAGGAGATGGTAGTTTTGTGGCAAATTACAACAATTACCAACTAAATCCTGAAATTTCAATGAACCAAAACAAAAAAGAAATTTTGATATTTGAAAAAGATGCCAACAAAAAAGAAACTTCTTTTTGGGAAGAGAAAAGACCTGTTCCACTGACAACAGGGGAATATGAAGATTATATCAAAAGGGACAGTATTGAAACCACAAGAAACTCCAAAGTCTATCTAGATTCTTTAGATAGGGTCAAAAATAAATTTAAAATTGGTAATCTTTTAAGCGGCTACACTAATGAGGATTCCTACAACAAAAAAAGCTTTACTGTTTCAGGGCCATTAAATGGGATTTCTTTTAACACAGTGCAGGGCTATAACCTTTCATTGAACTCTAATTTCACCAAGCGTTATAACGATTATAAAAATTTTATTACTTTGAGCGGAGCCGTAAATTACAGCATTGAAACCAAACGCTTGAGAGGTGGAATAAAAGGGTATTATAAATTTAATGCCATCAATAATGCGGCAGTAACTGCCAGTATTGGTACTAAAGTAGAACAGTTTAATAGCTTAGAACCAATCCCAAAATTTCACAACACGCTCAGTTCTTTATTTTTTGAAAAAAATTACATGAAAATATATGACCGAACTTTTGCAAAAGTCAATTACAGCATGGAACTCTTTAACGGGTTGAGCTTTAATTCAAGTTTGTCCTACGAAAAGCGCAAAGCACTTTTTAACAGTACGGATTATACAATATTTCCAAAAGCCTTTATAGACTACAGTAGCAACAACCCCTTAGAGCCAAATACTTTTGAAACTGCTGCTTTTTTAAATCACGATTTATTAAAATTTAGTTTGGGGATTAGAATTCGATTTGGAGAAAAGTTTATGACCTATCCCGACTTAAAAATCAATGTAAACGACTCAGACTATCCAAGGCTATTTCTCAACTATACTAAAGGGATTAATGCCAGTGTTTCAGATTATAATTTTGACCACTTAAGAGCTCGATTGCAACAAGCGATTAATCTAAAATCGTTTGGCTTTTTTAATTACAAGCTGATAGGGGGAACTTTTTTTAAAAATAAAACGCTTTCATTCATTGATTTTAAACACTTTAATGGCAACCAAACCTACGTGAATACCATGGGCAATTACCTGAACAGTTTTAAAAATCTAGGCTATTACAATTACAGCACCTCTAATGATTTCTTTGAACACCACATGGAACACAATTTTAAAGGATATGCACTTGGTAAAATTCCATATATGAACAAACTGGGCTTTAATTTAGTCATTGGATGGCATGGTATATCTTTAAACGGGGGAAATCCTTACAGCGAGTTTAATGTGGGAATTGCCAACTTGGGCTGGAAAAAGTACCGATTTTTAAGAGTAGATTATGTGCGCTCATTTGCAAGTGGAGAAGTAGACAATGCCCTGATGTTTGGATTGAGCTTTTAAGACTTGTCACCTAACATAGGTACAAATTTAAAGTTGCCAAATTCTTGTTTTTTAAAAGATTTTTGACTGGTACGGACAAAAACTGACATCACTTGTTCTTTGTCTCCAACAGGTATGACCAACCGACCACCAACCTTGAGCTGTGCCAACAAAGGCTTGGGTACAAAAGGGGCTCCGGCAGTAACCAAAATTCGATCAAAGGGTGCATCGGGTTTTAAGCCCTTATAACCATCACCAAAAATTAAACGCTTTGCGACATATCCAATTTTGGGTAAAAATAGACTGGTTTTTTTAAACAATTCCAACTGGCGTTCAATGCTGTAAACTTCCGCCTCCAACAAACACAAGACAGCGGTCTGATAACCACTACCGGTTCCAATTTCTAAAACCTTGTGATTGGCCTCTACTTCTAAAAGTTCCGTTTGATAGGCCACTGTGTAGGGCTGAGAGATGGTCTGATTGGCAGCAATTGGGAAAGCTTTGTCTTGATAGGCATGGTCCAAAAAACTGGAGTCCATAAACCAGTGACGAGGAACTTTGCGAATGGCTTCTAAGACAGCGTCGTTTTTAATGCCCTTAAGAATTAAATTCTCTACTAACTTTTGCCTCAGTCCCTTGTGTTTAAACGAATCTACCAAACCTATTAAATTTCATATCAAAATTAAGTAAAGAAATTTGAGATTAAAATTAAAAGTCGAAAAGAATTTTAAAACTTAAGGTTTTAACAGACATGGGTTTAGAATACCATTAAAATATTTAATTTTGTATAAAATATATGTCATGTTAAAAGTAGGGGTATTGGGCGCAGGCCATCTCGGAAAAATACATTTAAAGTTGCTTCAACAATCTGAAAAATATGAGCTCATTGGATTTTTTGACCCTGATATCGCCAACGGTCAAAAGGTTGCCAAAGAATTTAATTACAACTATTATGAACAATTAGACAAATTAATGGATGCCGTTGATGTGGTCGATATTGTAACACCAACTTTGTCACACTACAATTGTGCCATAAAAGCTATCACAAAAGGTAAGCACATCTTTATTGAAAAACCCATTACCAATACGGTCGAAGAAGCTGAGCACCTGCGCTTATTGGTTTCTGAAAATAATCTTCGAGGGCAAGTGGGGCATGTGGAACGTTTTAATCCTGCATTTAGAGCCATTCAGTCAGAAATTAAAAATCCAATGTTTATTGAAACTCACCGCCTTGCAGAATTTAATCCCCGTGGAACGGATGTACCAGTGGTTTTAGATTTAATGATTCACGACATTGATATTATTTTGAGTGCGGTAAAGTCTGCTGTTGTTTCAGTCCAAGCCAGTGGGGTCTCAGTGATCAGTGAAACGCCCGATATTGCCAATGCCCGTATTGAGTTTGAAAATGGATGTGTCGCCAATCTAACCGCCAGCAGGATTTCTTTAAAGAACATGCGAAAAAGTCGTTTTTTTCAAAAAGATGCCTATATCAGTGTTGATTTTTTGGAGAAGAAAACGGAAGTGGTTAAGATGAAGAATGCGCCAGAACACCCCGGTGATTATGATATGATATTACAAAATGCGGAAGGTGTCAGGAAGCAAATTTATTTTGAAAACCCAGAAATTACTGCAAAAAACGCAATCTTAGAGGAACTGGAAACTTTTGCAGATGCCATTGAATCCAATAAAAAACCAATCGTCACACTAAGAGATGGCACCAATGCCTTAAGAGTTGCCCATCAAATTATCAATTGTTTTTAAAAATTTTTAAAGATTTAGAAATGAAAAATATCGCAGTCATTGGAACTGACGCTATGGGAAAAGGAATCGCCCACACCCTTTAAAAATCTGGTTTTTCAGTCCAATTAATTGACATTGAAGAAATAGCTTTAAAAAAGTGACTTTAAAACATGTCTAAAAACTCAGGGCGGATGCTCCAAAAAGGCAAAACTTGAGTTTAAATGCTCTTAAAGCGGAAGGATTTATAAAAAAATTAAAATATTACATTAAAGCATGTAAATCATCTTAAAATGAATATAGCTTTTCAATATATATAGGGCGCCAATTTATTCATTATCTTTACGAACAGATATGTAATGTTATGGAGATTTCAGAAACTAAACCTCTTTGCTTTTTTGTGATAGGACCTGAGAGTACGGGTTCTACCTACATGGCAAAGATTTTAAATAAACACTTGAATGGGTTTGATTGGAATGGTAGAGGATGGAATGACAACGAACATCCATTGGCGGATAAAACAAACGGATTTACTAAACCTGTAGGAGATATTAATGGTGTATTAATTTGTCATCGTTCATTACCCTTTAGTAGTATGTACCCACCAATAGAAAAGTGGATTCAATTATATGATTGTAAATTTATTTGGGCTGTGAGGGAAATAAATTGTTCTCATAATTCCCGAAAAAAAAGATGGGGTTCACGAAGAAATTGGGAAGAGGAATCATTACATTCACTACAATACCTAAATGCACTACAGCAAGCAAACCATCCTTTGTATTATTTTAGTTATGAAGCTTTGGTTTTTACTAAAAACCTATATTTAGACAACTTTTATGATTGGGTAGATCAATTTAAAAAAGTCGAAAATAGATATTATCCATCAGATATAAAAGATATGAATCAAAAATATTTTGAATAAACTACCTTATAAAATGCCTGACCATTTATGAGTTTTGACATGACAATAAGAGAAAATCTTGATCAAATAACGTCTTCTCTGCCACCTCATGTAACTTTGGTAGCAGTTTCCAAAACAAAACCCCTGGGCGATTTAATGCAAGCCTATAAAGCGGGTCAACGTGTTTTTGGAGAAAATAAGGTTCAGGAAATGGTAGAGAAATACCATCTAATGCCAGACGATGTACTATGGCATATGATTGGACACTTGCAGCGCAACAAAGTCAAATATATGGCTGGATTTGTGGATTTGATTCACGGAGTAGATAGCCTCAAATTATTGACAGAAATTGACAAACAAGCTCAAAAACACAATCGGGTTATCAAATGTCTTCTGCAAATTAAAATTGCTAGGGAGACTTCTAAATTTGGATTGTCAATAAAAGAGGCTGAAGCCTTACTCGGTTCAGAAACCTTTCAAAGTTTAAAAAATATTCGAATTGTTGGATTGATGGGGATGGCAAGTTTTACAACAGATAAGCTTCAAATTTCAAAGGAATTTAAAACCCTAAAATCCAACTTTAATCAGCTAAAAAAAGAGCGAAAAAATCTTAAAATTATATCGATGGGAATGAGTGGGAATTATAAACTTGCTATAGAT
>JAYYCW010000001.1:0-24705 GCA_036161535.1 Bacteroidota bacterium | reverse complement strand
TGTTTGTTCTTTTAAATCGGTCCAGCCAAAATCTCTAGAAGTATGAGGATAGACCCCAGTCACAAAACTATTTCTTGAGGGTGAGCAGACAGGGACATTGGATTGGGCGTTGACAAATCGAACCCCAGAACTAGCCAGCTTATCAATATTGGGTGTTTTAATTTGAGGGTGTCCCCCGAAAGCTCCCTGATAATCATTTAAATCATCGCAAACGATAAAAATCACATTGGTTTTGCTATTTTGAGAAAATACAGAAAAATTAAAAAGACATAAAAGTCCAATTGAGAGTGCCTTTTTTTGAATTGTCATGTTTATATTTTTTATTTACCTTAAAAAGATTTGTGAACAACAGTTGTAAAGTTAAAGTTATGATAAGCTCATTCAAAACAAATTTTATCAAATTATCCACGAATTTTAACTCATAAAATTAGACTTTAAATTCAATAAGCTGTGGTAATTATTGAATAAGGATTGTTAATTTGTTATGTTTTTTTTTTAACTTTTTGCCATTACTTTACAAGCAAACAATCTAAAAATTAGTTTATATGCATTTCAAAAAAGCCATAACGATTACCATTTTATCAACCTTTATACTAAATACTTCATGCCAAAAAAACTTATTAAATAAATCTAAAAGCGAGAGTACAAATTCAAAACCAAATATAATAATTATATATACAGATGATTTGGGCTATGGTGATATTGCTGCCAATGGTGCAACTGAAATAAAAACACCCAATATTGACGCTTTGGCCAACGGTGGAGTTCGCTTCACTAACGGATTTTCAAGTTCTGCCACATGTACACCCAGTCGCTATGCTTTGTTGACGGGTATTTATCCATGGAAAAATAAACGCGCTAAAATATTAGGGGGTACTGCGCCACTAATCATTGATACTGCTCAAGTTACACTGCCTAAAATGCTTAAAAGTAAAGGCTATCACACTGGCATTGTGGGCAAATGGCATTTGGGTCTAGGATCTGGAAATGTAGACTGGAATCAAGCCATAAAACCTGGGCCCAATGAGGTGGGGTTTGACTATTCTTATATTATGGCTGCTACACAAGATCGGGTCCCAACAGTCTATATCGAAAATGGTATGGTTGTGGGATTGGATCCCAAAGACCCTATTGAGGTCAGTTACCGGAAAAATTTTGAAGGCGAACCTACTGGGCTCGAAAACCCAGAACTGCTGAGCATGAAATGGCACCATGGACACAACAGCAGTATTGTCAATGGTATTCCAAGAATTGGGTTTATGAAGGGAGGTGCGGATGCGAAATGGAGTGATATTGATATGGCAGATCACTTTTTAAAAAGGGCACAAGACTATGTAAAAAAACACAAAAACGAGCCCTTCTTTTTATACTATGCGATGCAACAGCCACATGTACCAAGAACCCCACATCCAAGGTTTGTGGGTAGTTCAGGAATGGGACCCAGGGGGGATGTCATTGTAGAAGCAGACTGGTGCGTAGGGGAATTTATGAAAACCCTTGAAAATGAAGGACTTCTAGAAAATACTTTGATTGTTTTCTCAAGCGATAATGGGCCTGTTTTAAATGATGGTTATTATGATGAGGCCGTCGAAAAATTAGGAAATCATACGCCCAAGGGAGTATTACGCGGCGGTAAATACAGCCTCTTTGAGGCGGGAACACGAGTCCCCTTTATAACCCATTGGAAAGGGCAAATCAAGCCAGCAGTTTCTAATGCACTCGTCAGTCAATTGGATTTATTTGCTTCTATAGCATCACTGGTTGGCAGTGACGCCAAAGCGCCTGACAGTCAAGAATTATGGGATGTGTTCTCTGGAACATCGGATTTAGGAAGAGAAACACTCATCATTGAAGCCACCACTAGAACAGCCTTTAAAATGGGAGATTGGGTTATGATTCCTCCCTATAAAGGTCCAGAAGTTCTCGAAAAAGTGAATATTGAAACAGGAAATTCAAAAACCTACCAACTCTACAACTTAAAATATGATTTAAGCCAACAAAATAATCTTGCAGAACTAGAAGCCGAAAAACTCAACGAATTGATAAAAGCTTTTAAAAATGAGATTGGTTCTGCCAGCTCAAAGGTGGAACAAATTGAACTTAAATAACAAATGTAGAACAACGGTTGCCAAAGACTGATCCATAAAAATTATTTTTAATGTGTTAGCGCTAATTTTCCAGAAAAAGTACGACTGTCTTTGGAAATGATCAATGTATAGAGCCCTGGAACCAAGTCTTTTTCAAGAATAATTTGAGAATGGGTTTGGTCAATGTTCCCCTCTTGTTGAACCCTGCCAATGATGTCAGTTAATAAATATTTATAAGCACTTTTGACTCCTGCAAGTTTGATGGTCCCAACGGCCAGTGGATTTTCAATACTTATATTTGAATCCCCTAAAGAAATCCCCATTGTTTTTGCGTTATTGGCGCCAATATTTGGCGCAATATCAGTGGCAATGGATTGTCCAAAAATATCTTGGGTGGGGATGGCCTCCACAGTCGAAAAAATTGAGGATGATTCCACTGGAAAGCGGGGGTGATCAAATTTACTTTTAAAAGGAATCCCTGCATTGCTCAGTTGCTGTAAATTATTAATTTCGCCCTCGATTCCATCTGAGAGTTGATGAACTGCTTTTTTATTTTGGTCTTTGCTAACAAAAGCTTTTGAAATATCTCCATAAAAATAATTGTGACTCATAAGCAGTAAGGGGTCCTGCAAAACCATTTGTTTATTACCAATTCCTGAACCATTGATTGCAAAAAATAAATTATTAAAAAGCCTTGTTCCCGATCCTTTTATATCAATGGAAGTTTGATAAGGCTTTTCTTTAAGGTCTATAATAATAGTATTGTTATAAATATAACTATCCTTTGAAATGGGAGCTGGTTTTCGATTGATTAAATTGTTAATCCACAGAGTATGATTGCTGTTTTTCCAGTTGGGATTGTCTCGCCATCCATCATTTCGACTGATGTTAAATCGGTAGATAGCCCGTTCATTTCCAGCTAAAATTTCCACAAAACCGCCTTCGCAGTCCTCCATATAATTGTATTGTACTACAGTATCCACATTGTGGTGGTCGATATGGATTCCGTGGGAGTCTAAAATACCTCTGATTCCAATGCATTGGTTGTATTGCACCATAGTATTTACGCTGTGCCAATTCCAAACAGCACTTCCACGACCAATCATCTTGGCATTTGTTTTGGCTCCTGGTTGGTTAAAAATATTATACTCGATTAAACAATTTCGAGTGCGAGAAGGTAAAATGCAGGTCCCCCCTATTTTATAAAACTCATTGTTCCGAAAAATAAAATTTGTTTGCCTATTGTCTTGCCCATTGTTTCCCTTGGCGTGTTTTATATGGACTCCTAAGCGCTGCAGATCAGTGAAAAAACAATTTTCTACCAATACATTATTGATATTGGCTTTGTTCCAATCAGAGCTGAAACGAATGGCAGTAACTTCAAACTTATTAAAGGCGTTTTGATTGACTGGGTTTACGTAAGACAGCGCATATACCTTTTTGAAAGTCATATTTCTAAAAATAAAATTATCCATGGTTTGCTTAGAAGTGTTATAAATATTTATACCAAAACTTTGTGTACTACCAACACCATATCTCTGCGTTGTGCGATTGTTTTGAATCTCTAAACCATCAAAGATCATATTGTCTTGGTTGTTTATAAAAACCGCCTCCCGAAAATCACCACCTCCACTTTGGCCCACTTCACCGCTAATAATTGGTTTGTTACCTTCACCATATGACGTGATTACAATTGGTTTAGATGGACTGCCGGATCCATTTAAAACAAAATGACCATTAAAGGTGTCTCCGCTTTTAAAAAATACCGTATCTCCTGGTTTTAATTTTTGTTTGCTTATTTGATTTAAACTCTTCCAGGGTTTTGATTTATGGCCTTTGTTGGAATCACTTCCCAATGAATTCGATATATAATAATTTTTCTGAGCGTGAATGCTCAAACAGAAAATAAGTAGTTGAACAAACAGAATTTTTTTGATGAAATACATTTGATGAGAATAAAAAATATTTACCATTCGTCGGTTCGAAATGGAGAGACTGGCATCCCTTTAATGTCATAAAAATTTATTGATCCTGGATTGTCAGCCCATGCATAACGTACGGCAACAGGAACATCAATCGCCTCATTCCATACAATAACTTCATTATTATGGTATTTGGCTTCGGCCCAAACAAATTTTTTGTCTTTAGCAGCAATTGCAAAATTTTTTAATAAAGTTCCGTCTTTAACTGCTATGGAATTAGGGTTAGAAAAAGTAATTTTGATTTTTCCATCAATTACCTTCATTGCTTTGTAGGCTGGGGGATTTGGACCTTTTTGTTGATTGTAAACCAATCGCTGGGCCTGTGATGCTAGACGATAACCTACATCTTTTTTATTCTTGGGATGTATATCATTGGCATCTCCAATATCAATGGTAATTCCCATCGCTGTATTGTTCAAGTCTAACGTTTTAGATTGGGCCTCTCTCAAGCGCGCCCATCCGCTTTGGGTGGGGCTTTGTTTTTGTTTCATATAATTGGCCAATTGTACAAATAAAAACGGGAAATCACCTTGCCCCCATTGTTCTCGCCAATCGGAAATTAAGGCTGGAAATAAGCGATCATATTCAGCTGCATTTTTTACATTTGCTTCTCCTTGATACCAAATTACACCCTTGATAGGAAAATTAGTTAGGGGGGCAATCATATGCTTGTATAGCCCAGAAGAAGCCCAATGCAACTGATAAGGCTTTGGTAACATTTCTACAACAGTTCCAGTGTTAAATTTCCAAGCATTATTCAAATCGTATGATTTATTCCCAAGGGTTAAATTTCTGGACATTCCCTTTAAAAAACCTCCATTGAAGCGGTAAGAAAGAACTCTCACAGTAATGATATTTTCTCCTTTTTTGAGAATTCCCTTAGGAATATCATAAATGCGTTCAAGATACTTATGCGCGGTCCCACCCACAAGTTGGCCATTGATATAAGTTTGATCTGCGTCTGATATACGGCCAAGGTTTAGAACAGCGGGGGATTGTTTTTCAAAATCGTTTATAAATACTTTTTTTCTAAACCAAAAAACGCCCTGTTTATAACCTATTTTAGATAACCAGAGGCCAGGAACTTCAAAGTCAGACCAATTTGAATCTTCATAGTCGGTTGCTATCCAATTTTTTTGAAGACCTAAATCGGTTTTATTAGCTTTTTCAAGCCATTCTTTTCTGAGACTTTTGTTCTTTAGTTCAATAGAATCAACATAAAACTTATTTTTCATTTTTTGAGATTCCGCATAATATTCAGGAAATGACTTTAATGCACTTTCAGTCATCCAAGCTTGCGCCGGTGAGCCCCCAAGACTTGAATTTATAATTCCAATAGGAATTTGATTCTCGTCATAAATTTTTTCTGCAAAAAAATGGGCTACGGCAGAAAATTTTTCAATGTTATTGGGATTCAAAGACTTCCAATTTCCAGATTTTAGGTCCATTTTTTCTTCATTAAAACTAGCCTCCTTTGGTACTAAAAAATGTCTTATGTATGGGTTTTTTGCGTTTTGAATTTCACGACTGTAAAGGCGCTTTGATTTAAAGACTTCATAAGCCATATTAGACTGCCCAGAGGCTACCCAAACATCCCCAACAAGTATATTTTTGAGTTCAATAGTATTAGAAGCTTTTAAAATCATTTTATAAGGTCCTCCGTGGGGTAAAGATGGTAGGGGAATTTGCCACTCGCCATTTGAGTTGGCTTGGGCTTGGTAAGTTTTTCCTATAAACTTTATGCTAATGGCCTCTGATGGGGCTGCCCAACCCCATATTTGAATTGGTACATCCCTTTGTAAAACCATCCCATCATTTATGAGTTTTGGTAAGCGAATTTGGGCTTGAAAAAATTGAAAAAAAGAAAGCCCAAAAAAAAGAAGCAGTTGTTTTATTGACATTTTAAAAAATTTAGGGATTATGAGTTAAATAATTAATGATGTTAAAAAGTATTTTATCTGCTACGGGGTCCTTTCCTAAATTGTTGATTATCTGCAATGTAGACAGCAACATCTTTCCTTGGCCCATACGTGTCTCTAATACATCAGCAGCCCACCAGACTTCCCCTGGGCCATTGTAGTGTCGAACCATAATGTCATTGTTTGGAAAGTGATCATAACCAATGAGACCTGCAATATAAACCCCCTCTTGTTTTGCCATCGAAGAAACCGGATGAATATTTTCATAAACCCCATGCATGATTTGGTTTGATGGTAAGCCCTCAAAAATTGGATGGTCCGTGACTATATGAGATTTTGCAGCCCAACCTCCCAAGGTTGGCCATTTTCCTAAAATTTGGGCCTGAGTGGGCAAACCCTTATCTGAAATCTCTTTTAAATCCCTGTTAGAATTTTTAGAGTTTTCCCCTTTCACTTCAAAAAAAACAGCATAGCCGCCTTTTTTAACAAAGTTCCTTATGATCTCAGCGTCTAAATCATACTGTTTTTTGTTTTTGGAAAGGCCTACTAAAAGGGGTATTTTTGGATCAACGTTGGCATCAAAAAGAACAAAATCTATGCCTTTTGATGTTAAAAAATTTGAAAGTGTACCCTCAGGGTCGTGTACCGCGATTGACTTGGGTGACACTGATAAACCTTCCGCACTAAAAACATTGAAATTTTCAACATTATTGCTCAATTTTTTTTCGCCATCAAACAATGTTAGTTGTACTTGATAAGCTCCCAACATGTCTGCACTCGATATTTTTTTCTCTAAAATTGTAGAAATTCCTGTCTTAAAATCTCTAACAAAAGTTTCGCTATAAATAATCTTTTGTGCGTCATCTACAATTTCAATTAAGACCTTGACATTATCTAAATCCATTTCATTAACGCCAAAAATCTTTAAATTAAAACCCTGGTCTTTATAAACATTTCTGGGCATTATCCTTATGGGAGTTGTCACAGGCTGATTGGCCGCTTTTGTCATTTCATAGGTCAATGTTTTGGGGTTTCGCCATAAATCCAGAAGCCCCGCTCCAATTACCCAATCACCGCCGACAAGGGCATGTACACAATAACCTTTAATACTGTTATTTAAACGTGAGGCTTCAATCATTCGCTTGTTGGCTATACCATGCATTTTTTGTTGTTCTAAATAAAGGGCCTCAGTGGAAGGGTAAATTTTATCAAATCCAACTTTCTTTAAAGCCTTTTCATAACTGTCGTCTAAGGCTTTATGGTATCGACTTGGTGCTGAGATGGGATTCCCTTTTTTTGAAAATATAATGTTATTTTGAACTAAATTCGGGGTGCTGCCATAACCTAGTTCAGAAATATAAGACATAATACCAGCAACCACATTCTTGCCGTAGCCTTTATTTTTTAATAAATTGAGTGCTTTTATCTCCTCTTTGGTTTTTCCAGTGGCTAAATAGCCATCAAACTCTTCTTGATTTACTTGTGATCCACTGTAATGGTGAATGTCATTAAATTTTGTCGGAGTTTTCTTGTAAGGCAAATATATGTTGGCGCCCGCTCCCCAACCTCCAGACTCATCAAGTATCATACGAGAAGGGTCTAGTTCTCTAGCTAAAACGGACATTTCATTGAGCATTTGTGCCAAGATAGGTCTATTAATTTCATTAAAGAGTTCCCACTGAACAATACACGTTCTATTCCTATTACTTAAAATCGTTTTTCTAAGTTCATTTTCAACGACAAAAGGTAGCCGAGGGGTAGAAATGGGTCGGTACATACACTCTACAGCAAGACTGCCAACGACCAAAATACCCATTTCGTCACAGAGTTCCAACCACATTTTAGGTGGGGGTTTTCTCCAAGGCCTGATCATATTAAATCCTGCTTCTTTAGCCAATCTTATTTCCTTTACAGCCATCTCTTTGGAATCGGGATAGGCCAATCCAACTGGATATAAGCCTTCAAAAAATGCCGCTTTCAAATAAATGGGTTTTCCATTTAAATAAAATTCCTCATTTTGAACTGTAAACTCTCTAAAACCAAATTTATGACTCCATTGGTCTGAAATTTTACCAGCATATTTAAGTTTTATCTCAACAGTGTATAAGTATGGATTGTTAATATCCCAAGGTTTAATGTTTTTGAATAATAATCTTTGTTTTAAGTTGGTTTTTCCAGGGTCCAAAGCAATAGATTTTTCGGCCGTTAAAACAAGCTGGTTGTCCTGAGAGAAAATATCAATTTGTAAACTTGCATCCAAAGGCATTGCCTTGTGATTAAAGATTTCTAAGTTGACTTTTAGTGATTTACTTTTAATATTGGGTTCTAAAAAAACGTCTTTAAGATTAATTGATGCCTTTCTCGATAGCCAAACAGACTGCCAAATACCCCCATTGATGGCGCCTCGCCACATTGGGACCTCTTGCCTTCCTAAACCATCAATGTTTTTATCAGTAAGTATAATTGGAGTGATGACTCGAACCACAAGCTGATTCTCCTCACCTCTTTTTAAAAGTTTATCAATTCTAAAACTAAATGGCGTGTATCCACCCTCGTGGAAGCCAACCACTTCATCATTTAACCAAAGCTCTGCTTTGTAATTAACCGCCTCAAAATGGACTTCAATAATCTGATCTTTCCAATCATCGGGAATCAAAAATTGTTTGCGATACAAAGCAACTCCTTCGTAGTCTTTGCTTGTAAGTTCCAGAGCCGACGGCACAGAAATAATTTGTTTTGAGGGGTGAGTGTCGTAATTTTTTTTCAAATACCATTTTTCAATCACTCCAAGGTTTTTGTCGTCAAAAATAACCTCCCAGTTGCCATCTAAACTCAATTTTTCAAGGCCTTGCCCCGATTGGCAAAAAACATAATTTGACACTATAAATAAAGCGATGAGGCCGAAAGTCGTAAAGCGCTTTTTCATAAATTGTATTTAAAATAAACCAAAGTTCAGAATTAATAAAAGTAAATGATATTCAATGGTTATCAATAAACAAACGCAAGTTAACATTGTTATCTAAAATTTGGATAATTTTTGAACAATATATGTTAATTTAAAATCAAACTTGGCTTTATCAGAGTGATAGTTTTAATATCATTTTTGTATATTAAGCAATATTTCACAACCATCATCAATAATTTATCAAAAAATATTATGACGAATAAGCATAAAATTTTTTCAAAAACGCCCCTAACCATATTTTTTTTATTTGTGGGTCTCCTAACAGTTTCGGCACAAAAAATTAAAATCAAAGGAACAGTCACAGACAACGGCATGCCTCTCCCTGGTGCGAGCATTGTTGTCAAAGAAAGTTCAAACGGAACTGTCACAGATTTTGATGGTTTTTATGAACTTTTAGTTAATTCCGATGATGCTATTATTGTTTCATATGTCGGATACAAAACAATGGAAGTTGAGGTCAAAGGACAGCAATTAATCAATGTTCAATTGATTGAAGATGCAGCAAAGCTTGATGAGGTAGTAGTCATTGGATATGGCACGACTAAGCGAAAAGATCTTACAGGTGCAATTTCGTCTATAAAATCTGAAGAAATCAATAAAATACAAACGCTTTCATTTGAGGGTGCTCTAGCTGGGAGAATGTCTGGCGTCCAAATAGTTTCTTCAGAAGGTGGTCCGGACTCAGCTGTAAAGATAAGGATTCGTGGTGGTACTTCAATTAACGCTAGTAACGACCCTTTGTATGTAATTGATGGTTTTCCAATCCTTGGGAGTGCCATAACAACTTCAACTGGCTTGGGAAATAGTACAACCAGTCCACTCTCGACATTAGATCCAAGCAATATTGAGTCTATTGACGTTTTAAAAGATGCATCGGCAACAGCTATCTATGGGTCCAGAGGGGCCAACGGAGTCATAATTATTACAACTAAAAAAGGGAAAAAAGGAAGAATGAATTTAAATTTTGACTCCTTCACCAGTTTTTCAAGACTCTCTAATAAATTAGATGTTTTGACACCTCAGGAATTTATAGATTACAGAAATGATTTTCAGCCATGGTCTCCCGATTTAACATCTCAAAAAAAATACCTAGCCCAGAGCTACAGAGTACCCACTGTTGACTCGGATGGTGATGGTGTGCTTGATACAGATTATGTTGGAGTTTCTGCGGATAATCCCATTCTCTTCGTAGACGATTGGCAAGACATTATCACGCAAACTGCTATTACAAACAATTACAGGCTGTCCGCCAGTGGTGGCTCTGATAACTCAAGTTATTTTGCTTCTTTTTCTTATTTAGATGGTGAGGGAATTATTCGAACCTCTGAAATTGAAAGGTATACATTAAATCTTAATGTTACCCAAAAAATTGATAATAAAATTAGATTAGGTATTAATACAAATGTTGGCTACACATTAAGGGGTGGGGTCGTTACCGCTGCATCAAATAATGGACAAGGTAGAGCAGGTGTTGTTACGAGTGCTGCTCTTTTCAGCCCAGTCATGCCAATTCGAAGTCAGCAGCAAGACATGATTGATGAAGAAATTGCTCAGGGTATTGAATACGATGAAGATGGAAGAATGATTGCCAATCAGAACGGTGATCTAAATAATCCCTTAAAAATGTTAAACGAAAATATCAATACTGGAACTACTTTTCAGGCTAGATTTAATACCTTTTTTGAATATAAGTTAAACGAAAACTTAACTTTTAAATCATCAATCCGAGGATTTGCATCTAATACTAAGAATAAAGCCTTTTACAGTGATCGATTTGGCTGGGCTAGAGCTGTAGGTGGGCAAGCCATCACAAATTTTGGTAACACTTCCAGTATTGTGACTGAACAAAATTTAAATTTCAATAAAAATTTTGGATCTCACAGCATCAATGCTAGTTTGGTGGCTGAACATCAACAAAACAAAAATGAATATTTACAATCTAGATCCTCAGGATTTGATATTGACAATGTAAATTTAGATGCTTTAGTTTCAGCATTGGAAACACAACCGACGGTTTCAAACGCGATAAGTTCTTCCTTGGAATCTTATCTCTCAAGGGTACAATTTAATGGGTTTGATAACCTTGTGCTTTTAACTGCAAGTGCACGATTTGATGGTTCTTCTAGATTTGCCTCAGGAAATAAATGGGGATTTTTTCCCTCTGTAGGTGCTGCAATTAATTTATCCCAGCAAAACGTATTGAATAGTAACTTATTTGATGTCATTAAATTAAGAGGCAGCTATGGAGAAACAGGAAATACCGCAATTGGGTCATATCTATCACTTTCAAGAGCTGGTTTTTCAAATTATATTTTTAACGGTAATAGCTTGGTGACAGGAGCTTCAATTGACCGTCTTTCAAATCCAGATTTGACTTGGGAAACAACCACTCAAACAGATTTTGGACTTTCATTGTCTATGTTAGATAACAGAGTTAATATTGAAGCTGATTATTATAACAAAACAACGGATGATTTGCTTTTGGACGTACCTCTTCCGGTTACATCGGGTTATGAAACAAGATTCGTAAACATTGGGTCAGTTCAAAACAGAGGTTTTGAATTTGCCATAGACGCAGCTGTGGTTCAGTCCAGAAACTTCACTTGGAATACAAATTTCAATATTAGTTTTAACAAAAATAAAATATTAGATTTAGGGGATGCCCAAGAATTTTTTGTAACAGCTATTGGAGACAATCAAATACAAAATGACTACGTTGTTAGAGTTGGGCAGTCTCTGGGTGCAATTTTTGGCCTAGAAGATGACGGAGTATACAATTACAGCGATTTCGTAGAATTTGACGGCTTGTCGGATGCCGAAGCCGCGGAGTTTTTATATTCTAATGTCACAGGAACCGAAAATTGGTATTCTGTTAATATTTACAATCTTAAAGAAGGAGTTGTTAGAAATTCCTTGGTACAAGATGGCACTTACCGCCCAGGAATGACCAAATTTAAAGATCAATTGACTGTTGACACGGATGGAGATGGTATAGCCGACGCAGCCGATGGTATTATAAATGATGAAGATAGACGTATCATAGGAAATACATTACCTATACATATTGGAGGTTTCAGCAATAATATCAAATACAAAAATTTTGATTTTTCTTTTCAGACTCAATGGTCTTATGGTAATGATATCTACAACAAGAATATCAAAAAAGGATCTAACACCGCAAACCCGTGGAATAACAAGCTTGCTATTGTTAATGATAGATGGTCGCCTGAAAACCCCTCCAACACGCTCACTTCTTTTAATACTGGAGCAAGCGGTAATTTTAATTCAGCCGCTTATTCTAGATTTATTGAAGATGGATCATATTTACGTCTTAGCAATATTACGCTAGGTTACAAACTAAAAAACAAAACCGCTAGATCATTGGGATTAAAATCACTTCGTTTCTACACTGCCATGGACAACGTTTATGTATGGACGAAATACAGTGGTTGGGATCCTGATGTCAGCGTCGGTAGAAATCAATTGACCCCTGGACTGGATGCAGATTCCTATCCTAGATCAAGAACAATCAGATTTGGAATCAATGCCAGATTTTAATCCTAAATTTCAAGAATCATGAAAAAAAAACCATTATTAATTTTACTTTTTACACTACTTTTTTTAGGTTTCACTACGGGTTGCGAAAAAGAATTTTTAGAAGAACAAGTAACAAATTTTACCAACCCTGAACAATTATTAATAAATGAAGAAGGTGCTGAAATTTATGTCATTGGCGCATATGACGCTGTTCGAGTACTTGCTACTGGATATGACGGCTGGTTAAGTATGTGGGGGACCCTTGGAGCCGATGAAATCGTAGTCCCCAATTGGGGTTCTGACCCCAAGCAAATATATTTGCATTCATTATCCCCATCAAATTCAACCATCAGAAACATATGGGAAGGTCTTTACATTTCTGTAAATAAAATTAACAGTACCATTGACCGCGTTTCAGCAATGACTGAAGATCAAATTAGTGATTTAAGAAAAAACCAACTAATAGGGGAAACAAAATTTTTAAGAGCGGCGCTATACTTTGCATTGGTATCTTCATGGGAAAATATTCCCCTGCTGAGTACGGAAACAACAGACTTAGATGATCTTTACGTTTCGCAAGATAACAATAAAGATGGCAGCATCGACAATGCTGATACAAAGATGGTTTATGAACTTATCGTGGAAGATCTAATGTTTGCTGAGTCAGTACTCGAAACGGGACAGGGAGCAGGACGAGCAACCAAAGGAGCAGCCCAATCGTTGCTCGGAAAAGTCTATTTGCAAATGACTGGATTTCCACTTTTTGAAACGGACAAATTTGAACTAGCGGAACTTAAACTTCAAGAAGTCATTGACAGTGGAGTTTACCAATTAGAACCACACTATCCTGATGTTTTTAGTATTGATAATGAACAAAATAATGAGATGGTCTTCGCAATCGGTTTTGACGGTCCCGGATTGAACCAGGGTGGTAAACTCGGTACTTTTTATGGCCCTCAGGGCGCCACTGAAAATGGCGGCCAAGCTGGTAATAATTGGTTTATCAATTGGGAATTAGCGGGGGACAGTCAATCCAATGCTAATGGTGGTAGTGGAACATGGGGGGCTAGAAATAATTATCCCTTTGCACAAGGGTACCAAGAAGATGACATCCGTTGTCGCAACAATATTGCAAAACACAGAGTTAATGAGCCACAAGAGTGGACTGCTGAGGATGGAATGTACAATCCAACGGCTAGAAAAACTCAAATCGCTTGGAGGCGCCCCACTTGGAAGCCTTGGAAATGGCACAATATTAGACCTAGCAATTGGGGCACCGACACCCCTTTTGATCAACCCTACATTCGATATGCAGACGTGCTATTAATGTACGCTGAGGCCAAAAACGGTCAAGGAATACTAACCCAGGCTGACATTGATAATACAGTGAACCTTTTACGCTCTAGAGCAAGACAATTCCCAGACGGAGTTGTTATGCCACAGACTATTGCGCAAGACATGGTTTTGGCCGATTTGGAAACCAATGCAAATGAAATTTTAAGTGAACGAAGGAAAGAACTTTGTTTAGAGGGATGGAGACGAAATGACTTAGTGCGGTTTGGTAAATACCAACAGGGTATCAGGGTAACACAACCATCATGGTCAAACTCAGGAAATCCACAAGATCAATTTTCAGATTTTGAAATTCGGTGGCCCATACCAGCTTCAGAATTATTAATCAACCCAAATCTTGTTCAAAATCCTGGCTATTAAAATTGATTTTTTAATGTATTAAGACAATAGATTTAAAATTTGATTGTCTTTTTTAAACTCAAGTTTAAAATGATGTTTTTAAAAAAAGTTCTTGGTATTATTATAATTTTAAACATTGCCACAATTCAAGCTCAAGATATACCTCCAAACCTCATCGTCATTATGACCGACGATCAAGGTTACTCGGACGTTGGCTTCAATGGCTGTACAGATATTCCTACGCCAAATATTGATGCCATCGCAAAGAATGGTGTAAAATTCACCAGAGGCTATGTATCTTACCCTGTTTGTGGTCCCAGCCGTGCGGGATTTCTAACAGGTCGTTACCAAGGTAGATTTGGGTTCTCAGACAACCCATCAATCAATCCAAACGACCCAACTGCAGGTCTTCCAACAGATGAAGAAACTATTGCTGAAGTTTTAAAAAAAGCCAATTACAACAATGCCATAATAGGAAAATGGCACATGGGAACACACCCAAGATTTCATCCTTTAGAAAGAGGTTTTGATTATTTTTTCGGCTTCTTATCGGGTGGACACAATTACCTACCAGAGAAATTGAATATTAAAGATTTAACTGAAGTAAAAAGAAAGTGGCAGTGGTATTCAACAAAAATTATAGAAAATAGAACAACTGTTGAAATCGAAAACTACCTCACCGACGAATTAAGCCATGCTGCAGTAAAATACATTGACAAACAAGCATCTAAAGGCCAACACTTTATGCTTTACTTGGCTTATAACGCGCCTCACAGTCCACTTCAGGCTACCCCAAAATACATATCCCGATTTGATCACATTGAAGATCCCAAAAGAAAGACTTATGCCGCCATGGTGAGTGCTGTGGATGACGGTGTTGGGCAAATCTTAAAAACACTAAAAACGCATGGAATTGAAAAAAATACCATTGTCGTTTTTCTATCTGATAATGGCGGTGCAAAAAATAATGGATCTATCAATAGCCCACTTCGGGGACGTAAAAGTGACTTATTTGAAGGTGGAATTCGAGTCCCATTTGCCATGCAATGGAAAGGTAGTATACCTGCTGGAATGACCTATAATAAAAACATCTCATCACTTGATATAATGGCTACAATTGTAGCTCAAAATAATATTTCTATTGAAAATGATCGCCAACTCGACGGAGTCAATTTAATCCCGTTCTTAAAGGGTCAAGATACCTCAGAGCCACATGACTATTTATTTTGGCGAAAAATTAAATCCAATGCTATGGCGGTTTTACAAGGCAACCAAAAATTAGTGAAAAACAAAAAAAATGATCCTCAAGCGCTTTATAACTTAGAAAAAGACAATGTTGAAACCACCAACTTAATAGAAATGGATAAAGATCGCTTAAAAGACATGCAGTTCAAATGGAATGAATGGAGTGCAGATTTGATTGATTGTATTTTTCCAAGTTTGTCCAAAGATGAATGGTGGTAATTTTAAATAGTTTTTAATGCGTGAAAGCTGTATTTTTTTAATGCTAGGTTTTATGGGTTTGAGCTGTCCCAGCGCTCAGAACCAATACTACATCAGCAGTTCTACCGGTAGTGACGCCAATATCGGTACCGAATCTGAGCCATGGCAAACATTAGAAAAAATCAGCAATACTGTTTTAAACCCTGGCGATACTGTCTATTTTATGCGTGGAGATTCGTTTTTTGGACATTTTGAAGTCAATGGTTCAGGATCCCAATCAAACCCCCTTGTTATTACAGCTTACGGCGTGGGTAATAAGCCTATAATCAGTGGAGAAGTTGGCCAAAGTGGCGGTGGTGATTTTCGTGAAGCCATTTTAATCAACAACAATGACAATATTACATTTGATGGCTTAGAGATTCAAAATCACAGGTCTGTATCCAGAGCTGGTGTCAGTGACCTTGAAAGTTTCGGTATCTATGTTATAAACGATTCAAACTATGAAGTGATGAATAATTTCACTTTTAGAAATATGAATTTCAAAAATGTTTATGCCTTGTACGGGGTTGATCCAAGTGATCAAGATACATTTAACCAATTTAAAGTCTCAGGATTGACTTTTTCGTCTCCATGGGGTAATAAAAGCAACAATAACAACCTTCAAAACCATATCAATAATATTCTTATCGAAAATTCTTACTTTACTGATTTACAGCGACTGGGAATACACATTAGTAATAATGCGCCTGGCAACTCTAATTATCGAAACACCAATATCATTGTAAGACAAAATGAATTTTATCAAATCGGAGGAACTTGCGTACTGCCAACACGTGCTAAAAATTGCTTAATTGAAAATAATATTTTTGACCAACCAGGTGCCAAAACTAATGCTAAAATGATCGGCCGTGGAAGTGCTGTATGGAATTGGTATTGTATCAATACCGTTGTACAAAACAACCAATGCTTGAATGCGAAGGGGATTCTTGACTCTCACGGAATTCATATCGATCACCACAATGTTGATACTTTTGTTCAGTACAATTATATGGAAGACTGCGAAGGAGGGTTTGTAGAAATTTTAGGCGCTAATGAACGAGCGGTATACCGCTTTAACATTAGTGTAAACGACGGATGGAGAGAAAATCCCAATTGGTCAAATAGCGACCATACAATTTGGCTTAACAACAAAGTTGGTGATGTACCAGGCTATGAATCTAATAACAGCTACATTTACAACAACACAGTGGTTATCAATAAATCATCTGATGAGGCTTTTGAAACTGCCATCGATATAAAAGCCAATAATACACGTATTTTTAACAACATTTTTTATGCCATCAATGGCTCTGGAATTGGAACCCAATTTCTCAACAATCAAGACGTAAATATAAATATGAGTCACAATCTTTTTTTTGGGAACATTAACAATGGATTTATAAATCAAGATGTATCACCTCAACAAAATTCCGACCCTGACTTTTATGATGAAACTTTAGAAAATGGAGCTGGTTTTCAAATCTTCGCCAACAGCCCCGCCATAAATGCCGGAACCGCCTACAGCGGAGTTTTTGCCCAGCCAAGCATTAATACAGAAGACTCACAAATATTTAGTTCAGTAGAGGCTGTTCCATCGGTAGATTTTTTTGGGTACTCTATCATTGATGACAACACGCCTAATGCCGGGGCCTGTAATGCCAAAAATGGTGAGTTTCTTTCAGTTGATGATGCACAATTTCAATGTGATGTGAAAATTAAAAATACTGTTTTTAAAAATAAATTATTTTTAAAAGGTGTTTTAAAACCATACCGTTATATTTTATATAACGCCTTGGGTAAAGTTCAACAAAATGGTATTATCAACTCCCACACTCCCTCAATTGAATTTGTAAATTATTTAAAGATTGGAGTTTATTACCTGGTGTTAAAAAATGCAAAAACTTCAGCTTCTTGGAAAGTGTTAAAAATACGTTAAATAAAACATCATATTTGAATTACAAGTTCAAAAGCTTTGTGTACTAAAGACAATAGTTTATGAGAAAGTAAGCCAGGTGATTGTGCTTTGTTTTGATTGATTCGCGATTTTATTTTTTGTTTATTATTCTTTTCTTGGAATTTACTAATAATATCATTTGCTTTTCCCGATTTTATCGAAGGAAATTTCAAATATAAAAAATGGAGAACCAATTCCTATAAATCAATTCTCCAGTTCAGTGATCGCACTAGGATTCGAACCTAGGACCGCCTGCTTAGAAGGCAGGTGCTCTATCCAGCTGAGCTATGCGACCCTTCAAAGAACATGTCTTGAAGTCGGGGTGGCAGGATTCGAACCTGCGACCTCCGCGTCCCAAACGCGGCGCGATAACCGGGCTACGCTACACCCCGTGTTGTTTTAAATGCGGAGAGACCGGGATTCGAACCCGGGCAACACTTGCGCGTTGACAGATTAGCAATCTGCTCCATTACCACTCTGGCACCTCTCCAATTTTTAATGAACTTATGCGATAAAATTGCGGATGCAAATGTAACTTTTCATTGGCAAGAACGCAAACTATTTATTTAATTTTTTATTTACTGATTTTGCAATTACTCGGGGTATTCTATTCGCAGATGATATATATTTGCCAACTTGTGTTTTAAAACTTTTTTAATAGATTCAATTTCTTTAAAAGTAATATTTGCATTTAAAAACTGATCGGCGTCCATTTGCGTCGAAATAACAGTCTCTACAAAAGAATTAATTTTAGTAGATGTCGGATCTTTAAGACTTTTGGAGGCTGCCTCGACACTGTCACACATCATTAAAATGGCAGTTTCCTTACTGAAAGGTTTAGGACCATTGTATTTGAAATCGTTGGAATCAAATTCTGAATTTAATTCCATTTGTTTATTGTAGAAATAACGGACTGTGCTCGTACCGTGATGGGTTCTTATAAAATCGACAACACGATCGGGTAATTTATTTTTTTTGGCGATTTCAATACCCTTTATAACGTGTCCTATGATAATTTTAGCACTTTCAAAAGGGGATAACTCATCATGCGGGTTGATCCCAGTAGATTGGTTTTCGGTAAAATAAGTTGGGTTGTACATTTTGCCAATATCGTGATACAAGGCACCCACCCGAACCAGCATTGAATTGGCGTTGATTTCATTGGCGCATGATTCAGATAAATTTGCGACGTTTAATGAATGATGAAAAGTTCCAGGGGCTTTATCTGACAGTTCTTTTAAAAGTCGGCTGTTGGTATCCGAAAGTTCTAACAACGAGACATCGGACACCAAACCAAATATTTTTTCATACGCATAGATAAGAGGTTGTACAAAAAGAGTTGCTAAGCCACACAATATAAACAGTAAAAAATTTTCCCATTTGAGCCCCTGAATATTTCCCTCGTGAATAACATAAAATGCAAAATAGGCAATGATGTAAATTAAGGTAATTTGACCTACAGAGATAAATAAATTTGCTCTTTTATAGAGTTCAGAAACCGTTAGAATGGTAACAATTCCTGCAATGATTTGTAAAAACATATACTCGTAATTATTGGCCACTACAAACCCCAGCAATAAGATGGTTATCACATGGACAAAAAGACCCAAACGTGCATCAAAAAAAGCTTTTAAAATTAATGGTAAAATACAAAGGGGAACGACGTAAATATAGGATGAATTAAAATTGAGAACTGTAGTGGTAATCAGTACCATCAAAGTAATATTGAAAAATATAAAAGTCACTTTGGTATTGTTTGAAAAAATTTCAGGACGGTATTTTCTTAAAAACAACAACAACATCAGTAGGGCAAGTGCCACCAAAACAGTGTATGCAGCTAAAATCCAAACGTAGTTGGCTTGTGTCCAAACTTTGGACTCATACTCAGACTGTAAAGATTTTAAACTTGCATATTTTTCTCCTTGTACCACCTCCCCTTTGGAAATAATTAAAGTACCTTTCTCTACCCGTCCTCGAACTAAGGCAATACGCCCTAAACGTTCTTTTAGAACCGATTGTGTTAGGGCCTCATTATAAATAGTGTTGGGGACAACAAGCTCAAATAAAACAGCTTTAAACATTGGTAGGTAAGCTTCAAGTTGGGTGCCCTTAACGCTAGATTCAATAAACAAATTTAAAGCTGTTTGAGGGTAAAATTGAGCATATGGAACCGCTTTGGTTTGGGTGTTGTTGATCAAAACAGAAATTACTTGCTCGGGAACAAAATTATATTCTTCGTACAGAACTCCTGTGGCATAAAACGCTTGCAGTATGTTAATACAGCGGTTGTATAATTGGGTTTTTAATGGTCCCTGAGGAATTTCAAAAAAGGTTTGATCAAAGGCTGGTTTTAGACTCGATTTGATGCGATTAACCACTAGGGTATCCTGTTCAAAAAAAACATTTGATTCGCTGGAAATTAGTGTTTTTTCTGCTTGAAGTTCTTCTAAAGATTTTTGAATCGCAAAATCAAAAGGAGCGTATAAATTTTCAGACTGCCATGGTTTACCTTTTTCAAAACTGTAACG
Source organism: Bacteroidota bacterium (assembly GCA_036161535.1). Lineage (GTDB taxonomy): Bacteria > Bacteroidota > Bacteroidia > Flavobacteriales > Flavobacteriaceae > UBA3537. The sequence goes on along the minus strand of JAYYCW010000001.1, from coordinate 4,559 downwards.
AAATGTCCCACTTTTTGGAAATAAATACACAATTAAAAATGTGGTTAAAACAAAGAGGAAAATCTTGTAATAAACGTTGTGATTTCTATGAAATTGATTTAAAAATTGATTCATTTTTAGTTGGTAATTATATGAGAATTAAAAATCAAACAAACTCAATAAAAGGACTGTATTCAAATGTACTAAAAAGAACTGCATTATTGTATAAAAACCAAAAATTCGAGCATTCATATTCTAAAATTAATTACTTTAGTTGATAATTTTTAAAAACCAAATCATGTCCAAAAAGGTCGTTATTGTTGCCGCTGCACGAACACCAATTGGGAGTTTTATGGGCGCATTATCCAGCGTTACTGCTCCAAGATTAGGTGCTGCTGCCATCAAGGGCGCCATGCAAAAAATAAACCTAAATCCCCATTTAGTAGATGCCGTTTTAATGGGGCATGTCGTTCAAGCCGGAGCTGGTCAGGCGACCGCTAGGCAAGCTGCTATTTATGCTGGTATCCCCGATACTGTTCCCTGTACAACCGTTAACAAAGTATGTGCCTCTGGAATGAAAAGTATTTTACAAGCAGCCCAAAGTATTGCTAGCGGAGATACAGAAGTTATCGTTGCAGGTGGCATGGAAAATATGAGTGCAATCCCGCATTATTATCACGCACGATCTCCCAAAAAATTTGGAGCAGCGACATTGGAAGATGGGATGCAAAAAGACGGGTTGGTAGATGCTTACAGTCAACAAGCTATGGGCGTTTTCGCAGATGCCTGTGCTGTTGAATATGGTTTTTCAAGGGAAGACCAAGATGCTTTTGCAATTCAATCTTACAAGCGTTCTGCCATAGCTTGGCGCGACGGAAAGTTTGATAATGAAGTGGTTGAAGTTGAAGTTCCACAACGAAGAGGAGAACCCATTGTGGTCCGTATTGATGAGGAGTATACAAACGTAAAACTTGAAAAAATTCCTAATTTAAGACCTGCATTTACAAAAGACGGAACTGTCACTGCTGCCAACGCTTCCACTATAAATGATGGCGCTGCGGCCGTGGTTTTAATGAGCTCTGAAAAAGCAAATAAATTGGGACTAAAACCAATAGCAACCCTCAAAGGGTATGCAGATGCGGCTCGTGAACCCGAATGGTTTACTGTAGCGCCAGCCAAAGCCTTACCCATGGCTCTAAAAAAAGCAAAACTCGAAATAAAAGATGTCGATTGTTTTGAGATTAATGAAGCTTTTTCTGTTGTTGGTCTGGCAAATATTAAGATTTTAGGACTGGATGCTGCAAAAGTTAATATCAATGGGGGAGCTGTATCTTTGGGCCACCCGTTAGGATGCTCAGGCGCGCGAATTGTAGTGACTTTATTGAGTGTATTAGAGCAAAATAATGGAAAAATTGGAGCGGCAGCTATTTGCAATGGCGGTGGTGGTGCCTCAGCATTGATTTTAGAACGAAATTAAATATGCAATACGGACTCTGCAACCATAGCATTGTCGCACTGAGGGAACAACCTTCCGACCTCAGCGAAATGATTTCTCAAGTACTTTATGGAGAATCTTTTAAAGTCCTGGAAAAACGCAAAAAATGGAGTCGAATTCGCTTGAGTTTTGACCGTTATCAAGGCTGGATTGACAACAAACAATTTCAATTTATAAAGGAGGAGGATTACAAAGAAATAGGCATTGGAAAAGAAAGTTTATGTGCCGATTTGGTTAATTTTGTTACGGATGAAAATCAGAACGTACAACCCATAGTCTTGGGCAGTATCTTAAATTCCCTAAACAAACTTAAGCATCAGTTTGAGGGAGATAAATTGGTGGGGTTGGGAGATAAAACTAAGCTTATTGAAACCGCATTACTCTATCTAAACACCCCTTATCTTTGGGGTGGTAAAACACCGTTTGGAATCGACTGCTCTGGATTTACACAAATGGTGTACCGACTCAATGGATTCAAGCTTTTACGCGATGCCTCAGAGCAAGCTACACAAGGAGACGTCTTGAGTTTTATTGAAGAAAGCAGTCCAGGTGATTTGGCTTTTTTTGACAACAAAGAGGGCGAAATCATTCATGTAGGTATCATCATGGAAAACAACCATATTATTCATGCCCACGGCAAAGTCCGCATCGACCGAATTGACCAAAGTGGGATCTTTAATGTAGAAACAAGGAAACACTCTCACAAACTAAAAGTTATAAAAAGTGTTGTATAATATAATTTTTTTAATCTAACTTATTGAGCTAAACCATCTGAAATTTCTCTGTACTTTTTGGCATTGATATCATCCCCTGTAGCAGAATATATATTAGAAAGAGTTTTAGCGGCTTGATAGTTGCTTGAATCAATACCAATGGCTTGTTCTAAATATGGAATTGCTTCAAAATAAAGATCTTTTCGTTTTGCACGGAGTAAATCATAACGGCGGTCATCGGCAGCCGAATTACCCAAATTATTCATCTCGCTTATAATTGATTCCTCTTGTGCCAAAATCAAAGCTGCCAAATTGATATAAGCATTTACATATTTAGGATTCAATTCAATGGCGCGATTGTAATATTTCTTGGCATTTTCGACATCATTGGCCTCTGCGGCAATGACCCCTAAGTTGTATTGAAGTTCAGGGTTTTCTGAATCCAATGTTGTCGCATATTCTAACAAGCTCTTAAACTTTTCAATATTACCCATGGAATAATGAACATTGGCCTCAGTTAAAATAAGATTGAGATCATCTGGATTTTCAAACCTTGCCTCCCGCATGGCCTCCAAAGCCTTTTCTGTTTCACCCATTTGATTGTAAATCAAAGCCATATTTTTGATGATCTCTGGATATTTAGATTTTGAATTTTTTTCCGTGGGATTGGTATGAGTTTTCGCCTTTATTGAAGCGTCTCTCAATAATTTATTGTCAAATGACTCTTCCATATCTGTAAGTTTGTTTAGAGCAAAATATGATTTTTCAACTCCTGTATATCCCATGGATCTCAATTTTTCGTACATGGAGAGTGATTGTTCATAATTGCCAGCATTTACGGAAGTTGAAGCAGCGTAGTAGAGGTAAATAGTGTCTTTTTTTGAAATGCGATAAGCATTAGAAAAATAGCCGGTGGCTTCTGAAAAGTTACTTTTTTCAACTAGAGAGCTACCTTTGTCAAGCAAGTGATTTATGAGTGTTATGTAATGGGCATCTTTCGCTAGTTTTAGCGAGGGTGCATTGACCTTTTCAAACGCTTCGATTGATTTTTCAGTCGCCTCTGAACTCACATTTTCACCAATTAAAAAAAGTTTACTTTTTAATAAATAAAACTCACTTTTTTGTTTGTCATCCATAGAATCAAATAGGCTTTCCGCAGCTTCAACTGCCAAAGCAGCCTTTTCATAATTCTCCTTCACCATCTCTTTATTTGCAGAACGCAGCTCTTTCTTTTGGGCTGTAACGGTGCATAAATAACATAGAAATAGCCCGAAAACTAATTGTTTTTTCATAATTAATCAGATTTAATTTATTCTTTTATTTGGGTGCTATTGGGTTGTTCATCACTAGGGTTAGATTGGTTTTCTGAAGTTTTATTTTCAGATACAATCGATGCTTCTTCTTCCGAAGTTTCTTCTTTCATTACTTTAGCAACAGCTGCAATGGAATCATTGCCTTTTAAATTAATGAGTTTGACACCCTGTGTAGCGCGCCCCATAACTCTCAAGTCTTCCACGGCCATTCGAATGGCAATTCCTGATTTATTAATTATCATTAAATCATCTTCATCATTAACATTTTTTATAGAGACCAAATGTCCTGTTTTTTCAGTTATCGAAATGGTCTTGACACCTTTCCCACCTCTGTTGGTGATGCGGTAATCTTCCAAACTTGAGCGTTTTCCATAACCGTTTTCAGATACGACTAAAATATTGCTTTCCATGTCATTAACAGAAATCATGCCAATAACAGCATCATCTTGATGTCTTAAGGTTATCCCCCTTACTCCAGAGGCGCCACGGCCCATAGGCCGTGTCTTGGCTTCTTCAAAGCGTATGGCTTTTCCAGATTTTAGGGCCAACATCACCTGACTTTCACCAGTTGTCAATTTGGCTTCCAACAACTCATCCCCTTCCCTAATGGTAATGGCATTGATGCCGTTCGTTCTAGGTCTTGAATATTGTTCTAAAGAGGTTTTTTTAACCTGGCCTTTTTTTGTAGCCATAATCACATAATGTGCATTTATATAGTCTTCGTCCTTAAGATTTTGAGTGCAAATAAACGCTTTGACTTTGTCATCTTGTTCAATGTTGATTAAGTTTTGAATGGCACGCCCTTTTGAAGTCTTACTCCCCTCTGGGATTTCATATACACGCATCCAAAAACATTTTCCTTTTTGAGTAAAAAAGAGCATATATTGGTGATTGGTTCCCACAAATAGGTGTTCTAAAAAGTCTTCATTTCTAGTCGTCGAGGCTTTTTGTCCAACACCCCCTCTATTTTGGGTTCTGTATTCTGTCAATGAAGTTCTTTTAATATAACCGGCATGAGAGATGGTAATGACTACTTGTTCATTTGGTATCATATCCTCA